>JAFGJR010000130.1 GCA_016928975.1 Sedimentisphaerales bacterium | reverse complement strand
TCTCAGGGTGAGACGTCGGGAGGCGGCCGTCGGGACCGGCCGCGTGCTTCGCTCGAGTGTGGCCGTGGAAAGGCAGCGAGATTGTCAAAGACGGAAAAGGATAAGCCAATGCTGAAAAAGATTTGGATGCTCAGTCTATCAGCCGCAGTTGCAGCGGCGCTGCCCACCTCCATTCGAGGTCAGACCAGCCCCGCTCCCATCTTGCGAGAAGCCGGGAAGCCGGGACGGTTCGCCTTTGACTCCGAAGAAGCCCTATCGCTATGGACAATCACCGGCGATGTCTCTATTGACATGTCGAAAGGCCGCGACGGCAGCAAAGCCTCGCTCAGAGTGGGACCCGGTGGCAAGGCTCTGCTGAAGCTCCGCGATCGCGACGAATCGGGAAAGCTCGAGCTCTATCTGTACGACGACGGCTCGAACCCCAAAGACCCTAAGGCGCATCGGGTCGGTCCCCGTTGGGGACTGGTCCAAAGCGATGGAAGACTCCTGGCGGCCGGCATTCTCTACGCCAACTATCTGGGGGGCGATGAGGGGTATACCGCCACGGCCTGTGACGGCAAAGACTGGTTCAACCGACTGTTCTGGCTCGGCGTGAGACGCGAGCCGCCTGGCTGGCACAAGTGGACATTCGACTTCGACGCGGAAGATGGCCTCGAAGTCCTGCACAACGACCGGGAACTTGGCGCCGTGGACGGCGACAAGACCGATTTGCAGGGCTTCACCGCCATTGCCATCTGGGGCGATGCCGGACACGGCGACGAACAGACAGTCTGGGTGGACGACCTCTCCGTAACCCTGGGCGGACCCGTGAAAATCGTCCCCAGTCCCGGCGAGGCCGATCCGTACGACGAGAAAGCCCTCGCGGCGGACCCGTCCCTCCGCCGGGCGGTGGTCATTTATTCAAAAGACAACCCACCCTCTGCCCCGAAGCTCGAGGACATGCCGCTCCGCGACAGCGTCTCGCAGTACGGCATCACCTGGACATTCGACCGCCCTGCTCGTGTGGGGCAGTTCATCAACGGCGACTGGTATGTCGTCGGGCCCGCGACCATCACGGCGATCACCCCACCTCCTCTCTACGGCAGCGAGATTCCAAGACGCGAGTTAGACCGCATAGACAAGGAGCGCCCCGAAGTCCAGCGCGTCCGCAACGGCTTCATGCTCAATCCCCCAGCCGCGATGAAAGTCGCCTACGACAGCGGAGTCCGCAACTGGTTTGATCCTTCGCTGATTCAGAAACTCCCCGTGACGATGAAGCCCGGCGATTCGCTCGTCTCGACCATCAGCATGCCCAAGGGACTAATTCTGCACGCGCAGCTCCGAAACAATATCGAACGAGGCGTGGACGACAGCAGCCCGATCCGCACTGCGGCGGTTGTGACGTGCGTGAGGGAGCCGCAGCCGCCTGACGCATTCCGGCCAGCGTTCTGTGACCGTGAGCAGAGGATTTATTTGTCACGCAACCTGAAGCGTGAACTCCTGCCCGCGGCGTCCGCCACAAAAAGCATTCCCAGAATCGAGCAGTACATCCGCTTTACGCAGCGGCCCTGGGTCGGAACGGGCTTTTTCGGCTTTGAGCAGCCTGTCGAGAACATGCCGCAATATGGGCGGGAATACGGCCGCGTCGTCGGCATCGCCGCCCTGCTGCTGTGCACCGAGCTAACGGCTGAGCAAAAGGAACCGCTCCTCGTCAACTACGTCCAGGTCGGCATTGACCTCGGCGGCATCGTTCGCGCGGGTCACCCCGGCTGGACCGCCTGGGGCGGTCACGGCAGCGGACGCAAACTCCCCATCCTCTTCGCCGGAATCCTTCTCGGAGATGACGAATTGGCTAATATCAACCAGTCCTTCCGAAAAGTGAGTTTTGGCGAGGATGAGCAGACCGCTTACGGCGATTGCTGGACGGGCGCCAAGGTCGTGTTCACCGGGCATTCGGGGATTGACGCGGCGACCGGCGCCGGACGGTCGCGGGGCAACGACTGGGGTCCCTACGAGCAGATACCCCCTTCCAAATGGAACGACGGCCACAACACGAGCGAGAGCTACCGGCGGTGCTGCACAAGTATCGCGTGGGTCGCGCAGGCTCTCGCCCTGCGGCTACTGCACGCCGAGACGTTCTGGAACCACGACGCTTTCTTCGATTACGTGGACCGCTGGATGCATGAAGACGACGCTGTCTTCGTGAAAGCCATCAAGGAAGCGACCGGCCGCGACCACGACAAAGACTGGGCGCGCCAGGGCCAGGCCTGGGACGCGTTCGTCAACGAGATGTGGGCGAAACACCGCCCAATCCTCCATTCGCCGACCGACGGGTGGAACGAGAAGCACGACGATTCCTACTACCGCGCGGCCATCGCAACGTCCCACGAATAGGGCGGGAAGCGTATCACGCTCTCCAACTGGCCGGTCCGCACTGGCAGGGGCATGAAAAACAGTTCCGCCTTCGGCCCGATGATTGAACTGATCAACGCACGGAACAAATGCGAGCCCTCTTGATGCCAGGGAGCAGACAAAGGGCGAAGACGACGAAGAATGGCCGGCCACGATGTGTCCGAACGCAGTTGGAGTTGACAGGAGGCCCTCATGAACATAGTTGAACAAGGTATGGCGACCCGTCTGTGGACGGGGTATCTTGGCGCGTCTTTAAGCTGCTGGAAGCCGCTTCTGCCTGCTGCGGTTGTGCTACTCTGTGCGTATGTGTGTGGTGGAACCATGGCAAGTGTGACCAGGGAAACAGTGAACATCGTCCCTTTACCTGTCTCTATCGAGCAGGGTGACGGCGTCTTTCTCATCACTCCGGCGACTCGTGTCATCGCCGAGGGCGGAACCGCGTCAGACGCTTCAAAGCTCATAGACGCGTTGGCTCCGGCAACGGGCTATCG
>JAFGJR010000129.1 GCA_016928975.1 Sedimentisphaerales bacterium | reverse complement strand
GCCGGCAGTTCTCCGTCAATGAAACTGCAAAGCAGCTCATCGATAGCAGGGTCTGACTTCATTTCAGCATGGCCTCCAAAACCTCTCTAAGATGGCTCCGGGCACGACTGAGCCGGCTCCGAACGGTCCCCAGCTCGATATTCAAGACATCAGCGATCTGAGCGTAGTCCATTCCTTCGATATCACGGAGCACCATCACCACCCGCTGGGGTTCATCGAGCTTCAGCAGGGCCTGCATCGCCAAACTGCACAACTCCCGGCTCTGCGCCAAGACGGCCGGGTCGGTTGCGCTGCCGTCGCTCAGAAAATCTCGCAGAACCTGCTGCGACTGCCCCCCAGATTCAACTTCCTCGGCGTCCAGAGAGCGGGTCGCCCTGCGCACGCTCCTCTGGCAGTGGTTCAGCGTCAAATTCACGGCAATTCGGAACAGCCATGTATAGAAGCTGCTCCGACCCTTGAATTTCTCTATGCTCTCAATAACTTTGACAAACGCCTCCTGGGTTAGTTCCGCCGCATCGTCTGTGTTTCCGCACATTTTTAGGACAACGTTGTAGATGCGGTTCTGGTACCTGAGGATGAGCCTCTCCATGGCCATCGTGTCGCCGGCCTGCGACTGCCGGACCAGCACTGAGTCATCGATGTTGATGCTTTCCGCTCTCAAGTACACCAAGTTCCTCGCGTTCGAACACTCCGACCGATAAATCGCCCGCCGGAGACAGTCTGTCTATTCAGACGACCATCATCGCAGATCAACCGGCCCGGGTCAATGGAATTCAGCGTTGCTGCCAGGAGCGTGTGCACGACAAGAAAGTGGCGATTCCGGGAAATCGCCCAGTGCGTGGCAGCCTCAAGGCCGAAGGTCTTGGGGATGGTTCCGTCGGCAGGGAATTCTCGCAGCCCACCGGTCAACCCACTCGGCCATCCCCAAGACTTCGCTACGCTACGTCTTGAGGCTGCCACACATGTGCCATGATTTTGTCGTATACCCCCAGCAGCGGACCGAGACGGGCCACCACCATAATGCCGACACCTTGACGCCTTGGATTTGTTCCGCGAGGACGACGTGCCCGGCGACAGACGCGCCGTCGGGATCATGGCTTGGCATCAAAGAGAACGGGGCTCGTGTCCGCTCGACACGAGCCCCGCGCGAAACACATGACAGAAGGATGTCCGCCCACACTCACGGCTATGGCGCCGACAGTTGGACGATTTCGGCCGGCGAGAGGGCCCCATGATAGATGCGGACCTCGTCGATCAGGCCGTTGTAGAAACGATCCGCGTTCTCGGCGTTCCTGCCGATGTTGACGTTGTATGTGGTACTCGCAATCGATCCAACGTACTCGGTGGTCGCGCGCAGGATGCCGTCTAGATACAACCTTAGGGTCACACCGTCATAGGTGGAGGCCACATGGTGCCACTCGCCGTTGAACGACGGGTCGATGGTGTAGTTGGCCGTACGCCAGCCGCCGTCATAGACGAACGTCTGGATCTGATCGTCCACACTGTGCTTGATCGCATAGGCATGGTCACCTTTGGCCACGAAGGGATTGTGCTCGGCGTTGCTGGCGTCGTTGGTATTGACCCATGCTGAGAGCGTGATCGCGTCGGTGATATTCAGGCTTTCTCCGTTGCCGCAGTCAACGTAACCATCGGTCCCGTTGACACTCAGCGCCCCGCCGATCTTGCCGGCAGCTACCCAGGTCGCGCCGCCGTTACGCGTGCCGTCGTTGCCGTTGCCGGAACCGTCGGTGGCGTCGCCGTCGAGGGCCCAGTAGCCAGCCAAGACCGCAGGCGCCGCCGCAGGAGTTGGGTACAGCCGGATGTCGTCGAATATCATCACGCCCGCACTGCGGGGACCGGTGCCGCCGAAGCCGATCGCCATCGACTTGATCTGGGTCAAATCCACGCCGAAGTCAGCCAGCGGAATGCTCCACTCATGCCAAGCTGCAATCGTCTGGTTATCCACGCTCTCAGCGGCGCCGGTGCCGTAGGTGACGGTGCCGGTCTTGTTGCTCTGGTCCGTCAGGCGAACCCACATAGGCTCGTCGGCGCTGTTGTCGGGATCGCCGTAGAAGTACAACGTCAGCGTCGTCGCAGCGCCTTCCGTCCAATCTTCTGCCGCCGGCAGCGTCATGGTGGCTTCGGAGGTCGCAGCGCCGTTCTGGCCGTAACGCACAGGCATGGCCTGAGACCCGCTGTGGATGTTTTCGGGCACCGCATACGGTGGATCGTCGTTTCCCACCTGCGAGCCGTTGCTGTCATCGCCGTAGCCGTCCTCCCAGGTCATGAATATCTCCTCGCCGAGGTCGTCGGTGTAGTCCTCGAAGCCGTCGACCAGGAGGCATGTCGACGTCGAGAAGCTCCAGATATCGCCGGCCCAGGCTGTCGGCGTCTCGGCGTCATTGACCTCGACGATCTTCCAATAGTAAGTCGTCCCCAGATCGAGCATCCGCAGATCGCGGCTGTTGACCGTTACGGTATCGAAGAGGGCCGTGTCCTCGGCCACGGCGTTGCTATCGTTGCTGAGATAGACCTGGTGGGAGGCCGCCTCGCGTCCGGCCCGCCAGCCAAGAGCGGTGTTGATGCCGACTCCCGTCTCACCGTCGGCCGGCTGAGGCTCGCGCGCAAAGACCGGCTTGTACAGAAACTGAATCTCGCTCAGACCGTATTGCAGCTCGCCTTGGGGGTTTCTGTTGCTGTGGACGTTGATCCGGATCGAGCGCGCCGGCAGACCGTCCAGCTCGATGACCTGCCCAGCGTACGTGGCGCTGCTGGTGGCCCTGTCCAACACGTAGTCGCCCAGGGTCATCCATTCGTTGGGTTCCGCGGCGTACTCGATGGTCACGTCCTTGAGGCCGAAGCCGACCCACATCTCATACAGGCCGTTGTAGTTCCAGACGTGCATCTGGTACAGCTTGTAAACGCGGTCGAAATCGAATTGGAGCCAGACGGGATCGCCTGCGACGGCCTTGCCCGACCACATGGTGGTATCGCCGGTGCCGTGCAGGCCATCGGTCAGGCCGGTCCCGTCGACGGTGACCTCGGGCCCGCCGGAGCCATCGGCCGTGGGAAGCGAGGCGCAGGCTACGACGTCCTCAACCGTATAATAGAGCGGCGCGACCGTGAAACTCCAAACATCCCCCTTGTGCATGGTCACGCCGTCCGCTTCCCATCCATCAACACGCCAGTAATAGGTCTGGCTGAACGCGAGCACACCCTCCGGATCGAACGCGGTGGCCGTCAGGCCCTGGCTGACCAGTACGCTGAGCGGATTGGCTCGGCTGGCGCTGTTGACGTCCTCGAAACTCGTGCCGAAGTACACATCGTGGGTCGCAGCGTCCTCGCTGGCGGTCCAACTCAAGCCGGCTTCGCGCGGGACGTCCGTCTGCCGGTTGCTCGGCATCGGACTCAGAGCCATCCCCGTCTTCAGTGGATTGGACAGCGACGCACCCTCCATCAGGTAGATGTCATCAATCCATACCCACCGGTCGCCGCCGGGGTTTTGGGCGCGCCAATAAAACCGATCCAGCGTATCGGCGATTGCGTTACGATACCCAAAGGTGTCGAAAGCGCCGACTGTTATGCGGTCCGCCTCAGTGGCCGGTTCGTCGGCGCGATCATGGAGATAGACCTTCATGGTGTCGGTGGCATTATCCACCACCATCCACAGGTTGTACCACTGGAGAGCCGTGTAAGACCGGGCGACTCGCCACGTTCCACTGTCCCGCACACGGAAATCGCCGCTCAGAACGCTGACTTGCGGACCGAATTGACCCCAGTTGTTCCCTCCCACGTCAGGCGCGTCGACGTTGGTCAAACCGAACGCCGAGTCGATCGTGCTGGTGGCGCGGAACCGAAGAAACAACGTCTTGGTTGCGGCCTCCGGAATCGAGGCCTCACTGCTCAAGACGCCATAGACGGCCTTCTGCGTCCCGGTGTTCTCCCACACCCGGATCACCCGGTTCTGGGGATCGGTGGGGTCTGTTTCGATTGTCACGTCCGCTGTCCCTTTCCAGTTCGTAGTGACTGTGTCCACCTGGCCGAGGGCGTAGCTGTCAAAGTCATCCACCAGCACAGCCATTGCATTCGCTGAGATGCTCAGCACTGCAGCAAAGACGAATCCACATCGATACATGATCCTGCTCCTCACACTCGACATCGTTCTATCTACTTGTCTGACGGCACACAAGACAGCCGCCCGGTCGCACTCGGCGATTCACGAGCGCGTACCGCGCGACCCTATCCCCCTTTCTATCGTTTGCACAGCATGTTATCCTTGTGAATCGGCTTGCCGACCTCCTCCCTTGAAATATGGAATGGCTGTGTGATTCGACAGACGCTACCTTGTCTGGGCTGCGTCGCCCAGGAACGTCCGGCAATCCACATGCGGAACTATCCCAATTTGTACCACAACGTAGCCCCTCATGCGAGGATGTTCCCCGCAAGGCGGATCGCAAGGGGGCCCTCTTCACCGCCGTCCTGCAGCGACGCAGTCCCACTGCCCTGTCCCGATCAATTGCCCGGCTTGAGGAGGAACTCCGCCGATAGCCGCCGCGGGCCCGGACAGGTGCACGTCGCTTCGAGAATGTAGGGCCCGCTCTGCGCGACCTGGGCGGGCAGCGTGAACTCGTAGGCTCGCAGGAAATCCCGCCAGTACTTCTGGTTCTCCGACGGATTCGTCAGGTCGATATCGGGCCATATCGCAATCCTCCGCCCCTTTGGCTCTGCAGAACGCTGCAAGTAGTCATAAAGCTCAAATCGCATGGTTCCGGGTGCCTTGATCTGAGATCCGAAGGCGTCCAACAGGGACACGTAGACGTTCAGTTGCGCACTCTGATCTCCGCTTGGTGGTTGCTGCAGTTCGGTCAGGGGCAGAATCTCGATTTGGATCGGTGCGAAACCGCCCGGCATGGCCGCCGCTCCTGCACGCTCCGGAACCCTGCCTTCACTACCGGCCGGTTTCTCGGCGGGCGGCGACGCACAGCCGCCGCACGCAAGCAGCGTGAGCGTCAGAAAGCAACAGGCACCGAGGACGAAACGATGAGGAGGCAATCGTAAGCCGCAGATCGCGAATCGCAAATCCATTTACAGGTCCTTATCCAGCATGTGTCCGAGACGATGCTTCTTCGTCCGAAGATAGTCCACATTGTGCCTGCTCGGCTTGGCTTGGAGCGGTATCTGTTCGGCGATCCGGATGCCGTAGACCTCCAGCCGGCTTATCTTCTTGGGATTATTGGTCAGGATTCGCACATGGCGCAGGCCCAGGTCCCGGCAGATTTGCGCCCCGATGCCGTAATCCCGGCGGTCGGCGCCGAAGCCCAGCTTCAGGTTGGCATCGACGGTGTCCAGCCCCTGCTCCTGGAGCTCGTATGCCCGTAGCTTGTTGGACAGGCCAATCCCTCTGCCTTCCTGACGCAAGTAGATCAGGGCGCCTTTGCCCTCCGCTTCGATCATCTTCATAGCGGTTATCAACTGGTAGCCGCACTCGCAGCGCTGCGAATGGAACAGATCGCCGGTCATGCACTCCGAATGCACGCGGACCAGGACCGGCTCGGGGTGCTCGACCGGCTGGCCGGCGTCGTCCAGATCGCCCACCCCTCCCTTGCACAGGGCAAGATGAGGTTCGGGCGACGTCATGCTTTCGTAGGCAATGAGCTGGAACTCGCCGTAATCGGTCGGCAGATCGACCGAAACGAAACGCTTGATCTGGCTTTCACGCTGCAGCCGGTATTCGATGAGTTTGGCTATTGAGGTGATCTTTAGATCGTGCCGCCTGCAGAAGTCCAGCAGATCCGGGACGCGAGCCATGGAGCCGTCCTCGTTCATGACCTCGCAGATGACAGCCGCAGGCTTCAAACCCGCCAGACGAACCAGGTCGATCGCTCCCTCGGTCTGCCCGGCGCGGACGAGGACCCCGCCGTTTCTGGAACGCAGGGGAAACACGTGCCCCGGGCGGGCCAAGTCGCGCGGCTTGACACCGTCGGCAATGGCCACTTGGATAGTGTGAGCGCGATCCGCTGCACTGATGCCGGTCGTGATACCCTCGGCCGCATCGACACTGACGGTGAAGGCGGTGCCAAAACGTGCCGTGTTCTCCAGCGTCTGGGGGTACAGCCCCAGCGCATCACATCTCTCGGCCGGCAGCGGCAAACAGATCAAGCCGCGGCCAAACTTCGCCATGAAGTTGACTATCTGCGGCGTTGTCTTCTCCGCCGCGCAGACCAGATCGCCTTCATTCTCGCGATCCTCAGCATCCACCAGGACAATCATTTTGCCCTGTCGCAGATCCTCAAGGACCTCCGGGACATCGCTAAACTGCGCCTGCAACGTATCGTCCGACGAAGGAGCTTGGCTCATGTTCACCCTGGGCAAACCCAAGGACCTCTTGTGTGGTATTCAAGTCAATCGGTCGGCGCATCCACATCCTTCGCGTGCGCCCGCTCGAACAGTTCAATATAACGGCTTCCATTGCGGATGTAAACCAGCGTGGCCAAAATGGCCGTCCCTGCCGCCGACCACCATAACACACTCAGGAAGCTACCGTAGCCCGGAACCAACCTGGAGATCTCCGGAGCCAGCAACACAAGCGCCACCATCACCAACTGCAGCGCCGTCGCGAGCTTGCCCACGAATACGGGCGCGATGTGGATTTGTGAAGTGATCAGGTACACAATGACAAAACCCATCACCAGGAAGAGGTCCTTGCCGATGATCAGCACCACCACGGTGGGCGGCAGCAGAAAACGGCCCACATGGCCTCTCTGAGAAACCAGCAGGAGGCACGCGGACGTAATCAGCAGCTTGTCGGCAAGCGGATCGAGAAAGGCGCCCAGTTTGGTGACCTCCTTGCGGCGACGTGCCAGATAACCGTCGAGGGCATCGCTGACCGCCATCAGAACGTAGATGCCCACCGCAACGTACCGCAGAACTGTCCGCACGGTCTCGCTGAGCGAGGCATCATTGATATTGAGCATGCAACTGACAAAAGGGACGATCAGCAAGATACGCAGCAGCGTGATGCGCGTCGGCCAACTCAACCGAATGCCCTGCCGCCGTCCCACGAGGTGAAACAAGCCCAACCAACTTCTCCCGGCCATCAAGTTGTCCTTAACAGAACCCGGCTCGGAGCGTCATTATTGCGTAGGTCCCGAACAATGGTATACTATGCAGAGTCGACGGTGTTGGCAATAGGATAGCGTCGTGGCACGGCATCTGGGGCGGCCGTTGCCGTGATGCACGCAGCACGATGAGATAGCGGAGCTGATCTTCATGAGCTCGAAAGCCAAGCTGGCACAGGCCTATTACGACCTGTCGGTGATGTTGGACGCAGGTGTGCCCATCCTGCGCAGCCTTGACATCGCCATCGAAGGCCGGCGCGGATATCTCAAACGCGTGTTCACACAGATTCGCGCTTCGATCGCAAAGGGCACGGACCTGACCGCCGCACTGACGGAGCATCGCAATGTGTTTCCTCCGATGGACCGGATGCTCATTGAAGCCGCCGAAACATCCGGAGCTCTGGGCGCATCGTTCAAGATGCTCTCCGAGTGGCACGAGTTCGTCCATCGCATCACCTGGCGCATGATAATGGGTCTGATCTATCCTTTCCTCATCCTTCACATTGGCGCCTTCGTGTTCTTTGTCCCCGACTTCGTCTTCGGCAGAATCACCACGAGCCAGTTTCTGTTCGGCGCGTTGAGAATCCTGATGCTCCTCTACGTGCCAACCGCGATCGTGCTGGCGTGCATCCGGTTGAAGGAGCGCGTCCCTTTGTTTGGACTTCCCCTGGATTTCATCACGCTGAGGATCCCTATCCTGAGCCAGGCGGTCTATCACATGTCCGTGTGCCGTTATGCCAAGGCCTTCTCTATGATGTACGCGGCTGGTGTGCCGGTGACGGAGGTGACCGAGCGTGCGACACGCGCCACGGGCAACGCGATCATCGCGGGTCTGTTCGCCGGAGGCGCTGCGAGCGTGCGCGCCGGCGGGCTGGCCTGGGAGGGGTATTCCAAACGGCTGCTGCCCCAGTACCTTCACCTCTTTCAGATCGGCGAGGAATCGGGCGAACTGGACAAGACGACAGAAAAGATCGCGGAGATCGCGGGTGACCGGGCGGACTTGTATTTCACCGCGTTCGCGCGCTGGCTGCCGATTTTCGTCTACATGGCGATCATGGCCGTATTGATCATCATGATATTCCGGCTGTTCGTCCGGACCTACAGCCCGCTACTGTCCTTCTGAAGCAGCCCTGACAACCACGCACGCTCCGTCGGGAACGTTGCCGAGAGCCGAGAGGTCGCCTTGAATGCGCCCGATGATATTGACTTCCGAGGCCGCCCGAATCTCATCGCCACGGGAGGCAGGCGTTCGCCCAAAGAAGATGCAGAAGGCGCTTCCCGGCGGCCAATATCCCAACTCACCCGCCTCGACGACATCGCGGGCGTCTTTTTCCAGAGCGGCCTGAACGTCGATGGAGAAGTAAATCTCCGCGCCCCAGCGATTGGCCCGCGCCTCGATGGGCAGTGCGGCGGCGATCGCCTTGGCGGTCGCGCTGTCATTGAGCTCGGCCCGGATCGTTGTCTGCCCCGCAGTGATAATGACTTGCATCGGCATTCGCACCACTCCCTGCTCGAACTGCCCCTTCTGGATTGATTGCCAGGCCTTCGCAGCGGCGGGCATTTTATGCGGTAATCCGCTTGATGTACACCATTTCATTGGTAAAATTCAGCCGTCAGTGCAAGGGTAGAGCTATGGCCGTCCTTAACGTCAACATCGATCACGTGGCAACTGTCCGGCAGGCACGCCGCGCGGACGAGCCGGACCCCGTCTGGGCGGCCGTCGAGTGCGAGCTGGCCGGGGCCAACGGCATCACTGTGCATCTGCGACAGGATCGCCGGCACATCTGCGACCGCGACGTCCGCGTGCTCAAGGAGACGGTCACCTGCAAGTTCAACCTCGAGATGTGCATGGCTGAGCCGATTGTCAAGATTGCCGAGCAGGTCAGGCCCGACCAGGTGACATTGGTCCCTGAGAATCGCGCCGAGCTGACCACCGAAGGCGGCCTGGATTGCGCCCGCTACCAGCGGCGACTCGCCCAGGTGGTCCGGCGGATGCACAAGAGAGGTATCTTGGTCAGCACGTTCATCGTGGCGCAAGCCGACCAGATCGTCGCCTCGGCCGAAACCGGGTGCGATGCCGTTGAGTTGCACACAGGGATGTATGCCAACGCCAAGACGGAGAAAGCCGCCCAGAAGCGACTGCTCGAATTAGAGGCCGGCAGAGACCTGGCGACCGAGCACAAGCTCATCGTTCACGCCGGACATGGGTTGACTTACCGAAATATCGCGCCGGTTGCGCGCGTCGAGGGCTTGTGCGAATTCAACATTGGGCATAGCATCATCGCCCGCGCCGTGCTCGTCGGCATGCGGCAGGCAACGCGCCAAATGATCGAGCTAATCAGCAAGTGCAACGCGTAGAAGCATAGGTCCTATAGGCCGGTAGGACCTGTCTCTCCCATAAGGGATCCTTCAGGAGCACGGTGCATTTTCAGGAGACGGACAATGTTCACAGGGGCCATGGTGGCATTGGTCACGCCTTTTCAGGAGGGCGAGATCGACTTCGAGACTCTGGACGAGCTGATCGAATTCCAGCTTGAGAATGGCATTGACGCCATTGTGCCCGTGGGGACGACCGGCGAGTCGCCCACCCTCAGCCACGAAGAGCACAAGCACGTCATGGAGCGTGTCGTCAAAGGCGCCGGCGGCAGCGTCCCCGTCATCCCCGGGGCTGGCTCGAACAGCACTGCCGAGGCGATCGAATTGACGGCCTACGCGAAAAAGGTCGGTGCCGACGCCACCTTGCAGGTATGCCCGTACTACAACAAGCCGACCCAGGAAGGCTTCTACCAACACTTCAAAGCCATTGCCGAAGAGGTGGACCTGCCTATCGTGCTGTACAACATCCCGGGCCGTTGCGGCGCCGGCATGACGCCTGAGACGATCGCGCGCCTGGCCGAGCTGGACAACATCGTCGCGATCAAGGAGGCCACCGGCAGCCTCGATCAAGCGTCTGAGATCGCTATGCGCTGTGACATCACGATTATCTCCGGCGACGACTCGCTCACCCTGCCCTTGGCTTCGATTGGCGGCAAAGGGGTAATCAGCGTGGCGGCCAACATTGTCCCGGCCGACGTCAAGGCCATGACCGACCTGATCCTCCAGGGGGACCTCGTCTCGGCCCGGCAGTGGCACCGCAAGCTGTTCGCTTTGAGCAAGAACATGCTGACGCTGGCCACCAACCCGATCCCGATCAAGGCGGCACTGGCCATGCTTGACATGGCTCCCGACGAGCTGCGCCTGCCCCTGACCCCGCTGGAAGACAGCAAGAAATCAGCCCTGCGGCAGACGCTCAAGGACTATGGCCTGCTGACGTGAACCCGGGGCCAAAGCTGCCCTCTCGGTCTCGGCCACCTTCGACTTTTTGATAGTTGCCCTTGACTCCTCAACGCCGGTGCTGTATGCTGACACTCGACGGGAGGATTGACATGAAAGAGATGTTTACCATCGGTCATTCCAATCATGCGGTCGATCACTTCGTCGGCCTGCTCGCGATGCACAGCATCTCAGCCGTAATGGATGTCCGGTCGAGCCCTTACAGTGAGTATTCGCCACAGTTCAATCGGGAGGCATTACAGCAGGAGTTGCGAGATGCCGGTATCGAATACGTGTTCCTCGGCAAGGAGCTTGGCGCTCGACGGACAGAGGAGGACTGTTACGTCAATGGCCAGGCGGTCTATGATACCGTGAGGAAACTGCCTGCCTTTCGCTGTGGTCTCAATCGCGTCCTTGAAGACATCGACCGCTGCCGCGTCGCGCTCGTCTGCGCCGAGGCTGATCCGCTCGCATGTCACCGAACCATATTGATCTGTCCTGAACTGAGGATACTTCGCCCCGAAATACGGATCACGCACATCCTCAAGAACGGCAGCTCGGAATCCCACGAGGAGGCCGAACGAAGGCTCGTCAGGTTGCACAAGCTACAGCCGGAGCTGTTTGGCGAGCTGACCTCTATGTCGGCTCTGATCCAAAGGGCCTACCATCTACAAGCAGAGCGGATTGCATACAAGAGAGTCCCGGCCGAAGTATGAGGGTATTTACGATCGGATTCACGAAGAAGTCGGCGGAGGAATTCTTCACGCGGCTCACGAACGCGGGAGTACGACGAGTGGTAGACGTGCGTTTGAACAACACGTCGCAAATCGCCGGCTTTGCCAAGGCCCGGAACCTGGAGTTCTTCCTCAAGGCCGTTGCGGGCATCGACTACGTGCATTTTCCTGAACTGGCGCCGACACAGGATATTCTTGACGACTTTATCAAAGCAAAGGGCGCGTGGACTGAGTACGTCCGCAGGTTCACGGAACTGATGAAAACACGGCGGATCGCAGAGACACTGCATGGACAACTCCTTGACGGCGACTGTCTGCTGTGTAGTGAGGACACTACCGAGCATTGCCACCGGCGACTCGTCGTGGAGCACCTTCAAGGGCGATGGACAGACATGGAGGTGGTCCACCTGTGAACCTCACGCGAATCATAGCTCTCGCTAACCCATTGAGGCGTGTGGCAACAAGAAGAACCGAAAGGCCCGACACACTGACCCGAATCATAGTCTTGGCCAACTCGCTGAAACACGGAGATTCATGTCTTGCAGGCATAGAGATCAACACAGGCAAATGGGTGCGTCCCGTGACGGACCTGGAGGACGGCCGCGTCCGACGAAGCCACATGAAACTCGGCTGTCATATTCCTGGAGTACTCGATATCCTCGACATTCCCTTGGATGTGACTGGTCCAGATTTCGACTTCGAAAGTGAGAATCGAACGATCCTCACAGGACGGTGGTATGTGCGTGGACGGGCGTCCCCACACGACCTGCTCAGATACGCGAAGCGTCCTCACTACATCCTGCACAACCACAGGAAGTACGTAACCATCGAAGAAATGAAACAAAAACCTCTTCCGAAACGGATGACTCTCCAGCTCATTCAGGTCGACGATTTCACCACGCGAGACACACGGGGTCTATCGACCGAAAAGCATGACTGGAAAGGCATAGTCTCGTCGGGCGGACGCGTACTTGACCTCCCCATCACGGATCCAGCATTCTGTGGAAAGCTAAATACAGGACACAGACCTTCCAAGTCCTGTCTCCTCGCGATGAGTCTGAGCATGCCCCACAGACCACCAGATTGGGGAGCAGACGAGGCACCCGTCTGCTGGAAACTCATCGCCGGAGTCATTGAGCTCTGAGAGTCGATTCCTGCCTCCGCGAGGATGACAGAGGGGGGGCGAGCGCGGCATCGGACAGGTAGCCCAGGATCGTACAATTCCGTTTACATGCCGTTGATTAGCCAGGATTCGCCGGACTGACGCAGGTTCCCGTCCAGATCGTGCATATCGCCAGCGGAAAAGGTGTGTCCTTCCATCGTCACGTCGCGTTTGAAGGTGACCCGCCACACGACTGACACCCCGTCCTCCGTCTCCTTCACTTCGACAATCGGAATCTCCGCGTCGGGGTCGAGCGATTGGAACCAGAGCTTCATCTGGTGCGCCGAACGCTGCTCGGGATCATCGGGGTTGGCTGTGAGAATCTCCAGCATGTTGTCGAAATCTGTGCCTCCGGGCAGGAAACAGGCCATGACGGATTCGGCGTCGCCTGAGGCTACGGCTCTGACGAAACTGCGCACCGTGGCCTCCGGACTGCTCAAGTCCAATCCACCGCCCGAAGGCCGAGCGGCCTGCTCGGGCGGCAAGGGCAGCGATGAGAACGACGATTCCCGTTCGGCGGCTCCCCGGCGAGGTGCGGCCTCTTGCACAGCAGGCCGGCGGGAGCCATCTGGCGCCGTGTCTCGCACATCGTTGGCCCGAGCTGCTGGCTCGGGTCGCGCACGCGTCTCCGAGACGGCGGCGCGTCGTTCGTACTGACCTGCCGGCGGGACCGCTGGCGGCGCCTCGGGCGGACGCGATGACAAGTGCCTGTATGCAAACAGACCTACGCCGACCGCCGCAACCGCCACGGCTGTGACGAGTCTGGCGTTGGCCGCTGCGAGCACACCGCCCGCCAACACGCCGGCACTCGCCGTCGGCGCGACAGCGGTGGACGCAACCTCCATCCCGACAAGGGACATCTTGCCAAGTTGCTCCAGCACGGCCGCTGGAACACTGCGGGCGGTATTCTCAGCCAACAAAGCAGACAAGCCTCCCACTGCAATTACGATCCCCCGTCGCTGGAGTTGAGCTCGAAGCCGCTTCAGTCCGGACTCAATGTGCCGCGACACCGTCGGACGCGAGATGCCCAGCTCTTCGGCGAGTTCCGTCATGGACCGGCCCTCCAGGCAGTGACGAATGAGGAGCTCCCGCGTGCGTTCATCGAGATCGTTCAGAGCCTCGTCCACGTAGGGACAAATCTCCCGCCAAGTCGGGTCGGGCTTAGACTTCGTCGCGGCGTACGCGTGTTCCCGTGCCTGTCGCCTCGAATCGGCGCGAATCAGATCGACCGCCTTGCCAACCGCCACTCGGTGCAGCCAGCTCGGAATCGAGCCGGTGATCTCGTGGGCCTTCTTCATCAACTGGAAGAAGGTCTCCTGGGTCGCGTCCGCCGCCTTGTCGGCATCGGCCAGGACGCGCAGGCACGTGCCATAGACCAGCCCGGCGTGCCGCCGCACGATCTCCGCAAAGGCGCCTGTATCACCCGCGCGGACGAAACGTTGCAGCAAAGCACTCTCACTGTCGGCCATTGCGATCCCCTGCCATCTTGCCCACTGTTTTCTCGACCATCGCAAATAAGTCGACGCCAAAGGGCAAAACGTTCAGGAAATCATGCTTGCTCGTATTACGGTATGGGCGACACGACGAGTCTCACCTTCTCCTGGCCGGCTTCGGCCTCGACTGTGCCATAGAGAACACCGTCCAGTTTGCCCCAGATTTCGATGGGGCCGCTACAGATCTCTTTCAGCGTGAATCTGCCCTGGGCATCCGTCTCAGCCTGTCGCTGCGGCTGGCCACTGCCCCGGACGCCGACGCTGCAGTTGGCGACAGGGCTGCCCGTGCTGTCGACGACGACGCCGGAGACGGATTGGTTAGGCCTCTTGAGGACAATCGTGCCGGCTTCTGCATGATTAGCGGCCGTATTGATGATCCCAGTGGTGGTCCCATTCTCCCAGAAGCCCTCCGCGTTGGCGAAGTTGATGTACTCCTGGTTCTGTGGCAAGGCGGCGAACTTATAACGGCCGGCGGCATCCGTCACCACGCTCTTGACCGGCGTTCCGCACGACCAGCCCTTTCTCAAACTCAGGTGGACGTCCGCTCCGCTGATCGGGACCCCGTTGGGTTCTTCCACTGCGCCTGTCAGCGTGAGCGCAGCGGCCAGCTTGATCTCGACCGTTTGCATCACGTTGTCAATGCCTTTCAGGGTCGCCAAGTTACGCTCAAGGTGGCGTGCCATAAGACAGAACTCGTCGAGATCGCCTGCCCATTCGGGCTGCCAACCGACATCGAAGCATCCTTGGCTGTCTGTGAGCACGTAGAAACTCGTCATGGGCAAAGGTACGACCTGCACGCCTGGCACCGGTCTGCCTTCGGGATCGACCACGCAACCGCTGACGATCCTGGCCGGACCCAACTCGATCTCAACCTGTCGCTGTCCCGGCGCGAGCCGCCCAACCCCAACCATCTGACGCTGCTTGTCCACCGCGAAGAAGAAACGTCTCTCTTCCGAGGGTCCGTATGCACTGACAAACGTCCCATCGGTCCCAGTGATGTACATCTTGTCCGCGTGGAATTCCGTGACGCGCACATCCGGGGCCGGCTGGCCCTGTGGGTCTGTGACCAGCCCCGTCACAGCATCCGCAGCGGGAGTGCTGTCCGCCACCGACGAAACCTCTGCGATTCTCGCCTCCAGCTCATCCGCTGCGAATCCCTCGGCTCTGACAACATGTTTCCGGTCCGTCAGAATCAGCCAGGGCAGGGATGTGGCAGCCCAGGACCGGCGGACGGCTTCCGCGTCGCCGGTGATGGTGCCGATTTCGCACGACACGTTCAACTTCTCGCGCCAGGCGGCCAATGCATCCGGCGTCATCGGCGCGGCCTGGATGATAATCGTTTCGACACGGTCTCGCAGCGCCGCAAGCCGTGGGAGGATGTGACGGGAAGGACGCTGCTCCAGATCGACAAACGCAATCAGGAGCGGTTTGCCTTTGGCCGGCGGCGGCGAGGGCAGACTGAATTCACTGAAGTCCTCGACCGCCTTGCCGAGCAGGCTGGGCGAGAGCCTGTAGATCCGCAGTTGTCCGGACCGATTATCCTGGATCTTCACACCCGGCTGGATCGACACGGTAAACAACTCACCGGCTAACGGCTCATTCAGATGAAACTCCGCGACCTCCAGGTCGCAGGTCGAATTGAGCTGCGCTTGGCCGCCGTCAGTTGAATCGTAGAAGCACCAGCTTGATTTCATCGGGAACCAGCCGCCGGGATACACTTGGCGGTAGTCCGACCACCAATGCTCTATGCCTGGTTGCCCTCCACGTACGGACTGGATGCCATACAACAGACCACCAGACCGGCCAACAAACCACCGGTAGGTCAAGTCGGCCGCCCGCTCAGGTGGAAACTGGTAGTCGAGCACATAACACGGGACATCGCGATACACCTCCCGACCGAGCAGCTTGAATTGCTCGGCACGTCCATAGTAGTCCATGGCTTCGTTGACATCACGTTTGTCGTACCAGAACGAGTGCGGCTGCGATCGCGGCCAGCCATAGTAGCACGCAAGCAACTCCTGGAACATTCGCTCCGGAATCTCATTGTAGAGGCTGTAGTGCTCCTGCGCCTGATGGTAGTACTTCTCGTGTATTCGAAGCTCGTTGCCGTCGTAGACCTTCAGTTGTCGCCAGTAGCCGGGGTCATCCGTCAAGTAGCGGACGCGTTCGCGATCCACGGCAAATTCGAGACTCTGCTCGAATGTCGCACGCAGGCCGGAGAACTGCCTGACGTTGGGGTCATCGACGCCGTATTCCTCTTTGATCTCGGTCCGGCGTTTGGCGATGCCTTCAGGCGTCTTCGTCCATCGGCCTGCAACGCGGAGGTACAGACTGTTGCAGTCGTGCAGCCACAGCTCCGTTTGGCGGACGGCGCGCACCAGTTTCGCCGCATTCGGCTCACCGTCGGCAGCGTTCGCACAAGGAAGCCATGCCGATGCAAGACACCCAACAGCAACCAATGAGACACAGACTCTACGGGTCCACATCAGTCAGCTCCCTGATCTTCGCGCGCAGCTCGCCGATGCCAAAGCCTTCCGCCAGCACAGTGTGATCGCTATCGGTCAGAATCAGCCAAGGCAGAGACGTGACGCGCCACGTGGCGCGGGTCGCCTCGATATCGCCGGTGATAGTCCCGACCAGGAAGGGAAGGCTGTTATCTTTGGCCCAGGTATCGAGCGTATCGCCGTCAACTTGCGAGGCTTGGATGACAACCACGACGATACCTTTCTGTGCCAGGGAATCGGCTTGTTGGGTGAGTTGCATGAGGGTGTTTCGTGAGGGCCTCTGCTGGAAGTCGAAAAAGCAGAGGAGAACAGCCTTGTCTTTGGTCTGGTCTTCGGCGTGTTCGATTGCCATGCCCTCAAACGCGGGCAGATGGTTCCCTGCCAGCGGTGCAGTGCTGTCGATATCCGGCTTGATGAGCAACTCGAAGTCCTCAATTCTCGCACCATCCGTGAATGCAAGGGTCTCGGTTTTGTCTCCATGGGAAAGCTGCCATACGCGCGGGATCGCGGTCCACTGGCTCTCCTTCCGGCTGCTGCTTGGGCGGATGCCGGTTTGTACGTGCTCGAACCGGAAGTGCCCTTCTGCATCCGTTAGGGTCGTCCGATCACGCTCGAAACCCAGGTGCGTGTAGGCGGCGCGGTCCGTCTGCTCAATCCTCACTTCGGCGTTAGGGATAGGAACCTTCTGTCCCCCCTCGAGACGCACCAAACGCCCTTCGAGCGTGCCGCCGTTCTCCAGGGTCACCCTCAGATCCTTCGTGTTCACAGGAATATCGTAGACGATGGTTGCCGCGTGCTCGTCGGGGGAGAACAACAGATTGTACTCACCGTCTTCCTCCAACTCGATGGCAAAGCGGCCTTGCTTGTCGGTCGTGGCCTTGAGCGTGGGGAACGACGAGTACATCCACGACATCCGCCCGTCCTCGCGTATTCTCTTGTGGCAGCACACGCCGACGGGAACACCTGCCACCGGCGCGCCGCTTTCATCGACCACCACCCCGACAAGGACCCTCTCGCCGGCGGCGACGATCTGCTCGTACGTTTTGCCGCTGTGATACTGGGTGGGCGAACGCCCCTCGCGAACGACGATCCTCACACCGGTCATACCGCCTTCGGTCACCATGCGGCCCGACAAGCGCTTGTCTTCGCGAGTGGCATCAACTCGCAGGTTGATCCGCCCCGCACAGACTCCGTCTATCGTGAATCTACCCTCGTCGTCGGTTTGCGCGCTGACGCGATCGGGCTGTTCTTGGCCGTAGCCATCGAGACGCACCCCGGCCATTGGATTGCCGTCGGCGTCGACCACCTCGCCCGATATCGACAAGTTTGCTACCGGAAGCGTCAACGGCTCCAGATCCAAACGTTCGCCCTGCATGCGGTCAGCCTCGACATCGCTCGTGGCGCTGCCGTACCCATCGGCGGAGGCATTGATGCCATACCTCTGGTCACGAGGGAGAGCCGCCAAGGTGAAACTCCCGTCCGGCTCAGCCTGAACCCGCTCTCGCGTCATCGGCGCGCCCCAATTGGACACTCGCAGCATGGGCATGATGCGGGCACCGGCAATCCCCTGTCCGTCAGGAGCGACAACCTTGCCGCCGAGAGCCACGCCCGGCTCGAGCTTGACGTTGATCGTCTGGGTCTCTGCGCCCATTTCGACGGCGGCCGCCAAGTTGCGCTGCGGATGCCGCACCAGAAGGCAAAACGTAGTGTCGCGTTCGCCCCACTGGCTCGGGTCCCAGACGAGTTCATATCTGCCGCTGGAATCGGAGAGGGCTTCATCCGGGCGGCCCGGGAGCACCGTGACTGCCGCTCCCACGACGGGCTTGCCCTCGCTGTCGCGGACTACGCCGGTGACTCTCGGTGTGGCCTGGAGCGTCAGGCTCACGCGCTGGGTCTGGCCGTCCGTGACCGTGAACACTTTCTCCTCGATATTTCGGGCATAGCCCGTCTTGCCCGCGCTGGTCAACTGGTAACCTCCCGGCGCCAGCCGCAGGCGCGCGACGCCCTCCTCGTTCGAGACGGCACTGTACCATTGACCATCCTGCGCGCGTCGCGTACTCACTCTGGCCTGGTCAATCGGTTGGCCGCCTGCCGCGTCAGTGACAACGAACTCCACGATCCCCCCTTTGCTGATCTCGACAGTGACGTCCTCTTTCGTTTGCCCAGCCCCAAGCGTCACCTGAACAGGAGTCGCCACCCACTGTGCCAATCCTCGTTCGGGCACGCCAACGGTGATCGTGTAAGCGCCAGGCAGCAGCGCATCGAAGCTGAACGTGCCGTCCGTCCGCAATCGGGCCGGCTCGGGCAGAAAGTAGGGGACCACCTCCTCACTTCGGATAACGATGGACACGCCTTCGAGCGACTGGTCGCTGTCTCGTTGGACGACCCTGCCCTCAATGCGCGCCTCGCGCTGCATCACGAGCTTGATGTCAGTCCGCCCCGGCGTGAAGGAGAGTGTCTCGCCGGGGGAGGACCGATCGATCGTCGTCATCGTGGCATAGCCTGGCCTCTCGGCACCCAACTCGAACGTAGCGCCGCGGGGCAAATCATTTAGCGCAAACCGTCCCGAGGCATCGCTCTCGGCTGCGAGCAACCGGCGCGACAGCGGACCCAGCAGATACTGCCCTCCGCCTTCCCTCTTGCCGATTTGGCCCACGGCTACAAACACCGTCACATCCGGCAGCGGCTTTCCCTCAGTGTCGACGACCACGCCGCCGAGCCGTTGCGGCTGCGTTAGCGCAATATCGCGCTCCTCGTCCTCGCGCATGGTCCAGTAGGCCCAGCCGAGAGCCAGTCCCTGCCTGCGGGCGACAATCATGGCTTGCCGATAGCCGTCGCCGCCGGTGCCTGCAAACGAGAACGCGCCGTCGGAATCGGCGGTCATCTCCTGTAGCACCTTCACCTCATAATCCGAGGACGTGCCGCCGTCGCCGGCCATCTCGTACAGACGGACCTCCGCACCAACAATAGGCCGACCCTCACCGTCCACGATCTTGCCACTGAACGCGACCTGCTCGCTGCCCGTGGCAGCCGACGCGCCGGTGAACAGCAGCAGAACCGCAACCGAATACTTGACATGACTCGTGCCCGCGTTCGTCATTCTCATACTCCTTTCGAAGCGATGGGCCGCAGCCCTGTCACTGGCTTGGAAGTAAGATGCAAGCGGCCTATTTCGCCGCCTCGCCTTCGATCCGACGTACCTTGTCGTCCAATTCGTAGATCGCGAATCGCTCCGCCTGAACCACGTGATCCCGATCGGTCAGGGCCAGCCACGGAAGTGACTCGACGCCCCAGGCCGCGCGCGTCTGCTCTCGATCACCCACAATCATCCCAACAGGAAACACCACGCTGTTTTCCTTGACCCATACTCGCAGCGTATCCTCACCTACCGTCGCAGCGTGGACGGCAATCACTGCGATGTCCTCTTCTTTTAGCTGCTCAGCTTGTTTGGCTAATTGCAGAACACAGTTGCGCGAAGGCCGCTGCTGCATGTCCCAGAAACAGACGAGAATCATCTTGCCTTCGGCGTGGTCGAGGTTGAAGTCGATGTCGATTCCATCAAGCGAGGATATCCGGCGCTGCTGTTGCGGCGGGCCAATCAGGATGAGCTGGTCATTGTAGTATTTGTCCCACCATCCTGATTCGCTGCGACTGCCCCGCGCGTCCATGACAAAGTACGTCATGCCCGGGACAATCCCACTGATTCTCAGGCGGCCTTCGGCGTCGGTCGTGCCGCGACGGTCCTCGGCGCGCGGGATGTGGTTGCCCCACATCATCGGCGTGGCGTTCACCGTCATACTCGCGCACGGATTGCCCTGTCGGTCCGTGAGCATGGCCTCAGCAATCTGTCCCGGCTGCATCACCAGCGGAGCCGACAGCACGGTTGGATCCTCCACGGAGTCGATGGTTTCGACCAGCACATACCGGGAGTCCTTCGCAACACCGTAGAGGAAAAGCTGCAAGCCTGCAGGCACTTCTGTCAGTTCAAAGGAACCGTCGGGATTGGTGGCGGTATAGGCGCCCCCGGCCCCCGTCCATGAAGCCGTACTGTAGCGCTCTGGATTGCCCGTGACTATCTTGACGTCGGCCGCGGGAGTCCCGTTGGGAAGCTGCACCTTCCCGCGCACACTCGTCAGGCGCCCGGCAATCGCGGGGGCCTTCATAGTGACCGTCATCTCTTCACCCTGGGCATCAAGCCCCAGATGCGAACCCGGCGGATTCTCGTCCCCCAAGACATACGTCCCCTCCGGCGGCGAGCCAAAGAACAGTGAGGTCCGGCCGGGCATGACCCGGACCGTGAAGACACCATTTGCATCCGAACGGCCGTCAACACGACCGCCCTCGTTCGACCCTTGGATTCGCGCCCCTGCTACCGGCCGGTCTGTATCAACCTCGACAACGCGGCATTTGATGAGGGTGCCGCGACAAGCCTCGATGCTGAAATCGTCGACGACTTCCCCGGGCTGAAACTGGTCCTGCGTTTGCGCCGCGATGTAGTCGTCGTGCTCCATCGTAATGATGTAGATGCCGTTGGCGTTCGCCGACTGGCCCCAGGGACTCATGTCCCAGCCCTCCGCCGGGATGTCTTCAAGCCGAAACCGGCCTTGGGCATCGGTCTGCGCGAGAAAGAACTGCCACATCCCCCAGTTGGTGTGAAACCTGACGATCGCATCCTTGACGGGTTCGCCTGCTTCATTCCGCACGAAACCACTGACGGTCGCCCCTTTGCTAAGCCGAATCGTGTGCTGGCTGGAGAACGCGAGCCCCTGGGCATAGCCTTTCAGCGTGGCATGGAAACTGCACCGCGTCCGCGGCAAATTGGAAACGACCACCTTGCCATCGGCGCCGGTCGTGCCGCCGACGATTCCCGGATCGGTGGACAGAGACAAAGTGTCACGGAAAGTCACTTCAGGGTCGGCTCGATTGCCGATGCCGTAGGGCCAGACGCGCACGCCGGCCAGAGGATTGCCCTCGTGATCCGTCACCGCAATAGCCTGCGATTGCGGTTCAGTCAGAACAACCTCATAGTCGGGCTTCTCTTGCCCGCGGCTGATGTTGCACCAGCCCAGAGCGTAATCCGGATGGACCGCCAGTATGATGAAAGAATCGCGTCCGTAGGAGTATTCCGAGGCGCCGCTGTACTGCAGAGGGTCCGGGAAGACAAAGGAACCGTCCGGCCCCGACGCGGCTTCTTGTGCAACGCGATTGCCAAGGCCCCACCGACTGCAATTGTGGTACAATACCACCCGCGCGTTCCGGATCGGCTGGCCGTCCGCACTGATGATCTTGCCTTTGCATGCAACCGCTTGGCTCTGTTCGGCCATTGAATGACCGGCTATACAGACAAGCAGCCCCAGAGAAACACACATCGCCTTTCTGACACGCATGATCGTCCTCCCAGAAACCTACTTCGTGATCTTGTCATTCACTTCGTCGATCGAGAATCCTTCTGCCACGACAATATGGTCGCGATCCGTGAGAATCAGCCAAGGCAACGACCTAACGCCCCAGGCGGCGCGGGTCTTGGCCTCCTCCGCTGCGATCATCCCGACGGGCGAGGAAATGTTGACCTGCGTTGCCCATGTCCTGAAAGCGGCCTCATCCGCCCGGGCTGCCTGCACGGCGACGACGACAAGTCCCTCGCGTTCGAGTTGTTCGGCTTGTCGCGTCAACTGCAGCACACAGGTCCGCGAGGGACGCTGTTGGAAATCGAAGAAGCAGACGAGAACAGCTCTCCTGCCGATCGGAGCCGACGACAAGGCCAGTTCTCTCAGATCGGGTAGACGCTTGCCCAGGAGGGAGGCACCGGCCTCGTGCGTGAGGTCCTGGCCCAGAATGATCTTCAAGTCCTTAGCTGGTGGTTCAGCCTTGAGGTTGCCCGATCCACCGGGGCTGGAACCGAAGTTGGCCTGGAGGCGGATCGGTCCCTTGCATAGGCGAGTCAGAACGAACTCGCCTCGTTCGTTGGTGGACGTGGTTTTCAAGGACTGACTGACTCCTGGCAGAGGGTTCACGAGGAT
Source organism: Sedimentisphaerales bacterium (assembly GCA_016928975.1). The sequence continues at coordinate 12,486 of JAFGJR010000129.1, read as the reverse complement.
GGGCACGTAGGCCGCCGGCCTACCACTGGCATCCACCACGACTCCTGAGATGGACTGGTTGGCCAACGGCAGTCCGGTCGGCCCGATGTCCACCACTGCACCGGGCGCTCCGTTGGGTGATATTCTCAGGTACCTTGTCAGACCGTACCCCGCCGCGGCGAGGGAAAGCCGGTAGGTGAAACCCTCCCGTACCGGCGGGATGGCCTTCATCTCGAACCGGCCTCGCGCATCGGTCAGAACCTCGACCCCCGGTTCGGTCAGACATCTCCACGTGGACATGGACAATTTCACTCGGGCGGCAGGTATGCCGGTTCCGTCGGGACCGACAATCTTGCCGGTCAGCGTCCACGCCGGACTGAGCTTGAGACGCATTGGCCTGGACCAGTCCTCCACGTCGACCGCACAAGCCCGATTGGTGTTGACGGCTCGGGCCATCACAAGCCCGCCTTGCGCGCCATAGCGCGTGTCGTATGCCGCATCGAATCTGCCGTTACCGTCGGTGTAGGCGTGGTCACCGAAAGGATGGATGGAGACAGCCGCATCATTGACAGGCTCACCGTCAGCGTCGAGCACCGAGCCATACACCCGTGGCGCAAGCGACAGCGCAGCCTCGTAGCGAAGCGTCTGTCCGGCCGCCACCTGTTCCTTGCTCTGGTAGGTAGAGAATTCATCCGCTGCCACATAAACGGAATATTCACCCGCCGGCGCCCGGACGCGCGCGAACCCCTTGGCATCCGTCAGCGCAGGTTTGTCCCGACGCCAATCGCGTCCGTTGATGCCCACCTTGGCCCCCGGCACGGGACGCTTGGTCCAAGCGCTCAATGCAGTCACTTCAAGCGTCCCTCCCTTTGTCACGCGGATCGTGGCCTCTGGCGCGGTCTGACCGGCTTTGACAAGCACGTCTGTGCCCTTGCCGCACCAGAGATCGGGACCCTCTTCGGGCACTAATACCCGGATCTGGCTGAGCCCTTCGGGGATCCCGTCGAAGGTGAATACCCCGTTCTGGTCCGAAGCGATCTTGCGTGCGAGGTAGGACTTGGTGACTTCAGTTGCGGAGCTATTGGGAGAGATCATCAGGCCCACACCGCTGACAGGCTGGCCGCGATCATCCACTACGCGCCCCTTGATGGAGCCTTCGTCGGCAAGCTGCAAGCGGATGTCGGACCGCCAGACCTCGAAACCGCAGGACGCCGGTCTATCCATGCGCACTACATGCACACTGCCTCGGCTGGGGGCCTTGACGCGGAAGGACGCAGCGACATCGGCAGCAAACTCGGTGAAACGGAGTTTCCCTTGCGAGTCAGTCGTCGTGGTGAACCACTCCTCAGGCGCCAGGATGGGCCGCTGGCGCAGCCGGTACAAGTAGCTGGTCACGGGCAACGCCTGCACCTGGGCGTCGGCGACGGGACTACCTTCTGAATCGACAACCTGGCCGGTCAACACACAAGGCGGCTCCAAGACCAGTAGGAAATGGCCTTTGCCTTTGGTATAGCGGCTGTAGTTGAGACCGTCCCAAGCGAGCGCCAGCCCCTTCTTGCGCGCCACGATGAAGGTGCCGTACTGGTCCGACACGCTCGCCTGGCATTGGAACCGCCCACTGGAATCGGTCTTCACGATAGGCGCGACCAGCTTGCCACCGCGGTCGGAGCCACCGATCCCGTGCCACTCGTACACCGCCACCTCCGCTCCCGCAACCGGCCGGGCCAGGTAGTCAACCACTTGACCATCAATGGCGAGCTTGTCACTGCCTTCTGCGAGGCATACGCCGCAGGCAACAAGAGTCAACACGACGCCAAGGGCACTACATGCTCTCGTTATCATCGACTTGTCTCCCTGCCATTCTCGTTAGTCTTCCGGACCGGCCGCCGCATGTCTATCTCCCAATCAGTCACGCGAAAGGTACCAGCGCAGTCCGGGCAGTCTTCTCTTCAGTCGCTCCAAACCTCGCTCGGTGACGCTGCAGCCTTGCAGGTCCAGCCACTCCAGTTCAGATAACACCGTCAATTGTTGCAGCCCATCGTCGGTGATCGGCGCTCCGCTCAGCGATAGTCTCCCAAGCCGCTTGAGCTTGGCAATGTGCGTCAGTCCTTCGTCCGTCACATACAAATGGGAAACCGCTTTTCGGTCCTCCACGACCAGCGCACTGAGGGCCAGGCTCTCAAGCGATTGCAGACCCACGAGATGAGCCATGTCCGCGTCGGTCACCTTCGAACGCGTGTGCATCAGGGTCAGGCGTTGCAGCAAGGAAAGCTTTCCGAGAGCCGCCCACTCGCCTTCCGAGGCCAGATCCGCCTGGTGCAGGCTGAGGACCTGCAAAGACGGCAGAGATGCTAGCGCGGCGAGGCCCTTGCTCGTGATTCGCGACGGACCGATGGACAACTCGCGCAGCGACGGCATGCCCTGCAAACACAGCAGCCCTTCGTCTGTCAACCCGGTGCCCAACGTCAGTTCCTTGAGCTTGGGCAGCTTCGGCAGCCTCCCCACAATCGTGTCCATCTTAGGCGTGTTGTCAAGGTACAGCTCCTCCAGCGATTTCATCGTTGGCAACAGCGCCAACCCTTCGGCGCTGACAAAGTCACCGTCGATCGTGACGTTCCTGAGCGCAGGCAGCTTCGACAGGCTGGCCAGACCGACGTCAGTGACGCCAAAGAGCAACTGCACCGTTTCAAGTTTGTCGAGACCCGCCAGGCGCGCCAAACCCTCTTCGCTGACACGGGTGGAGTACAGACAGAGACTGCGAAGTTCCTTCATGCGTTTGAGGTAGACCAGCCCCGCGTCGCTGACTTGCGTATCGCGTAGATCGAGATATTCCATCTTCGTCAGGCCCGCCAGGTGCGCCACCCCTTCATCCGTGACGCCACGACCACAGCCCGAAAGCCAACGCAGATTGGTCAGGTCCGCCAAATGCGCCAGACCGTCATCGCCGACGCCGGAGTTCAGCCCCAGCTTTTCGAGCGTTTGGATCTTTCCCACGTGAACCATGCCCGCGTCGCCGGTGGGTGTCGCCGCCAAATTCAAGGACTCCAGGGACGACAACGGCACCAGATGAGCGAGGGCCTTGTCGTCAATGTGAGTCTGCCCCAAATCCAAATCTGTGAGCGAGGTCAACCTCGCCAGATGTCCGAGTCCGGGACCAAGGACCTGCGTGCTGCGAAGATAGATGTTCTTCAGACCCGTCAGATGCGAAACATACTGAAGGCCCTCATCGTCTACATCCGTATCCCGGCAGAAGAGCATCGTCAGATCGTCCGGCCGCAAAGCTCTCAAGGGCGACAGATCCTGGCTCCCCGCGCGGCTCAACTCCAGTTCCACCGCCTTGCCGGCCGGAATCGAGACATCGCCGCGTGCCTCACACAGTCCCTCCCAGTCGGAATAACTGGCCGTCTCAACCTTCTCCTCATCCAGCAGCAAGATCGCCCCCAAGGAACGATCGGCCGGAAAGTGCAGAGTACGAGCCGGCCGCCGGTCTGCCCCGGCAGTCACCGTTGCCACACTTGCGCACACAGCGACGAGAACCGTCGCGCATCTAATTCTCCTCATCCTTCGTCTCCCTTAACACCCGGTCCACTTCGTCAAGGCCCATTCCCTCCTGCCGGACAATGTGATCGCGGTCGGTTAGAATCAACCAGGGCAGTGACTTCACACCCCAGGCGTACCGCTGTTTGTCGAAGCCACCTTCGACGATCCGCACCCTGAAAGGCACTTTCTCATCTGCGAGCCATTGATCCAGGTCCGTACGATCGATCCCAGCGACCTGCAGAGCCACCACCTCAATCTCCTTTTCCTGGAGCAGGTTCCCTTGTCCGACAAGTTCCTGGACCATCCGCCGCGATGGGCGCTGCTGCTGGTCCATGAACAGAATCAGCACGGGTTTGCCTGCAGCCTCGGTCGGCAACAGGGGATTCAGGTCCTCGATCTGATCCAACGACTTGCCTGTCAGACTCAAATACCGTGGCGTGCTCTGAGCCGCAGTCGTCCCCAGCCTCCGCCCTCCAACCGCCCTCGCGGTCTCGGGCCGCAGCACGATCTTCACATCCTGCTGACCGGCCTCCACCTTGGTGCCGCTCCAGCCCCGGGCATCGCTGGGGAAGTTGGCTTGCAGGTGTGCGGCCCCCTTGCATATACGCACGAACCGGAAACGCCCGTTCTCATCTGTAGCTACGGTCTTTTGGGGTTGGCTCACCTCGCGAGAGGCACTGTGCAGAAAGATCGGGACACCGGCCACGGGCTGGTCGTTGGCATCCACCACTATCCCCGCCAGAGACTCGTCGGCTGCCGGGAGAGTAATTTGCCCCAGATCGGTCACCGCCCCGGCTTGATCTGAAACCTCGATCTCCACATACGACTCTGGGCCATATCCGGAGGCATCTACGCTGAGCCTGTACACTGTCGCCTCGTCCGGCGGCAGTACGCCCGATACGGAGAACACGCCGGAGGCGTCGCACAAGGTCTCCGTGGTGATGTTCGACACCGCCCCGCTGAGCCGGCCCGACACCGTCACCCGGGCTGCAGGAATCCCAATGCCCTCCTGGTTCACTACGGTCCCCTTGACCGTCACCCCCGGGCCAAGCCTGACCTGCACGGGCTGGTCCACTCCGCCAACCTCAGCGACTCCGGCCCAGTTCTTCTCCTCGCAGCGCGCGGTCACATACCAGCCCCTCGGGTCCGCGTCACCACAGCAGGACTCGAAGCGACCCTCCGCGTCCGTGTTGAATTGATCGCCTATGTTCGACACCCTGCCGCTGCCGGTGCTCGGAGGGTGAATCTGGACCGTGGCGTCAGGGACAGCCTTGCCGTCTGAATCCACCACGGCCCCGCTTATCTTGCCGGCCGGCTCTAAATCCGCTTCAAGCCGAACGGTTTCGCCTCGTTGGACAACAAACCGCCCGCTGGTGCCTTGGCGACCCCAACTTCGGTACTCCTCGTTCCCAGCGATACCACTCGAAATGAGCGCTCTCGACTCACCTGGTCGGAGTCGGGCCCGAGCTACACCCCTGCTGTCGGTGCGCGGCAAGTGCGACAGAGACGGGTTGGGCAAGGACACACGGATGCCCGCCAGAGGCGTGTGGGTCTGCGCGTGGCGCACGCGTATCTCGACAAGGCCTCCTTTGTCGACTTCGAAAGTCACGTCATCGGCAGCATGATCCGATCCAAGCAAAACAGCGATAGGGTCCGCCACCCATGCGCCCAATCCCTGCTGGGGAGAAACCAAGCTGATATCGTGCTCACCATCGGGCACACCCGGAAATGCGAATCGCCCGTCGGCGTCGGAACGAACGCGGCAGCACAGGTAGGACTCCTTGGCGTTGTCCTCACGACCGCGCTCGCGGGGACGCGATATCTCCAGCTCCACACCGGCTGCCGGATCAGCCGTCCCCTGCTCGACCACGCGACCACTGACCTGTCGCTCGTCGGGTACGACGAGACATACGTCCGAACGTCCGACCTCATAGCCACAGCCGGACAGGTAATACGTACTGAAGGTATACACACAATGCCGGCTGGGAGCCTCGACCCAGAAATCGCAACTCACGTCAGCAGAGAAGACGTCGGACTGGAACCGGCCCTTGCCGTCGGTCCGGGTCGACAGCCAGGATTCAGGCAGCGAGATCGGACTCTGGTTCAAGCTCGACAAATAGCAGGTCTTGGGCACGGCCCGCACCGTCGCCTGCGCCACAGCCCGGCCGGTCGCGTCGACTACCGTGCCCGCTATCGCTGCGCGCTTCTCCATGACCAGGAGGAAGTGTATGCGAGCGGCGCTGCTCGCATTCAAGGGCGCTTTGTTCCAGGCTAGCGCCAGGCCCGGTTTCCTGACGACTACGAACACATTGCGCATGGATTGAATGTCGACCTCGACCTCGAACAAGCCCTGGTCGTCGGTGTGTCCGATCGGCCCACGCACCCTTGCGTCCTGAAGCTGCGTGTCCCATTCCACACCGTTTTCCACGACCGCCACCTCGGCACCCGACACCGGCCGGGCCTGGTAATCGACGACCCTGCCGGTGACTGTGACAGTACGACCGAAGCACGCGCCGGCCCACAGAAGGACCACACAACCGCCCACGATCATTCTTCGCATTGGACCCCTTCCTTTCTTCCTATCCTCGCAGTGACATCCTGCTATGGGTTCTTCACCTGAGTCAGAAGCGCATCCAACTCCTCAAGCGTGAAACCCTCAGCCACGACTTTGTGCTCGGCGTCCGTCAAGACCAACCAAGGCAGCGACTGAACATTCCAGTTGAAGCGAGCTTCGTCTCGATCGGTGGTCATCTGTTTCACCACGGATACAGGCAGGCCATCAGCCCACGGTCTGAGCGCGTTCGTATCCGCAGACGACACATCTATAGCCACAACGACCACGTCCGCGACAGCCAAGGTCTCGACCTGTCTGGCCAATTGCGACACGCGGCGCCGACTCAGACGCTGTTCGTAGTCGAAGAAACAGATCAAGAGCTTCTTGTCGGCAAGCTGTTCCGTCTCAACCGAGATACCGAGCGTGTCCCAGGCCGGCAAGGGATTGTCCTTGAGCGGAGTGGCATCTGCCAACTTGGGTTTGACGACCAGTTCGATGTCCACATTCTTGGCGTCGTCATAGAATCCAACCGCCCGCGTGAGACCCAGACAGCTTACCTCCCAGGTGCGAACGCCGCACTGGCCGGTGTATCTGTCGGAACGGTATAGCCTCCGCAGGTGCTCGAACCGAAAGCGCCCATGCGCATCGGTCTTTGTGCTCCGGTCCTGATCGAAGCCCAAGTGAGAATAGGACGCTCGACTCGTCTGGGCGATTCTGACCTCGGCATCCGCAATGGGGACTTTCTCGCCGTTCTGCAGACGTACCAGACGGCCGGTCACGGTGCCGCCTTCAGGCAGAATCACCTCGCAATCCTCGGTCCCCGTAGGGAGATCGTACACGATGATCGCAGCTTGGTGCAAAGGGGAGAAGAGCAGACAGTAGGCGGCGTCCTCTTCCACCTCAATGATGAAACGCCCCTGCTCGTCTGTAACGTCCCCCAGGGTGTTGTAGTTGGAATAGGTCCAGGAGAACTTCCCTTTTTCGCGTTCGCGGCGAATAGCACTGACGTTGACCGGCACGCCGGCCACGGGCTGGCCCGATTCATCCACGGCTCTACCGGCCACGAATGTGCCCGTAGCCAGGATATCATCTGCCGTCTTGGAGCGTATGTATCGATGGGCAGACCGGCGACCCGGAGCTGCAATCAATCGTATACCCGTTGTACCTGCCAGGGCCGTGGCGCGGCAGGATACCTCCCGGTCCCCAACGCGGCCTTCGGCCATGAATCCAACCACCCCTTCACAGACTTTCAGCACGAAATGTCCCTGGTCATCAGTGCTGGCCTGGCTATTGGGTTGTCCGTCGCCGTAAGTGCGGAGCTGAATGCCTTCAAGAGGCTTGCCCTCCAGATCCACGATGTGCCCTGACACGATCCGATTCGCTGCGGCCAGCGTCATCTGTCCCACGTCCCGGCGACGATTGACGGTCTCCGAGACATCGATGTCCAGATTCGTCCGGCCGTATCCGTCGGCCGTAGCCGCCAAGGAATAGCGACTCTCGGGCGGCAACGCCGTGATTTCGAATCTGCCTTCATCGTCGGTGACAGGAGGCGGACCGGACGGCTCCATAGTCGTACCCCAGCTCGTCCCCCAAAACGTCACACGGATCTGCGCACCGGCGATGCCCTGGTCGTTGACATCCACGACGCGGCCGGTAACGGTCAATGCAGGTTTCAGGACCAAATCCAGGGAGTCGTTTTCCGGATTCAGAGGCAGAGCAGAAGCCAGATTACGCGTGCCGTCCCGGGCCACGATGTAATTGGCCGGATCGTTCTCTCCAAAAGACCTGGGAGAATAGACCGCCGCATACGAACCGTCCTGGCCCGTCTCCACGCTCTCCCTGCCGCCCAGAAACACCTGAATCCTGACGCCACTCAATGCCAGCCCATTGGGATCACGCACGATTCCGCGGACCTCAGCCGCCCGGGCCGTGACACACACCACCAAAGACACACAGACGCACCATACGTTGACCTTCATCGCACCTTCCTTTCGCTGGACAACCCGTGGTCTTTGCCGACGGCCCCCGGTTTTGAGCCGTCCACGTCAGATCACGCGCGATTACTCGCCAGCCGCTTCATCCATTTTCCCCTCCAATTCACCCAGCGCGAATCCTTCCGCAACAACCTCGTGCCCTTTGTTCGTCAGAATCAGCCAGGGCAGCGACTTGACACCCCAGGCCAGGCGGGTTTTGTCAACATCGCGCCGAATCGTTCCAACGGGAAAGGCAATGTCGCTCTGCTCGATCCATCCCCTGAGCGCATCGTCCTCAACGTCTGACGCCTGCACTGCAATCACGACAACATCTTTCTCTTTCAGGACAGCAGCTTGTTTGGCCAACTGCAAGAGGGTGTTCCGCGAGGGCCGCTGCTGGAAGTCAAAGAAGCAGACGAGGATCGGCTTGCCTTGCGTTTGCCCAGGTTCGAGGTCGATCAGATCCTTCCAGTCAGGCAAGGGCTTGCCGAACAGCGGCTTCAATCCGGTATGGACGCCACTACGGCCGAGGACGACCTCGACGTCACAGTCACCGCCTTCAGCGTCGAGAAAGCCGGCGCCACCAAGGCTGCTGCTGAAATTGGCCTGGATCCGCAAGGGACCGGCGCAGACACCGTCGACGACGAATTTGCCGTTGGCGTCGCTGGAGGTCTGGTGTCTCGGCTGGCCGGCCGTGTCGCTGCCGCGCGGACCGGTGACGAAGATCGGGACACCCGCAACGGGCGTCCCATTGGCATCGACTATCATGCCGGAGATCGACTTGTCCGCCGGCTGCAAAACGATGGGTTCAATCTCAACCTGCCTGTTCTGAGCGGCTGCGAACGGTAGGTCCCTGTGCTCGACCGGGCCGAAGCCTTCCGCGTTTATGCCCATACGATACCGAAAACCCTCCGTGGGTGGTGCGATAGCGCGGGCCTCGTAGAAACCGTTTGCATCGGTGTGAATGTCGGGCACGCCGTTCGTACGCCAGCCGGGCATGAAGGCCCAAACAGAGACGGTCGCCAGCGGTATCCCCTTGCCGATGGGGTCCGTGATGCATCCGCGAACCACAAACCCAGGGGACAACGTTACCTCAAGCGGCCGGGCTGGGTCCTTCACTTCGGCCAGACCGGCCAGATTACGCTCGGGGTCCCGGGCCAGAACCATCACATCTCGAATGTTCCCGCTCGGACGCCAACTGACCTTGAACCCGCCCTGCCGATCGCTGCGCACCTCTTTCTGGCAGACCGGTTTGGAGGCAACGATCACGCCGGGCGCCGGTTGGCCGTTTGGGTCACGTATGACTCCCGTTGCCGTCGGATACGCAGCCAACGAGGCTTCTCGACGGAGGACCTGGCCCTTGGCCAAGACGGGAGGGTCGGGATCCGTGAAGTAGTCATACCCATCGGCCCACATCCGTAGGCGAGACTCCCCCGTCGGTACGCGCAGACGAGCCAGACCATTGGCATCTGTGAAGATCGGATGATACCAACGGGGATGCCTGCCGAACTCCGACGTCTGCGTGACATTCACGCGGGCATTCTCGATAGGCCGCTCCGTCGTAGCATCCAGGATGGCAACCTCGATGACTCCCCCTTTGCCCACAGGGACAGTGACCTCGGTTGTCTGCCCGGCTTCGACGGCAACCTTCACATCGTGACCCACCCAGTCGGCTGGTTTGCCGTCGGGCGCGACGACTTGAAGAGAATACTCATTCGCGGCCAACCCTGGGTAGACGAAGGCACCGTCAGGACCGGAGACAACGGGAGCAACGCACGAGTAGTTGGCATATCCCGTGTCCGGACGAGCGAGCAGGCGGACCCCTGCCACGCCTTTTCCGCTGTCTTCGTTCACGACCCTTCCCTGGATGATGGCTTCGGGTTCCAGGACAATGCGGATATCCGTGCGTCCGGCCTGAAACTGACTGCCGGCCACACTGGAGAGATCATGCTCCCAGTAGCTCCAGCACGAGGCTCTGCCGGCGGCCTCGACCCAGAAATCGGCCGTGCCGTCGGCAGGAATATGGTCGAACTGGAACTTGCCCTGCCTATCGGTTCGGGTCGTGAACCAGTCTTGCGGCGTCTCGAAGGCCACGCCGGGCGTGCCTCCCATCCAGCCCATTTTCAGGCACAAGCGGACGGTCGCGCCGGCGATCGCCCGACCGGCCTCGTCGACGACCGAACCGGCCAAGACCTCAGGCTCGCTGAGACGCACCGTCATATCCTGGGCCGACCCCGCAAAACGTGGGCTCTGCCAACCCACAGCCAGTCCCTTCTTCCAGGCGACAACGTAGATATAGTCCTTCCTCTCGGCGCCAATTTGTAGCTGGAATCTGCCGTGTTGTCCCGTGGTCGTCCGACTGAGCGCCGCCCAGCTCGTCCGACCCGCCGCGTAGTCGTACAGTTGTTCGCCGCCGATTACCTGAGCATCCGCCACGGGGCGACCGCGCCCGTCCACGACAACGCCGGAGACATCCACCGGCTTGGCAAGTCCTTGGCCCCACAATGAACCTGCGCCGCAAGCGACAGTAGCACAGACGATCACTATAGTCGAGACTGTGTGTGCAGTTGACTGACGAGACATGTTCACCTCTACAATCGAAATGACTGCGGATTTGCACGCGTGGGAGAAAGACAGACAGCTATGGTGTGGCAAGAATGAGCGGTAGGCAGCGAAGCACGTTTGTGAAGGGTTGGCGAGCAGCATTTGCGCACAACAGCTCCCTCCCGCGCGACCTTCAGCCGCTGGACAATTCGCCGCACTCTCGAATCGCGCCGTACCGGCTACGGCATCAGCTTCTTCCGCAGCCCGGCAGCCACTGCCCCTACAACGATAACCGATAGAACGACAACCAACGGCCATACGTTCTGCCGGCCGTCAGACTCGCCAGCAACGGTTCCCGGCCCGGCGGACGCGGCGGCGATAGTATAAGGTTCACTTTCGACTCTGAACGGCGCGCCTACGTCAAGCGTTGCGGTGAATGGACCTTTGACATTCTTGGGCTCTCGCCACGAGAGCGAACACGTGCCGCCTCAGCCATAGGAGAAACTGAAGGTTCGATCGTACGTACCATCCTTACTTCGGATGGTCAGTCTCGGTGCCTGCGGTTGCGCCCCATTGCGCGTCAGTTCGATGCGCTCGCCGTGCCGCCCTTTCAAGCTCTGGTTGAAACTGTACGTCCCCTCCCTTGCTGTCGCCTGAACGACCGCGACGACAGGCTCACCGATCTCAAGAGCGGCTTCTCCTGTCTCGGAGACGTTGAAGGAACTAAAGCCGGAGGAGGCGGTCCCCCGCAGCTTCCACTGTGCACCGCCGTCGTCATTGCGTTCGAGCGTCCACTCGGCGACGCGGTACTTGCCCGCCGGGAGCCTAGCGACGCCATTCTCCGGCTTAAGCGCAAACTGCCCGTTTTCACCTCCTGCTGAAAGCGCCGAAACGCCCTCCGCCAATCTCACTGTCCCGTACTTCACATCCGCAGCCTTGGCCAGCTTGACACAGGCCCCGTCACGGGCGATCTCCGGCTCGTAGAGCGTGCCGTCGACTTCAAGATACCTGCCCACGAAGACCGCATTCGCGACGTTCTTCTCTGTGATGCCGATGCGATCGCACTGCTGGGGATCGGGCGACCTATCGTTGAAAGTGCCGTTGGCGTTGTAATCCAGGAGCACACAGTGCTTCTTCTTATCGCCGACAACGATGTCCCCCTCGTACCATCCGCCCGCGGAGACGTACAGTCTCCTATTGGCGTTGGGTCCGTAGAACCGCACATTCAGATGATAAGTGACGGGTCCGTCCTCAACCTGAAAGACAACCTTCACAGGGCCGAAATAGGCATTGTACTGGTCTATTCGGTAGGCCGTTTCCGGGTTCTCATCGTCGAGCCGACCGTCTCCATCGGAGTCGATGTAGAGCAAGCCGTGCAGTCCCGATTCAGCGGCGCGATCCAGCGCGATCCAAAGACCGCCGCTTTCGACCATAGGCGTAGACCACTTGCCGAAAAAGGGAGCCTCGCCCGCAAAACTGGGTAATTCTACGCCGGCTGGCCTTTCACCGCTCAGTTCCACTTGTATCGTGTACAGGCTGCCGGTGATCTGGCTGGCCTCGCGGGCCGAGCGATACTGGAGCCATTGCTCGTCCTGGGCCCCGGCCGCCACAGCCAAAACAAGGGCGGCGGTGAGTACGGCTGGATGAGAATAGGCTCTGATGCTCATCTTCACACCTCATCTTCTGATTGGTTTTCGAACCCCCGTCGACACCAATCCTCGTGCCGTTCATGCAGATCAGACGCGCCCGCGCAGGCAATGTTACAGGATTATCCGGCTTTTTGGAAGGCTTAATTCCCGGCTCCCGGCCGCCGTGTGTGAGGATGAATCCTGGCGGTCTCAGGCGGCCGCTCGCTCGGATTTCCAGTACGCACCCCACAGCCCACTGTGGTAGAGG
>JAFGJR010000128.1 GCA_016928975.1 Sedimentisphaerales bacterium | reverse complement strand
CAAAGAGAGATTGACATGATTCCCTTCATGCCTCCGGAGAGCGTGCGTGCCCGTAAGCCCCAAAACTCACGGCAGTGCCATTCGTACGTCGACCTTCTTACAGAGCTTGCGAAATTGCTCTGAGAGTGAGTCCTTCTTCCAGGGCTGGCCGAACAGCGTGATGAAGACGTGTTGCGGCGCCGAGGAATTGCCAGATGCGGGTGTTCGCTCCTCCATCGGCCGATTCTCACGGTGAGTATGAATCTCCTGAAGCGGCGCGAGTGTCTCAGGCCAGAGACTGTATGTCTGGGAAATGCCAGTCTTGCTCCTCGGCAGGGTCACCCTTGTCCCATCGATGTGATCCCATGTGAGATCATGGATGTCCTTGGGCCCAAAACCGCAGTTCAGCGCAAGCAGGATCATCGCCTTGAGCTGACGGTCAGCCCCGTCAGTCAGTTTCTGCAGTTCGGTCGGCGTGTAAAGCGACTTCTGTGCGGCTGGACCTTTCGATTCATTCCGAACCCTCGATAGCCGCGGCGATCTCTCGATGAGTCCGACGTCTTCTGCAAACCTGAATATGGCCCGCACGGCACAGAGGTAGTGGTTGATGGACTCGGTAGAGCAGCCACGTTCCTTCAGAGACAGCTTCCAACTCGCAAACAGCTCGACAGTGAACTCAGCTACCCTGAGCTGAGGATGATCCGCCAACAACCTGCCCAGCCAACCCGTGTAGGATTTCAGAGTGGTCTCCGGGTTCCGCCAATTCGCTCGCTGGGCGGCAATGAATCGGTTGGCCAGTTCCTTGAGAGTCAGGGTCACCTGCGGGGACGCCTCATGAGTCGTTGCTTGCATCCCAAGACCGATCTCGTGATACCTTTTCAGTGCCTGTTCCCGGTCCGACCCCAGGTAGACACGTCTTCCAAGGCGAGTAACGTAGTACTGGTTCGTGGGTTTGTGGAACGATACCGGATTCGATGCGGGTCTACTCCTCGACATAGCACATACCTCCAAATCACATTCAAAAGTGTAGTGATAAGTGTAGTACCGCTTTCGCCGAGGTGGATGACACGCGGGTGATTTTGCCGTAACTCCTTGGCTTTGCGGGCCTTGGAGGACTGGGCGGTGCAGGATTTGAACCTGCGACTTCCTGCGTGTAAGGCAGGCGCTCTGACCAACTGAGCTAACCGCCCTGCTGACGCCTGAGAATATCGGCTGCCGCCCCTTGCGTCAATATTCCGCGCGCTTTATATTCACGACAAGCCGCACTGAAACGAGATCCCGCGGCCATTGACTTTGAGAGGCAAAATCATGGATGTCGCGCAGGCCATTCGCAGCCGGTACTCATGCCGAAGCTACGCCGATAGGCCCTTGGAAGAGAATAAGTTGCATGCAATCCTTGAGGCGGCGAGGCTTGCCCCATCGGCCAAGAATCTGCAGGACTGGCGATTCCTGGTCGTCACGGACAAGCCGACCAAGACAAAGGTGGCTGCCGCCGCCAACAATCAGACGTTTCTGGAGGGGGCCGGTGCGATTGTTGTAGGGTGCAGCGTGAGTGACCACGTGATGCGGTGCGGCCAGGCCGTCGGCCCCATTGACGTCGCCATCGCATTGGAGCACATGTGCCTCCAAGCTACGGAGCTTGGGTTGGCAACCTGCTGGATTGGCTCGTTCTACCCGGATAAGGTCAAGCGAATCGTGGGCATCCCCGATGACGTGACCATCGTGGAACTGCTGGCCATCGGATACCCGGCCGACGCGCCCAGAGAGCGCCGACGCGAGGCCATCGAGCAAATCGTCTGTTTTGACACCTGGCAATTCTGAGACACTCTGACAGACTGCCACAGGAGAATTTCGAAGAATCTGAAAGATCGTTGACTTTCCGCCGGCGAGCCGTAGAATGCCGGTGGAAGTTGTTCCTGGGGACGTGGTGTAACGGGAGCACACGGCGGTCGCATCGCCGGAATGAGGGTTCGATTCCCTTCGTCTCCATCCCCTTGCCCTGCAAGGACTTGTGGAGAGTTCGGAGTTCGGCTCGATCCGGCCGGAGGCGGTTAGCGGGTTTGCGTACGGATCGGCATTGAGTGTAGACGCGCATGTCCGTGCGGTCATTATTTCCTGACGTCTTCGACAGCGATGACAAAGGTCTGCGCCATCGCGCCAACGCGGCCGGTGTCCACTCAGAGGGCCTTCTCTTTGCTCTTTGACCGGATCAGCCGGTCCGCGATATGAGCTTGTAGAAGCTCATCAACAGCGGCCACCTCCACTGGAACAGAGGATTCTCCAGAGCGCCTACGAGGAGTTGACGAGGACGAGTCGTGCGAATGCGACGAGATACGAAGCCCTGATCAAGACGGCATAGGAGGTCGCGTTCTCAGGTGCGGAGGGGACCCTGAGAGGGTGCATGACCGTGAGACTGGCAGTCGCCGAACGAACGTGGTAGAATCCCCGTTCGAATCCGAAAGGGCATAGTGTGCTTTCCGTAAATCAGGGGCAGAAGATCGAACGGGCGATGTCGTGGTCGTACCTTGCGATGCGAAGGCGTGTCCACGAGATCGTGGCCCACGTCGAGGCCGGTGACACCGCGAGGCGGGGGTTTGACGTATTCATCGTGACACTCACGACCGTCGGGTACGGCGACATCTATCCCGTCACCGTTCTCGGCAAGTGCATGGGCGCCCTGATCGCCATGCTGGGGATCGGGATGTTCGCTCTGCCCACGGCAATCCTCGGTGCCGGATTCCTCGAAGACCTGGAGCACCAGAAGAATCATGCTCGGTGCCCACACTGCGGCAAGGAGATCGCCGGCTGCTCGCCGGCGGGCAGGGAGCACATGGAGATACAATATGCGACTGATCGGTCATCTTGAGGACGAGGCACAGACCAAACGTTTCACCGACTTTCTCTACAGCCGGGGAATCGAGAGCCACACAGACCCGGCTGCGGATGGACGCCGGCAGGTCTGGGTGATCGACGACATAAACGTCGAAGCCGCCACCTCGTTGCTCGCCCACTTCCGCGAGGCTCCCGATGACCCTGCCGTCGAGCAGGCCGCACGGGCCGCCGAGAAGCAAAGACTCCGAAAGGAGAAGGCGCAGGCTCCAAAGCGAGTGAGCATCGTCGATGCGCGTACCCTTTTCTACACACCGCCCGTCCCCGTCGGCTTCCTATCGGTCATCCTGATCGCCATCTGCGTAGTCGTGGCAGTGATGACAAAGCTTGGTGAAAACCAGAGTTTGACTCAGCCCCTGTCCATTACGCGGTACTGGGAGGCCGACAGACACGTCCCCGGCGACAGGAGCTTGCCGGAGGTCCGCCACGGTCAAGTATGGCGGCTCTTCACCCCCATCTTTCTGCACTTCGGGATTCTGCACCTGCTGTTCAACATGCTCTGGCTGCGGGATCTGGGCAGCATGATCGAAGCCCGCAGAAGCTCGTGGATGCTGCTCATCCTGGTGCTCGTGCTGGCGGGGACGTCAAACCTGGCCCAGTTCCTGTACAAGGGCCCGGACTTCGGGGGCATGTCGGGCGTGGTGTACGGATTGCTCGGTTACATCTGGATGCAGGGCAGGTTCAATCCCGCGTCGGGCCTGTCCCTCCAACCGCAAACCGTTGCCATGATGGTCGTCTGGTTCGTCGTATGCCTTACCGGGATGGCCGGCCCGGTCGCGAACACCGTGCATGCCGTCGGTTTCGCGGTCGGGATCGGGTGGGGCTTGCTCGATGCGCGGTCATCCCTCATGATGCGACATCGCTGATCCAGGCGGCACAATTGAGCATAGCACGGCCCTCGGACCTCGTCACCTGCGAGGAATAGGCTGGCCCGTCTCCCCGGGACCGACGGGAGCCTCCTCGAAGTCCTGTGGGGCGTAGCTCGTCACCCGCATCCGCTCGCCGACCTTCTTCCAGTGCAACAGGGCACTCTCCTTGTCCTTGAAATCCTTGTCGGCGAACAGCAGACTGGTCAGGCCGATCAGGATCACGTCGCCGTCCCTCAAGGGCGTCTCACTCTCGATCCTGCGGTTGTTGATGTAGACCCCGTTGCGACTCTTCATGTCGTAGGCGAAGTATCGATTGGCATCCGGATCGAATCGGATCTGAAGGTGTTTCCTGGAGACCATGTGGTCCACGATCTGTATGAACAGTGCTTCGTCCCGCCCGATTACGTTCGTCCGGTGACCCAGTGGATAGTAATCTCCTTCCTGCTTGCCGCTTGTCACGATGAGAGACGCCATAGTTCAGACCTCGATTATTGCCCTGGTATTCCATTGTCTTTGGCGAGCGCATCATAGGCGAGCGCACTTGTGGCGTCAAGCCTCTTCCTTCGGATACCCCCCGGGCAGGCCTGCGAGCCGTCGTGCCTCAGCGTGGAGAATCGCCCGGGATCGCGTACCAGGCGATCCCTTCGTACATCCACACGTGTGGGAAGTCCCTGGTGAGCGTGTCCCGTTCCGCCTCCGATGTCGTGTAGAGATGGTCGTCCGTAGCTGCCGACCAGAAGCGATGGACCGGTCGTGCCGTGTACGGATAGGAATCCTCTGAGAAAGCGTGGAAGGCGATGCCTGCGTCACTCCACGCATCGCCATATCCACTCACGAGAGCGTGCTTCTCAGCCTCGTTCATCGTGAGGAACTGGGAGTCGTGCACGACGGACTTGAGGCCATAGACCGGCCGAGCCTCGGGACGCCGCGGGACTTGGGGATAGGCGTAGAACGCCACCCCCTCACAGGCCCACCGGTCAAGCAAGAGGTTGGTCAGCCTCGTCACCTCCTCCTTGCTCACTGTGTAGAGGTGCTTCTGACGCTGAGACGAATACAGCCGGTAAACGGGGCGAGCCAGATCCACCTGCCATGCCCCGCTGACTGTAGCCGGCCACTGAGGGTCTGCAAATTCGACGCGATACGTGCCCGCCGCGGTGTCGCCATCGACCGTCCCCTGCACATCCATAGCGCATGAAGAGTCCGTGCCGTCCGCGTCTCTGACCGCCTGACCCTCGCAGCGAGCTTCGAACGCCTCATCCGAGCGCACGTAGCTCCCGCTGGCTCGCCAACGGATCGGGGCCCCCTGCGCTGTGCTCAATTGCCATGTACTATCCATGGTCCCATCCGCTCGCAGAATCCACGAGGTGATTCTGCCGCCCGGCCCGGATGGATCGCTTGTGAACGATCGGTTCCATTTGCCATCGACCATGCACGAGGAGAAGACCCGGCTGCCGAAAAATGCGCCGTCCGATGACGGCAACAGGCGATAGACTCCCCCGTCGGAGAATGCGATCAACTCCTCGACGTTGAGCACGGAGACCAGCTCATCGAGATCGTACAGGTATGGCTGTGGCAGTCGGCTGAACCAAACGAGGAATTCGCCCGGCCCGGAGAACAGCATCCGGGCAAACTCCGGCATATTCCACGTCCGGTGCGGACTCACCGCGGCGCTGCGGCCCACGAGAGCATATAGGGCATCCGGCGCGTTGCAGCGCACGCTGCCCTGCAAGGGATGCTCGTGGAGCCAGCTCACCAGCGGCGACGTCTGCCATCCCACCCAGGCATATCCCCCCGCGCCGTACTTCCTGTGACTCGAGACCTGCTCGCGAATGCGTCCAAGCGGATAGAGCAGCCACAGGGCACACAGGCCGACCACGAGGACACTGGCCGGTCTCAGGCGAGGACTGAGCCACGCCCTCACTCTGTCAACGGCGGCAAATAGAACCCACGGGACAAGGGCCGCGAGTGGAGACAGGTACCGGTCGTTGATGGGCTCGTTCAGGACGCCAACCTGATGCGTGTACAGCAACAACGGAACGTAGACCAGCATGACCACGCCTGCCGGCCGGATGTACGGGCAATCCCCATCGACGCTCCTTCGAACCTTCAAGGAAAAGACCAGCACCGCTGTGGCCAGCAGCAGGAGCAGGGTGACGATGATCAGCCGCATGGACAGGGATACCCACTCCGGCACGAGCCACTTCGTCGCCGCATCCGCGGCAAACACGACGTTGTCATAGAGCGAGTGCACCGAATGGTGTCGGGTGTGGCCGGTGAGCATGTGAGTCGTCAGGACGTTCCGCACTACCCACACAGCCATCGGCGCACAGGAAATCGCAAGGAACCATGCAAGGTGCTTCAGCCGAACGGACGGACGCCCATGACGTTCGAAGAACACGATGAGAATCGTGCCGGCGAGGACGAGGGTCACCCCCGTATACCGCTGCAGCAGGCACAGCGACGCGAAGACCGACGCCAGCACGAGCGAGAAGAACCGCCCGCACTCCAGGAGGGACGATATCTCCAGGACGAACAGAACGACCAGCAACACAAACACCGCCTCCGTCAATGCCATGATCGAGATATCCAACAAGGGATACGACAACAGAATCGACGAGGTGGCTACAACGACGAGCGCCTTTGATTTCAGACACCGGACGAAGAACAGCCCGGAGGCGAAGATGATCCCGCCAAATGCGAAGGCATTGAGGAATCGTGCTGCGACGGCCGGATCGATGCCCGCCAGACCAATTCCAGCCAACACCGTCGGGAATAGAGGCGGCCATCCCGTGTACGGGCTGCCATCATGGCACATGTATCCGTGGCCGGCCGACAAGCTCCTGGCGGCAGAGAGGTACGCGGTTGAGTCCGATGAGACGCCCACGCCGTATCGAGAGGTGCTCACAAGCGAGAGCGCAACGCCGCCGATGCTCAAGGCGACGATCAGTCCACCCACGAGCCTTTTCTCCGCTATACATTGACGTGTTGCCATTCCCGAGCCTGGCTCCGCTCACCGGATGCGCGCCGTCACATCCAGGACCTTCGTGGCGTGTCGGGCCCGGCGCTGCGATCGACGGATTCGCCGGCTGCACCGCACAGTCTGGCCAAATGACAGGAAAGCGACTTTCCAGAGTCTCCACCGGACGATGGACGCACGCCCGGTCTGCCGAGGCCGACAGGGTACAGGCACGCTCCGGATTCTTGCCCGCACCAGAATCAGCGCGCCGCAGAGGATGACGTTTGGAGCGAACGCGCCCGGCGGGATGAGTTCGAGGATTGACTGTAGGACGGAAGCACGCATCAGACGGTACGGCGTGTTCACATCCCCGACTCCCCTGGCGAAGAGCAGTCCCACAGCTACCCTGGAGCAGAAGCTGATCAGGCTCCGCTGGAGATTCTGCCTGCGGTGCCGGCGGCAGCCAAACACGGCATCGGCCTCGTGCCGCATCTCCCAGAGACCGCCGAATGACTCCGGTCCCATCTGGTTGTCGCTGTCGCACTGGAAGACCCAGTCGGCCATCGTCACCGCCCGGGCATATCCGCGTAGAATGGTCGGGCCGTGGCCCGCATTGCGCTGATGAATCACGCGAATTCGCTCGTCGCCGGCGAAATCCTGGAGAATCTCTGCCGTCCGGTCGCGGGAGCCATCGTCGATAACGATCATCACAAAGTGAATTCCGGAGGCGCCAAGCATGTCCCGCCACGACCTGACCACAGCGGCGATACAACCCTCCTCGTTGTACACGGGCATCACCAATGCAAGCTCATAGTCCTTGGGTGGCATAGTCACGACTCGCGACTTCTCAAACGCCGGCGAGGCCCGAACGTCAGTACGTCATCCGGCGACTGAACTGGAATCGTAGACCCGCCGCTGCATCGTGTCAAGGCTGGATTGTGTCTCGCCTGGACATGAGGTTCCCCGGGCGGCGAGTGACTGGCGATGGTTTTACCGGACGTGAGCGAGGCGTGTTCAGATTCTCTGCCGTGCAGCGGAAGGTCCCGATTCTTCCTTGTGGACTGGGCAGGGAGAGAACAGGTAGAATGCACTTCAGAAAACCGGAGAACCCGGGAGAAAGACGTCCGCTCCGCCGGATTCTGCCAATGGAGACTGAAGCGGCAGTCGCAAGGCAGCACAAAGGGCTGCGACAACGGAACAGCACGCATGTAGGAGACATGAGTGTATGATCCTCAAGAATGTCTTTGTCTATCCCAAGCTTCCGGACAATTTGCAGAGACTCCACACGCTCGCCTACAATCTGTGGTGTACCTGGAACTACGACGTGATACGCCTGTTCTACCGGATCGATAGCCAGCTCTTCCGGGCGGTCAACCACAACCCGGTGCAATTCCTGCTCCGCCTGCCGACCGAGCGCATCGCGCAGTTGTCGACGGACCAGGGCTTTCTGTTCGAGCTCGGGAAGGTCTGGCAGCGGTTCGAAGAGTACCGGCAGTACAGCGAGCAGTTCCGCACGACCCGGGGCGGGGCGCTGTCTCCCGACGATTGGGTGGCGTACTTCGCCATGGAGTTCGGGTTGCACGAATGCATCCCCATCTATGGCGGCGGTCTGGGTGTGCTGTCAGGGGATTTCCTCAAGGCCGCTTCGGACCTGAACGTGCCTCTGATCGGCATCGGCTTGATCTACAAGTACGGGTACTTCACGCAACGAATCGGGGTGAACGGCGAGCAGGAGGAGTTGTTCCTCGAATTCGACAACCATTTCATCCCGATGCGGGAGCTGCGCGGCCCGGACGGCAAGACCTCCTACATCGAGATGCGCATCCTGGACCAGCCGCTCAAGATCAAGCCGTGGCAGATGGACGTGGGCAAGACCCGGCTGATCCTCCTCGACACGGACATTGAGGAAAACCCTCCACACCTCAGAGATATCACCCACGAGCTCTACGTGGCAGACCGAACCAAGCGATTGCAGCAGGAGTTGGTCCTCGGAATCGGCGGCATCGCCGCTCTGGAGTATCTCGGCATCCAGCCGAGGATCTATCACATCAACGAAGGGCACTCCGCGTTCCTGATCATCGCGCGGCTGCAAAGACTGATGAACCGCGACCGGCTCAGCTTCACGGAGGCCAAGGCCGTCATTCGTGCGTCCACCGTTTTCACCACACACACCCCGGTGATCGCCGGCAACGAAAGCTTCGACGTCGACCTGGTCCGCCAGTACCTGGAGCCAGAGGTCGAGTCGCTGAACGTGTCCTGGGAAGACCTGGTCTCGCACGGCTTCATCGACGCCGAGAAACGGGTCTTCTGGCTGCCGGCCTTCGCGATGCGGTTCGCCAGCCACGTCAACGCGGTCTCGAAGCTGCATCGGGACGTGTCCCGCCGGATGTGGTCGGGCCTGTTTCCCGACAGGCCGGAGACGGAGATTCCCATCGGATACGTCACGAACGGCGTCCATCACTCGTGGGTGAGCGAGCCGATCCGTCAGTTGCTCGAACGACACGTCGGCCCGGACTACATTCGTTGCCCGCTCCGGCCCGAGCAATGGGTGGAGGTGCTCGGCATCAATGAGGAGGAGGTCTGGCAGGCGCACCATCGCAACAAGCAGAGCCTGATCACGTTCATTCGCAAGAAGCTCGCCGATGACCTGGCGGCCAGGGGATACGTCGATCCGAAGATCCTTCGGCTGACCCGGGCGCTCAACCCGGAGTACCTGACGATCGTCTTTGCCAGGCGGTTCGCGCGGTACAAGAGACCGACGCTCATCCTGAAGGACAAGGAGCGCCTGGCGAAGATTCTGAGCAACTCGACCAGGCCGGTGCAACTGCTCTTCGCCGGCAAGGCGCATCCCGCTGACTCGCTGGGCAAGAGCATGATCAAGGAGATCATCGACTTCGCCAAGACGTATCAACTGGAGGACCGCGTCGTCTTTCTGGAGAACTACGATATCAACATCGCCAGGCATCTGGCCTGGGGAGCGGACGTATGGCTCAACAATCCTGTCCGCGAGAACGAGGCCAGTGGAACGTCGGGTATGAAGGCCGCGCTGAATGGGGTGCTGAATCTGAGCGTCCTGGACGGCTGGTGGCCCGAGGCGTTCAACGGCAAGAACGGATGGGCCATCACGGGAGCCGGTTACCACAGCCAGTTCGAGATGCAGGAAGCCGCCGAGGCCACGCAACTCTATGACCTGATCGAGGAGAGCATCACGGATCTGTACTACGACCGCAACGAGGCCGGGGTCCCCGTGCGATGGGTCGAGATGATGAAGGAGTCGATCTACTCCGTCGGTTGCCGGTTCAACATGGGCCGTGTCTTCGCGGAGTACATCGACCGGATGTACATGCCCGCGGGGACCGCCCTCGACAGCCTCACTCACGAGAACTATGCTTCCTTGCGGCGCGCCCTGCGAAGTACGGAGGAAGTGCAGAGATACTGGGACCGGATCGCCATCGGGAGGCTCTCTACAAGCGCGGACAAAACGGAGGTCGTCAGTGAGGACGATCAGATCGGGGTCACGTGCGAAGTGTCCCTCGGGGGCGCGCCGGCGGACCTGTTCACCGTCGAGCTGTTCTGCGTTCTTCACGATCAGAACGACCACCGGGTGATTCCGATGCGCCCGAGAGACACGGGAACGACCCCGATCGTCTTTCAGTGCGAGCTGGCTATGACGGGCCGTGGGCTGTTCAGCATGAACGCCCGCATCAAGCCCGCCTCGCCGATCCTCCAGGACCTCCATCCCGAGCTGGTCAAATGGGCCCAATAGGGCCGGGGCAGGCAACTCGGCCTTTGAAATCCTCCTTGCTCAGGCCGTGTCTCCTCATCTTGTCGAAGAGGGACCGCGGTGTCATTCCGGCGCGCCGTGCTGTTTCGGCAATCCGCCCTCCCGTGGAGGCCAGTATCCGCCGAAGATACTCCCGCTCAAGATCGTCGAGGAGGACCCGCCGGACTTGCCGCCACGGTCTTTCATACAGGCGTGCCGCGTCATCAGAGACCGCGATAGCTGAAACAAGCGGCGATCCTTGCTGCTGGACCTTGGCCGCCCTGCTGATCGACTCCGGCAGATCTTCCACACGAATCTCCCGGCGGTTGCACAGCAGCATCGCCCTCTCGATCACATTGATCAATTCACGCACGTTTCCAGGCCAGGAGTATCTGCATAGCGATTCCATTGCCTCGTGACTGATCGCGTACGCGCCCGTCCCGATGCGAGGACGCAGGAAAGCGATGTAGCTCTCCACGAGCGTCGGTATATCTTCGCGTCGCTCTCGCAACGGCGGAATCGTGAGGCTGACCACGCTGAGTCGATAGTACAGGTCCTGGCGAAATCGTCCCAGCCGCACTTCCTCCTCGAGGTTTCGGTTCGTCGAGGCCATCACCCGGACGCTGATCTTGATCGATTTCTCCGAGCCGACCGGCTGAATCTCATACTCCTGAAGCACGCGCAGCAACTTCACTTGCAGGTGGAAAGGCATCTCACTGATCTCATCGAGAAAGATCGTCCCGCGATGCGCCAGCTCGAAGCACCCCCGGCGACCGCGCGTGGCCCCCGTGAACGCACCTTGCTCGTGCCCGAACATCTCACTTTCGAGCAGGGCCTCGGGCAACGCGCCGCAGTTGACCGCAATGAAAGGCCCGTTCGACCGTGTGCTCTCTGCATGGATGGCCCGCGCCAGGCGCTCCTTGCCCACGCCGGTCTCGCCCTGGATGAGCAACGAGGCGTCACTGTCGGCGACCCGCATCACGACATTCATGAACGCCTGCATACTGGCACTGTGGGAGACAAAGTCGTTCAGTCGGGCCTGCGTGGTCAGCCGTTGCTGCGTCAGGCCGCCCGCCGTGCGAAGCCGCATCCGGTTCAAAATGGCCAGCAGCGTCTCGCATAGCGTTCCTGACGGCAGTGCCGAGTTCAGCACGGCGTCACAGCCGAGGGCCAGAAACTGCGCTCGCTCATGCGCGTCTTCCTTCTCGGATAGAACCACCAGGGCCGGCGAGTCGGGCAGTTGGCACAACGTGGCGACACTCCGGTCGACCGGGCGCGGCACCAGATCTTTGTCGACGACGATGCAATCAGCATCCAGGCCCCCCAGGCGTTCCCAGAACTGGCCTCCCAGATTCACCGTCTGAACCATCACGTCAGGCAGAGTCAGCACCTTGCGCAGATGTCGCCTCAATGTGGCCCGACGAATCACCAACAAAACCCGAAACAACATCGGAACAAGAGACTCCCAAAGAAAGAAATCGGAACAGAAAGCTCATTTCATTGCGGAGGCACGACAACCGATTCCATTATCTCCTGATTCCGCAGGTTGTCAATGTGAGTTCGTAAGATGTTGCGTGGCAAGGACTTGCGTCACGATTTGTGGCTCGTGCCACCCGTGGCATCCGATTTGCACGAAGGGGGCCGTGACCGGTTGAGTCCGTTTGCCCGACCGGCAGAAGCAGACGTACAGAAAGAACGAAAGGAGGTGAAGACCATGGATACGAAGGGTGGAGCCCCCAAGATGCCGAAACCGGGCGCTCAGCCAAAGCCCGGCACGCAGCAGAAGCCTGCTGCTCAGCCGAAGCCGATGGGCGCGCCGTCGCCGAAACCCAATCCGGCCGGCAACAGCGGCGAGAGACCGTGCTACTGAGCGCCGTACGTAACACGATACGTTCGCCTCGGTGAGGCGTTGTCTGCCGATCGCGCTGCATATTCGCTTCCCGTGCCTGCACGGGGCGGAGTGCCGAAGGTTCGGCGTGATAGCTGCTGAAAAAGCTGCGGCTGGTTCTGTACAAACCAGCCGCAGCTTTGCTGTTTTGACGGCCTGCCCAAGGGCTCGCCGGAAAGTGCTGGTGTGACCGCCCCGTCGCCAATACAATCCCCTCATGGACACCTACAACCTGGTCAGTCTCGCGGGGATCTTCATCCTGCTGGGGATTGCCTGGGTCCTGTCATCGGACCGGCGCAACATGAACTGGCGGGTCATTGGCTGGGCGACCGGCTTGCAGTTGTTGTTGGCGGGTTTCATCTTCAAGGTCCCCGCGGGGACAAAGATCTTCCTTGTCCTCAATGGCGCGGTCGTCAAGATCCTCGAATCCGCCGGCGAGGGGGCGCGCTTTGTGTTTGGCCGGCTGGCCCTCGGACCGGGGCAGGTGGACAGGGACGGAGTGGAGTCACTGGGTTTCATCCTGGCCTTTCAGGCGTTCCCCACAATCATCTTCTTCTCCGCCCTGATCGCCATTCTGTACTACGTGCGGATCATGCCGCGGCTGATCAAGGCCTTTGCGTGGGTCTTCACGCGCCTGATGCGCATTTCGGGGGCGGAATCGCTCGTCACGGCCAGTAACATCTTCGTAGGCGTCGAATCGATGCTGACGATCAAACCCTACCTGCCGCGAATGACGCGATCGGAGGTCTGCACCGTTCTGGCCGCGGGAATGGCGACGGTCGCCTCGAACGTGTTGGCACTGTACGTGCTGACTTTGCAGAATCAGTTCCCGACCATCGCGGGACACTTGATCTCGGCCTCGCTGTTGTCGGCCCCCGCTGCTCTGGCCATGTCCAAGATCGTGCTGCCCGAGGGAAAGAAGCCCGAAACGCTCGGCATACGCGTAGAGCCCTACTATGAGAAGGACGGCAGCCTGTTCGAGGCGATCATCAACGGGGCCAACGCCGGCGCCCGAATGATCGTCGGGATCGTCGCCCTGCTGATCGCCGTGCTGGGCCTGGTCGCACTCGTGGACCTGGGACTGTCCAGCCTCGGCAATCTCATCAATCCCCTGCTCGGTATCGACGGCCAGTGGTCATTGCGCGGCTTGTTCGCCTATCTGTTCTATCCCCTGACGCTGGCGCTGGGCGTGCCCGTCCGTGACGCAGGTGAGGTCTCGCGGATCATCGGGGAGCGGCTGATCGTCACGGAAGTGGTCTCCTACAGCGACCTGGCCGTGGCCATCAAGCAAGGCACGCTACACGATCCACGATCGGTTGTCATCACGACGTACGCGCTATGCGGATTCGCCCACATCGCCTCGATGGCCATTTTCGTCGGCAGCGCCTGCGCACTGGCCCCGTCACTCACGAAGGAGGTCGGGTCCATTGCCGTGCGTGCGCTGATCGCCGCGACGCTGGCCTGCCTGATGACCGCCGCCGTGGCAGGGACATTCTTCACCGAAGGCTCCATCCTCCTGGGAGGCTCCTGATGCTGGTGCGCCGATTGAAGGACTGCGAGCAATTCGTCGCCGGTGACAGCTCGATCCTGCGCGAGCTTCTCCACCCGGACAAGGCGGATGTCGCGATTCGCTACGGCCTCGCGCACGCCGGGATCGGGCCCGGCGAACGAACGAAAGCGCACCGGCTCAGGACAGCGGAGGTGTACTACATTCTCCGCGGCCGAGGCCGGATGCACGTCGGCGCCGAAACAGCCGACGTTGACGCGGACTGTGCGATTTACATCCCCCCCGGCTCTGTCCAATCCATCGAGAACACCGGCAACGATGAGCTGGTCTTCCTGTGCATTGTGGATCCAGCCTGGATGGAATCGGACGAGGAGATCCTTGAGAAGCACTAACACACCACGATCGCACGGATGGCTCCTATGACGATACCGACGCTGGTCACGTTCGTCCTTTACTTCGTCGCTTTGCTGGGCATCGGGCTGTACTTCTGCCGGCCTGCGGACAGCATCGAGGGCTACTTGCTCGGCAAGCGCGGCATGGGAGTGTGGGTGACCGCGCTCTCGACCCAGGCCAGCGACATGAGCGGGTGGCTTCTCATGGGGCTTCCCGGCGTGATCTACGCAGGCGGCCTCCCGAACGCGTGGATCGCCATCGGCCTGTTCATCGGGACCGTGCTCAACTGGAAGCTCGTCTCCGCAAGGCTTCGCCTCTATACGCAGAAGACGAATTCGATCACGCTGCCCTGCTTTTTCGAGCAGCGATTCGGCGACCCCACCGGCCTGTTGCGCATGGTCTCGGCGGGGGTTATCCTCGTGTTCTTCACGATCTACGCGTCCAGCGGGCTGGTGGCCTGCGGAAAGCTCTTCGAATCGACGTTTGCCATTCCGTACGGGACAGGTGTGTGGATTGGCGGCGCCATCACCATTCTGTATACGCTCCTGGGAGGGTTTCGGGCGGTCTGCTGGACAGACCTGTTTCAGGGCTCACTCATGATCCTGGCCCTGGTGGTCGTGCCGGCCACTGCGCTGATCCAGAGCGGAGGCGTTTCGGGCGTTCATGCCGCGATCGCGGCCAAGGGAATCTCCATGAGTCTGATTCCACAAGGCGAGACCTCTGCTGCCTTGCTGGTGATCGTCTCGATGATGGCCTGGGGACTCGGCTATTTCGGCCAGCCTCACCTGCTCGCCCGGTTCATGAGCGCCAGGTCGCCGGCCAGGCTCTCCGAATCCGCGATCATTGCCATCGCCTGGGTATTCCTCTCTCTGACCGGCGCGGTCGTCATCGGGTTGGTCGGGATCGGCCTGTTTGAGACCATCCCCGGTGGAGACCGGGAGAAGGTCTTTATCGCCATGATCAACGAAGTGACTCACCCGTGGCTCACAGGAATCATGCTGTCGGCGATCCTCTCGGCGATCATGTCCACGATTGACTCGCAGTTGCTGGTCTCGTCCTCCGCGCTCTCGGAGGACCTGTATCGCAAGATCGGCAAACAGAACTTCAGCCAGCGAGGGACGGTCTTGATCGGCAGAGTCTGCGTCATTGTCATCTCCGGTGCGGCGCTTGTCTTAGCGCTGCATCCGAACGACACGATTCTCGGAATTGTCGCGTATGCCTGGGGCGGATTTGGAGCGGCCTTCGGCCCACTGATCCTGTTCTCGTTGTTCTCCCGGCAGACCACCTGGCTATCCGCCCTGGTCGGAATGGTCACAGGAACGGTGGTTCTGGTCGCGTGGAAGCAGATCGGCCTCAGCGAGCACATGTACGAGATCGTCCCCGGTTTCGTCGCCAACTCCATGGTGATTCTGCTCATCGATCGCGTTGTTCACCAACGGAGTGTCTCGGTGCTGCGCCAGTTCGATGAAGTCGACGCAGAGTTGCAGAGCGTGAGAGCCGGCGCCGCCGGGGTCATGCCCGACACATCGCATGACCGGACCTCGCGAGGCGAAGGGTAGTAGGATGGGACGGATTGCCACAGACGTGGTGCTGTTGCCCGATCGAGCCATGACCCAATGGGCGATAAGGGTCAACAGGGACTTGGCCAGGCAGTGCGGATCCCAGATCGTGCTGGGTGAGAAGACGTGCCTGCCGCACGTTTCCCTGGCGATGGGCTACACCGACGAACGGGACATCGACCGCGTTCGTGAACGGCTGGAGAAGCTTGCAGAGGAAACACCCATCAGACAACTCAGCGCCACCGGAATTCACGCCTTGACCAACTCACGCGGCGAATGCACGTCCTTGCTCGAGATCGAGAGGACCGGCGAGCTTCAGGCTCTCCACGAGGCGGTGATGCGCCAAGTCGAGCCGCTCTTCGACCATGATGTGACCGAGGAGATGATCGCCGACGACACCGTCGCGGAATCGACGCTGGAGTGGGTTCGGAACTATCCGCAGAAGGCTGCTTTCGAGCGATTCTCGCCCCATATCACACTCGGATACGGCGAAGCGCAGACAAGCGACCGCTTCCCGATCTCCTTTGCAGTCGTGCAGCTTGCCTTGTGCCACGTGGGAAATCACGGCACCTGCCGCAGGGTGATCGTCGCCGTACGCCTTCCATAGGCGGACGATGTCAGTGGGCAATGACGCTGGAGATGCGGAACACGGGAAGCAGCAGCGCGATGGCGATCGTGCCGATGATGGCGCCCAGGACGGCGACCATGAGTGGCTCGATCATGGTCATGACATTCCGGATGGACGCCTCCAGCTTCTTCTCATAGAAGACCGAGACTTTGTCACAGACCTCGCCAAGCCGTCCGCTCTTCTCCCCGGCCCGGAGCATCTGGATGATGCCCGGAGCGATCAGGTCCGACCCTTCCGCGATCAGAATGGCTTCGGACAACTGGTACCCGTCCTGGATCCTCTGGTGCACTTGGGCCCAGAGTCTCTGGAAGTAGTAGTTGTTCACCGATCCCTGAATCACCTGGATGGCGTCCAACAGCCGGACGCCGGTATTGACCATGGTCGCCATGATCCGCATGCTGCGCGTGATCACCATGTCCACGAACATGGTGCCGACAATGGGAATGCGGACCTTGATCCGGTCGATCGCTCGCCGGCCCGTGTCGGTGCCGGCCCAGTAGTAAAGGAATCCGCCCAGCACAACCGCGCTGGTGACCAGGACGGTCATGATCTCCAGATTGCCCAGGATCTTGCTGCCGCAGACCAGGATCTGTGTCAGTTTGGGCAGCGCCGCCCCCCTGGACTCGTAGATCCTCATGAACCGGGGCAGGACGAAGAACATCAACGTGCCCGTGGCGGCAACGGCCATGAGAACCATGATGATGGGATAGGTCATCGCACCTTTGATGCGCTTTCGGGTATCTGCTTCGAAGTTCAGATAGCCGGTGAGAACGGTGAGCATGTCAACCATCGTGCCGGAGGCTTCCGAAGCCTTGACCATGCTGACGAACATGGAGTTGAAGATGTACGGGTAGTTGGAGAGGGCCCTGGAGAAGCAGTCGCCACCTTTGACCCGCTCGGAGATATCGAGGATGATGGCTTTGAACCGCATGTCGCCCGCCTGCTCGGCGATGGCGTCCAGGGCGTCGCTGAGCACCACGCCGCTGTCGAGCATCACCGACAATTGCGTCGCGAACAGAATCAAGTCCCCGCTTCGTATCCTGGCCTTGTAGAGACGCTCGGACCACGTAACCGCTCGAACGGCCGAGGCACGCGGGTGCCGCCGCGGCGCGGAGCCGCCCGACTGCGTCAGCGTCTCCATCTGTCTGTCCTGGATTTCTGC
Organism: Sedimentisphaerales bacterium; assembly: GCA_016928975.1. The sequence continues at coordinate 5,046 of JAFGJR010000128.1, read as the reverse complement.
CAGCAACTGGCTCATGATTCCATTGCTCCCGGATTGTCCGTGGCGGCGCTTCGCAGGATCTCCTCGACGGATACGATGCCAGCCTTCACCTTTTCAATGCCGTCGGCGTACAACGGAACCATCCCTTTCTCCATCGCCTTGCTCCGCAGCTTCTTCGTGCTGACGTGGTCGTTGATCATCTCCATGACCTCGTCATCGGGCACGAACAGCTCATGGATAGCGATTCGCCCGGCGTACCCGGTGTTACGACACTTCTTGCACCCCACGCCCCGGTAGAACTTGCTGATCTGCCCGTCGTCGTTTTCCACCAACGTGCGGATGCTGGGAGGCGGCTCGTATTCCGTCTTGCAGTTGGCACAGATCTTGCGGACCAGCCGCTGGGCAAGGACGCCGCGTAGCGAAGCACTGACCAGATAGGGGGCGACGCCCAGATCGAGCAGTCGCGTCACGGCACCGGGCGCATCGTTCGTGTGCAGCGTGGACAGGACGAGATGCCCCGTCAGGGCCGCCTGGACGGCGATGCCGGCGGTGTCCGTATCGCGGATCTCGCCGACCATGACGATGTCCGGGTCCTGTCTCAACAGGTGCCGCAGGGCCGTCGAGAATTCAAATCCCGCCGCCGCGTTGACCTGGAACTGATTGATGCCGGAGATGTTGCACTCCACGGGGTCCTCGACGGTGCAGATATTCACCTCTTCACCGTTCAGTTCGGACAGTGCGGCGTACAGAGTCGTGTTCTTGCCGGAGCCGGTGGGCCCGGTCACCAGGACGATCCCGTTGGGCACCTGGATCACCTGGCGAAAGCGCAGCAGATTGTCATACGTGAAGCCGAGGGATTCGAGGTTGTACAGGATCTTGTGCGGGTCGATCACGCGGATGACGACCTTCTCGCCGAAATTGCCCGGCATGACCGAGACGCGAAGGTCGATCGGGCGGCCCTCGACGAGGACGTGGATTCCACCGTCCTGCGGGAGCCGCCGTTGGGCGATGTCCAGCTCCGCCATGATCTTGACGCGGGAGACGATCGCCGGATGCATCTGGTACGGGGGCCGCATCTTCTCGTACAGCTTCCCGTCGACACGGTAACGGACGCGAAGCTTCTTGTCGTCGGGCTCGATGTGAATGTCGCTGGCATTCTCGCGCACGGCGTTATACAGCAGGTAGTTGACCAGCTTCACCACCGGCGACTGTCCCGCCACCTCCTCCAGATTGCCGATGTCCTGCGTGATGTTCTCGATGAGCGTGAATTCCTCGAGCCCCTCATCGTCGATGATGTCATCGATCACGAACACGTTGGCCGCGGGAAGATAGGTCTGGAGCGTGGCCTTGATGTCTTTCGTCGTCGAGCAGACGACCTGAGCCTTGCACCCGCTGATCCGCTCGATTTCATCGATGAGAAAGACGTTCGACGGCTCGCTGACCGCCACGGTCAGTGTGCTGTGCACTCGGAACAGCGGCAGGATCACGTGCGCTTCGAGGAACTCGCGAGGGAGGGTCTCCACGATCTTGGCGTCGCAGATCTTGGGACTGACCTGGGCATAGGGCACGCCGTACGCCTCCGCCAGGGCCGAGGCGATCTGGTTCTCGGTGCAGTGGCCCATCTCGATGAGCAGTTCGCCGAGCAGCTTGCGATGACCCTTGTCTCGCTGTTCGGCCAGGGCCCTGTCGATCTGCTCCTGGTTGACGACCCCTCGGGCCAGCAGCAACTGACCGAGCTGAGTCTTGTTTTCGAGCAGCGCCTGATCCATACCCTACCTCAACCAGCCCGATCTCGTGGAACGATCAGGCAAAGCTCTTGACCGCCTCCGCCAACTCCGTGTGGCGGTCAAACTCCTCCTCCAGCCGCGTGATCTCCAGGATCTTCTGGCAGTTCTCCGCGAGCGCCGCCAGCCGAAGCTGAATCCTGTTTCGACGGCAGTAGTCACGCACCCACAGCAGCAGCTCGAGTCCCTGGCTGTCGATGAAGCTGACGTCGCTCATGTTCAGCACGATCCCCGCGCGCCGTTTCGACACGATCTCGGTCACGGTGTTCTTCAGAGTGTCCGCCAGGTCTCCGTCCAGCTCCCCCTGGAGATCGACAACCGTCACCGCGTTATAGTTCTGCGTACTGATTCTCATCGCAGCAGGGTCCCCACGGCGGTAGCCCCGTACTCGGTGAGGTCCGCCATCCCGTAAATCTGAGTGGACCCATCCTGAATCAGGTCCCACAACTGGTGCACATCGCTTTCGAGGAACACGGTCCCCACCGTCTCATCGAACTGGGTGCCGAGCCCCCGCCGGATCTCCTCGAGTGCGTGCTCGATGCTCAACGCATCCCGGTACACGCGCCGGGACGTCATGGCGTCGAAGCTGTCGGCCAGGCCGACGATCTTTCCCGTGAGCGGAATCTCGTCCCCGCGCAGTCCATCCGGATAGCCGGTCCCATCGATCCGCTCATGGTGGCACAGAACGCCGGGAACGATGTCCTGCATCTGTTTGATCCCACGAAGGATGCTCGCCCCAATCGCCGGATGGCGCTGGATACATTGCCGCTCCTCGCCCGTCAGCTTGCCGTTCTTGCGAAGCACCTGCTCATCAATGCCGATCTTGCCGATATCGTGAAGCAGGCCGGCAAGGTAAATCTTGTGGATCTGCTCCTCCTCCAGCGGTTGTCTCTCGGATATCCGCTCTGCAATCCAGTGGGAGACGAGCGCGACCCGCTCGGAGTGGCCTCGCGTGTATTGATCCTTGGCGTCGATGCTGCTGGTCAGGGCCCTGAGCGAGCCGACGAACAGCTCTTTGAGGTCACGAAACAGCCGGCCGTTCTCGACGAAGACCGCGCAGCTGCTGGCCACCGAGGTGAACAGCTTGATATCCGTACTGTCGAAATCCGGCTTGTCGATCCGGTTCACCGCGACCATCAATCCGATGATGGACACATTGTTCCGCCCGCGATGGGAAGGGTCGGACTCGCCTTTCTCCTTCGCGCACAACGGCACGGCGATGATGTTGCGGATGTTCTCCGGCCAGTGGAATTTGAACGGGGCATCCACCTCGCTGTCGAGCAGCGCCTCCCGGCCCTTGGCCACTTCGTCGGCGAGCCGGCTGTGCATCACGGCCGCTGTTCGCTCGTCGATGTCGATCAGACCGGAGCCCGCCGCAATCACCAGCTTCTTCTCGCCCTCGATGTATCTCTCCAGAAGAACGGCGATCCCTTCGACCAGCACGATGTCGGTCAGGCTGTCGCACGCAAGCTGGAGGAAGTTCGTGTCGGATTCCGTGACCCGCATGTTGGTCCCGATCCTGTGGAGCAGCACCAGCTCCTCGTACACCCGGGCCAGCTCCGTGCCAATCACTTCGATCTGCCCGTCCGTGCGGACGGTCGTTTGGAAGTCCTGGGCCAACAGGCGCAACATCTCGCCGAGGTACTGCTCTCGTGTCGGTGCGTCATTGCCCTCACCACACGGCAGCGGCGCGGAGTCGGCCGGCCTTTGCGACGCATCCCCCAGGTCAAGGACCGCCACGCCCAGCGGCGAGCGAGAAGTGCCCGCCGGCGCCGGCGCAACCAACGGCACTGCCAGGAGCAGGTGCCTGTCCGCAAACTGCCAGACCTGCATATCAGCCGTGCGGCCCGTGCCCTCCACCGGCTGCTCGAGCACAGGTTGGGCGGCGGTCATGATCTCCTGAGCGTCGCTGTCGAACGACCCCGCGTTCAGGAGAATGGCAATCTGGCCGGCGGCGTCCACCACCGCGAAGTTCACGTGGAACTGGACGATGCGCTCCCCCGACGCCTGCAGTTCCCGCAGTTGCATGGAGGCCAGCTTTGGCGTCATCGTGCTCGACATAGCTGATCCCGACAGTTCCTATCGTGTGCCCGATACACGATTCGTGCGCTCATGGATTGAACCTCCTCCTACTAATGCGCCAGCGCGAGCTCTCGCTGGTACAGCGTGTCCTGGATGCTCTTGAGCAGCTCCTTCGGACTGAAGGGCTTGCTTAGGCAGGCGGACACACCCAGCGATTCCTGCTGCTCCTGTGAGATCGCGAAGCTCCGAGCCGTCAGCAGGATGACGGGGAGATCCTTGGTGGCCTCATTCGCCCGCAGCTTCTCGATCAGCTCGACGCCTGTCATCACGGGCATCTGATAGTCGGTCACGACAATATCGGGATGCTCGGCACATACCGTCTCGTACGCTTCTGCCCCGTTGTTCGCGGAAACCACGTCATAGCCGTTGTTGCGCAATTTTATCGCGACCACGTGAATGATGTGGATTTCGTCGTCGGCAATAAGGACCTTGTTGCCCGCCATTGGTTCACTCCCCAAAACTCAGACTTCCGGGTATTTTCCTCCTCCGTGGCGTTCGATCAGTCCCTTCACGTTGTGCCGGACTTTGACAAAATGGAGATCAGGCTCAAAAGCTGATTTCCCTGAATCATATCAGCCTGATCTTCCTTTTGCCAAAATCCTCCTCAAGCCACCGCCATTTCCATGGTGGCCAGCGGCAGTTCGAAACTGAAGGTGCTGCCCACCCCCACCTTGCTCGTGACGAAGACTCGCCCATTGTGTACTTTTTCGACGATTTGCTTGACCAGATTCAGGCCCAAACCGGTTCCCTTGGCCTGTTTGTTGTTCGCGGCCACGCGATAGAACTTCTGGAACAGGTGTCCCAACTCCTCCTCGGGGATGCCGACCCCGGTGTCGGTCACACTGACCTTGACGAGGCCCGCCGCCTCATCGACCTCCGTGACGATTCGAACGGAGCCGCCGGGCGGCGTATACTTGACGGCGTTGCTCAGCAGGTTCACGATCACCTGGGAGATCATATCCTTATCGGCATACACCTGATCGAAGATGATCGGCGTTTGGCGGCTCACCGTGATGTTCTTCTCCTCGGCGTACTTCTGGATCATGCCGATCTGCTGCTCGATCAGAATGGACAGGCTCACCGGTTCCTTGGCGACCTTGATCAGCCCCGATTCGATCCGCGAGATGTTCAGGATGTCCTCGATCAGGCGGTTGAGCCGCCCGGCCTGGGTCTGAATGATCCCATAGAATTCCTTGCGGGT
>JAFGJR010000127.1 GCA_016928975.1 Sedimentisphaerales bacterium | reverse complement strand
TGGCTGCTGGGCAAGAACGGCCGGCTGCTGCCGCTAAGCGCGCCGGCGTGTCCGGCCTGTGGCAGCAGCGCTCTCCGCAGGGTTGACCACCTTTAGCCTGCGCCCCGACAACTCACGCGCAACGCGCGCGCCCTCCTGCTCCCTTCATCCTTGGGGCGGCGCTTGGAATTGCCCCTTCACGCGCTTCCGGTCCGCGTAAACGCGGAACTCCAAACGCGCCGGTTCTGCTCGAGAAGAGTTGCTTCAAAGTCTGCGTAGGCTTCATAGTCGAATCGATCGGGGGCGACGGGCGTGACCTCGGTCCCCTGGGAATCTGACAACTCAGCATTGAACTGGCTCGCGTTTGCCATCATGTCCGACCGCGGCCGTCAGGGCGACCATCGGCTCCCCTGGGTGCGAGTGGCCAGCCACCCGTACAGTGTGAGGTCCTTGGTGTCCTTATCCGGGCGGAACAGGAAGCTCGCCAGGTAGCCCACCACGAAAAGCACCAGATGGCTGTACACGCCCAGCATGTATTTGTGATGCGTGAAGTTGAGTCGCCCCAGGTCGAGAATACGCTGTTTCTCCGGGCCTCCCAAGTCGAATCTAGTGCTTGTCAACAAGGCATACGCAGTGAAGAGAACGCAAGCAACGATGCCGACCGTAAGGCCTTTGCGATTGGCCCGTACGGTGAAGAAAGCCAGCGCGAAGATGCCGGCGATGCCTCCCGAGAATATGGCGTACAGAGCGAATATGGTCCCGAGCACCGCCTGTCCGCCAAAGTGTACGTACAGGCATGCGATACCGATTGCGCACAGGCCGCTGACGGTCACGATGATCTTGCCCAGGGTCAGGCATTGCCTGTCGGTGGCGGCAGGCTTGAAACGTCTGTAGTAGTCTTCCACGCCAACCGCGGCCAGGCAGTTCAGGTCCGAGTCCAGGCTCGACATGGCCGCGGAGATCAGCGCCGCCAGGATCAGGCCAGTGACACCTGCCGGGAGCTGGGACATGATGAAGTAGGGGAAGACCTTGTCGCCAGTCACGTCGGCGGGAAGCTGCGCCGCTGTTTGCTGGTAGTAAACCCAGAGCAGAGTGCCGATGAGAATGAACAGCGTCCACACTGGAACGCACAGCAGCGTGCCCATCAGCGCCGCGCGGATGGCGCTCTTGTCCGACTTGGCTGCCAGGAAACGCTGGACGATGGTCTGGTCCGTGCCGTACTTCTGGATGGCGTAGAAGACTCCGTTGATGGCCATGACCCAGAAGGTCAGGCGCGTGAAACTCCAGTCGTAGGGTCCCATGCTCATCTTGCCGTTTTCCCACGCTTGCCGAAGCATTGCCCCCGGCCCGATCTCTGGGCGGAACAGCAGGACGGACACGCAAATCAGACCTCCGCCAACGAGGATGCACCCCTGGATAACATCCGACCATATCACGGCCTCGATGCCGCCGACGAGGGTGTAGAGGATGGTGACGATGCCCAGTGCGATAATCACATGGTAGGTGTTCATGCCGGTCATGGAAGCCAGCGCCAGAGCCAGAAGGTAGAATACCGACCCCATCTTGGTGAAATGCGCCATGATGAAAGCCAGAGAGCTGTACAGGCGGGCGAAGTAGCCAAATCGTTTCTCGAAGTATTCATAGGCGCTGAGCCCGATGAAGCGGCGATACATCGGCACGATGAACCAGACGACGAAAATCAGCACGACCGGCACGGCCAGACCCTGTACGAGCCGAATCCAGTTCCCGCTGAAGCCTTCGCCGGGATAGGCCAGAAAGGTGACGCTGCTGATGAGCGTGGCCAGCAGTGACATGCCGATGGCCCAGGCCGGCACGGACCGGCCTCCCGCAAAGTACTCGTTCGTGGACGTCTGCCTGCGGGAGAAATGCACACCCAGCCAGACGATGACAGCCAGATAACCGCCGACCACGGCATAGTCTATCCAATGCAGACCTTCCTGCGGCATGACATGAACTTTCTACATCAGGGTCCACAATCCGTCGGGCCAGGGATAGCTGCCCGGCTTGAGCGTCACGGTCTGCTCCGGCGATTTCCTCACGCCCAGACGCACCACGCCGGGCCCGTATTCGCCCCGCACGTCCAACGTGTCCCATCCCAGGCGCCGCAGAATCGCACCGGCCGTGGCTCCGCCCTCTATAAACACCTCACGAATGCGCGTCCGGTCGGCCACCTGTTGAACCAGCGTGGCCGCTTGCGTCCTGATGTCGTGCGCCGAGGGGGCGCTGTATCTCTCCGGCTGACCCATAGCGATGACCGCACACTCGCTCGCGGCCAGCGCTGCCACTATATCGTCCGCCCATTGCCTGAGCAAGCCCTCGTCACTGGGACGAGGACTCGTGAGCAGGGCCTCGGGCATGGGACACACAGGAATGCCTGCACGACACGCCTCGGCGACGGCCCTGCGTGACGTTTCGGACCTGCTGCCGCATACGAACAGCTTCGGTCCCTTCATGGGTGTCAGTGTCTTGCCAGGCAGGGTCTTCCCGGAAGTCAGACGTTTGTCGAGAATGGCTTGGAAGAAGTCTGCACCACCTGCTGCCAGTGTGCATTCGTCCAGACGTTCGGCCCACTGAGCCAGGTCGTTTACGATCTCCGCCTGCGCGAGCACGAGGCCGGTTTCCTGGCCGGTGTATGTTGTCAGGTCTGATGCGTGAACTGGAAACCCTTCGGAGACGGTCAACATATCTACCACAGAACTATACCGGGCCGGATGTTCTGGATCATCTGCGAATTCGGTCTCATCCAGAGGAACGTTGTTGATGTAGTAGCGACCGTTTGAAATCACGCGGCCCTTGGACGGATTGGCGGGAGCAAGGATTGTGTGTGTCTTGCCCAGCGCCTTCATCAGCACTTCGATCTCTGCGCCCACATTGCCTCGGAGTACGGAGTCCACCTTCTTGAAACACCATTGAACAGGCAGCGTGCGAAGGCGCTCGGAAAGGTCCCCAACGATACGGCGGGCCGTGTCGGTCGTGGCGCTCCGCGTGTCCGTGTCTATCGCGACGAGATCGGCCTCCGCCCGCGGGGCCAACGTCGTCTGCACTTGGGCGCTCAGGCCGCGTCGCCACCCGATGGCCGCGATCTCCGCGGCGCCGGTGATGTCGTCCGCTATCACGACGATCATTGCGATTTCGCCTTGGCCAGTCTGACGGCGTACTCGATCGCGTGGATCATGCTGTCCGGCGACGCAATCCCCTTGCCGGCGATGTCGAAGGCCGTGCCGTGGTCTACCGACGTTCGGATGATGGGAAGCCCCAGCGTGATGTTGACGCCGTTGACCGAGGCCCAGCGGTTGTTGGCCCGGTCCCAGGTGAACCCCACGACCTTCAGGGGGATATGACCCTGGTCGTGGTACATGGCTACGCACACGTCGAACCAGCCACCGAGCGCCTCGGGGAACAAGGTGTCCGGCGGTATCGGGCCTTCGGCGCGTATCCCCTTGGATTGCGCATCCTGCACCGCCGGCGCAATGTGTTGCTCTTCTTCTGACCCAAATAGTCCTCCGTCTCCGGCGTGAGGATTCAGCCCGGCTACGCCGATACGGGGTTCCTCTATGCCGAGTCCTCTGCAAGCCTCGTGCGCCAGCTCGATCACCTTGAGCACCCTGGGCCGGCTGATCAGACCGCTGATATGGCTCAAGGGCACGTGCGTCGTCACGTGAATGACCCGCAGGTCTCCATAGACCAGCAGCATGGCATAGTCCTCGGTGCCGGTATATTGGGCGAAAATCTCGGTGTGTCCGGGGAAAGCGTGTCCGGCCGCGTTGATCGCTTCTTTGTGGATGGGCCCGGTGACAGTGGCGTCGATCTGCCCCGTAAGGGCCAGCTCGATTGCCTTCTCGATAGCGACGAAGGCGGCGTGCCCGGCCTCGGCTGAAACCTTGCCATAGACCCGTTCCCCGACACAACAGCCCTCCGGTTGCAGAACATCGATCACGCCGGGCGCGGATGCGGAGGCTTCTGCCGTGGGCACAGTCCGGACCTTCACGTCCAGCTTTGCCAGGGCCACGGCCTCCGTGATAACCGATGCGTCGCCGATCAGCAGGGGCCGACACGATCGCGACGAGGGTGTCCCACCCTCGGCCCGCGCGGGCAGGATGCCCGCGACACTTTTGACGGCGATCTCAGGGCCTATGCCGCAAGGATCGCCCATGGTGATGCCAATGATGGGTCTTTTTTGATCCATAGCTGATATTGACAAGAGCCAAGGTATTGCGGATAAGACAATAGCGACGTCGTCGGGCCCTTGTCAATGAACCGTATGGGGAGTCATTGCCTATGAGCACAGGACACAAATCCACGCTCGTCGAGCGGCTCGATGCATTGTATGAGTACGATCGCGAGCCTGTCACCGAGGACAAGCTGCACGGGTGGAAGACGTTCATTGCGATGTTCTCGGGCGAGCACATCGCCGGGACCGAGTTCGTGCTGGGACCCCTGATGGTCATGCACGGGGTATCGGCCAAGGACTTCTTCCTCGGGTTGCTGGCCGGCAATTTCCTGGCGGTGGTGAGCTGGGCCCTGCTGTGCGCTCCGGTCGGCGTCAAGACCCGCCTGACGATCTACTGGCAGTTGCGGAAGATCTGCGGCCCCTATCTTACGGTCGCCTACAGCGCCTTCTATGCCGTCATCTTATGTCTATTGGCCGGCGCCATGGTCAGTGTAGCCGTGACGGCAGTGTCGATCCCGTTCGGCGTCCCCAATCCGGACTACACCGCGGGCGATACGATTCCTACCGTGCCGTGGATGTTGCTCGCCCTGGTCGTCGGTGTCGTGATTGCGACGCTGGCGGTGCTGGGCTTTGAGAAGATCGCCCACTTCTCCAAGGTCTGTGCACCGTGGATGGTCCTGGTCTTCTTCGCCGGCGCGATTGCGGTGCTGGCCGATCTTGGCTGTTCCTCGATCGGCGATTTCTGGCGGGTGGCCAACGAGAAGGTTTTCACCGGCGTGCCTATCGGGGCGAACTCCAAATACACGTTCTGGCATGTGATGGGATTCGCCTGGTTGTGCAACGCGACACAACATATCGGCATGGCGGACATCACCATCTTCCGGTACGCCAAGAAATGGACGCAAGGTTTCGCATCTGCGTTCGGCATGTACCTGGGGCATTACGGCGCCTGGGTCTGCTCGGGCGTTCTCTGTGCGGCCTACCTGGCGGCCGGGCACGAGAACCCCCAGCCGGGAGACATTGCCCTGTTTGGAGCCGGATTCGCGGGGGCGGCGTGCGTGGTGATCGCGGGCTGGACCACGGCCAACCCCACGCTCTATCGCGCGGGTTTGGCAATCCAGGTAGCGACCCCGAACTGGAGACGCTGGAAAGTCACGTTTGCCGCCGGCGTCTTTATGGTTGTCACCGCCTGCATACCCGCGGTGAATGCCTATCTCGACCGCATCGTTGGCTACTATGGGCTGTTCTTCATGCCGCTCGGGGCGTTCATATTCATTGATATCTGGGTCTTCCCGAAGCTGGGATTGGTCAGTGACTACGCCGAGAAGGCCAAGCTGATGATCAGTTGGCCCGCGACGTTTGCGTGGGCGGGCGCCTTCTTCTTTTCCATGTTCCTTTACGGCAAGGACCACTACGTTTGGCTGTCGAAGCTGCTCGAAGGCCGACAGCCGGCCTGGCTGGCGAATATCAAGCCGGATTTGCTGTTCTTGGTGGCGCCCGAATGGGTCGTCGCTGTGACCCTCTATACCGCGTTCTGTGTGATTCAGCAGAAGACCTCTCGTGCGAACATCCAGTCAGTGGAGGCATGACATGAAGCCCATACTCAAAGTTGTCTCTCTTGTTGGCCTTGCTTTCACCATCGTGCCATCACTGCTGGTCTTCAGTGCCGCGATCACAAAGCAGACGCACTTCCGGCTCATGGTTGTTGGTCTGGTGCTTTGGTTTGCCACCGCACCGTTCTGGATGAAGAGCAAGTCCTTGGATGAAGGGCAGTCGTAGACAACCTGGGCAATCCATGAATTCGTGCGATCTGCGCGTGACGCGTCTGCGGTGCGAATACCTGGCCGAGCCACTGGGCATCGGCGAGGTCAGGCCGCGGTTGAGCTGGAATATAGAGTCGCGGCGGCGCGGCGCGCGGCAGACAGCCTGGCGCGTGCGGGCGGCCTCATCGCCCGAGCTTCTGGCCCGAGGCGAGGCGGATTTATGGGATAGCGAGCGCACTGAGGACGACCGCACGGCGCACATCGAATACGGTGGAATCCCGTTGGCGTCGCGCACGGCCTGTCACTGGCAGGTTCAGGTTTGGGATGAACAGAGGGAGACCGCCGTGTCGGAACCGGCCTTCTGGACCATGGGATTGCTGGCGGCAGGCGATTGGCAGGCGCATTGGATCGCTGCTGATCCGGACTATCTGGCCCGTGCCAAACACGCGATTAGACCAACCCGAACCGAGCCAGGGACACCGCCCTGGTTTCGCAAGACATTCGAGATCAACGGAAAGGTTAAGCGAGCGACGCTGTATGCCAGTGCGCGCGGTTTGTTCGAGTGCCACCTCAATGGGCAGCGCGTAGGTGAGGATGTCTTCGCGCCGGAATGGACCGACTACGACAAGCGCATTCAATATCGCACATACGATGTGACAGAGCAGGTTCGCTTCGGTGCTAATGTCCTGGGCGCCGTGCTGGGCGACGGTTGGTACAGCGGCTATGTGGGCTGGCAGGAGACGCGGGGGCGCTACGGACTGCGCAATAGCCTGATGGTCCAGCTTGAAATCGAACTGGCGAGCGGCGAGAGGCTCGCAGTGTACACGGACGACTCGTGGCGCTGTGCGGCCGGGCCGATCGTGTTGTCCGACTTCATGATGGGCGAAACCTACGACGCGCGCCACGAATTGGATGGGTGGGCCGAACCCGGTCTTGACGATTCGGGTTGGTCTGCCGTTGAAGAAGTTGCAGACCCTGGTGTTCCGCTCGTGGCCCAGCCCAGCGAACCCGTGCGCGTCGTTGAGGCCGTCGAGCCTGTGTCCGTGAATGAGGTCGAGCCGGGCGTCTTTGTCTTTGATCTGGGCCAGAACATCAGCGGTTGGGTGCGTCTGCGCGTCAGCGGGCCGGCTGGCACGCGCGTGACATTGCGACATGGCGAGCGTCTCAACCCGGACGGCACGCTCTACACCGAAAACCTGCGCCGAGCCAAAGCCACCGACGTGTACGTACTACGTGGTCGCAACGAGGAAGTATGGGAGCCTCGTTTCACCTTCCACGGATTCCAGTACGTCGAAGTGACGACATCGTCCGGTCGTTCGGAGTTCCGCCTTCAGGCGGTTAAGGGCCGCGTAAACCCGGAACTCCCAACGGTTTCTGGCGAGATCACCGGCTGCGTCGTCCACTCAGCCACGCCCCCTGCCGGGACGTTCGACTGCTCGAATCCACTGGTCAATCGGCTGTGGCTCAACGGCTACTGGAGTCAGAAGGACAACTTCCTGAGCGTGCCGACCGATTGTCCCCAGCGCGATGAGCGACTGGGCTGGATGGGGGATGCCCAGGTCTTCCTGCGCACGGCTGCCTACAACATGGACGTCGCTGCCTTCTTCACCAAGTGGACGATCGACGTGGAGAATGCGCAGACACCTGACGGCGTCTTCCCGGATACCGCCCCGCGTCTGCGCGAAGATGAAAACTTCGTCGGCCTGGATGGTCTCGTCGGCGCGGCGGGTTGGGCTGATGCCGGTGTGATTGTTCCCTGGACGATCTGGCGGATGTACGGCGACCGGCGCATCATCGAGCGACACTACAGCGCCATGGTCGCCTGGCTGGACTACATCGAGCATACCAACCCCGACGGGGTGCGCCGCCATGAGCTCGGCAACAACTATGGAGACTGGCTGTGTATTCCGTCGGACACGACCTTTCGTGCCCAATCGCCGATGAAGACCCTGCTGGCCACCGCGTACTGGGCAGACGATGCGGCCAAGTTGTCGCACATGGCGCGCGAGATCGGACGCGAGGATGACGCGGCCCGGTTCCGCGCCATGTTCGAGCGGGTGCGTGCGGCCTTTCAGAGAGAGTTCCTCCGCGACCAGGGCCGACTGACGGTTGAGACGCAGACGGCGTACCTGTTGGCCCTCGCGTTTGACCTGTTGCCGGAAGAGGTTCGCACGCTCGCGGCCGGGCATCTGATTGAGAACATCAAGAACCTCGATTGGCATCTGAGCACGGGTTTCATTGGGATCAGTCACCTGAATCCGACACTGACGGCCGTGGGCCGGCCCGATGTGGCTTGGCGGTTGCTGCTCAACGAAGACTATCCGTCGTGGCTGTACCCGGTGCGCCACGGCGCCACCACGATCTGGGAACGCTGGAACGGATGGACGGAGGAGGAGGGCTTCTTCAATCCGCAGATGAACTCGTTCAATCATTACTCGCTCGGCTCAGTCGGGGAGTGGCTCTACCGCTGCGTGGCCGGCATCGAGCTCGATCCGCACGTCAACGCCTTCAAGCGGTTCCTGATCCGACCTTATCCGGGCGGCTCCTTCACCCACGCGCGGGCCTCGTACCGGTCGATGCACGGGATCATCGAGAGTGGCTGGCAAAGGCAGGGCAATATCTTGACGCTGGAGGTCTCTATCCCGGCCAATACCACCGCACGCATCTACGTACCCAGTGATACGGGGACCCCTGTCCTGGAGGGCAGCGCGCCTGCAGAAGAGTCCGCCGGCATCGAACCGGTCGGCCGCGAGGGATCATTCGCTGTGTATGACGTTGCTTCGGGACGTTATCGTTTTACAGCCATGTTCTCCGACTAATGTTCCATTGCACGTGATTCGATGGGAGTATGCAGGCCGGTGCAGCGAGTTGCTCCCATGTCACTGTTGACGTTCCGAAGGTCAGACTGCATACTTGTGGCATCTGCACGACCGTAGCGATTGCGTCTCCACCGTGAAAGGCGGATCAGATTGTGACGGACACCATTCGAGAGCTTCAGGAGATTGCCCGCCTGATTCGGATCGATGTCGTGACCATGATCCACAAGGCCGGAGATGGGCATCCCGGTGCGGCGCTGTCGGCTACGGATCTCATTGCGGCTCTATACTTCCACGTCATGAAGGTCGATCCGGCCCATCCGCAGTGGCGAGATCGCGACCGATTCATCCTGTCTAAAGGCCATGCCTGCCCCGCACTCTATGCAGCGCTGGCCAGAAAAGGCTACTTCCCGCACGACGACCTCGTGGGGTTGCGTTCGCTGGGATCCCATCTTCAGGGACATCCGGACATGAACAAGACCCCTGGCATCGACTCCACGTCCGGCTCACTGGGCAACGGCATTTCTGTGGGGCTGGGCATGGTCCTGGCCGGCCGGATCACGGGCTGTGACTACTTTTCCTATGTAGTAACCGGCGACGGCGAGATCGAGGAAGGCGTTGTCTGGGAGGCGGCCATGGCCGCGAAGAAATACCAGGCGGGACGGCTGGTCGTCATTGTGGACAACAACGGCATTCAGAGCAGTGGTCCGGTGGAAGAGGTGGGCGGCTTGAATCCGATCCTGCCGAAATGGGAGGCCTTTGGCTGGCATTGCCAGGAGATCGATGGACATGATTTCAACCAGATACTCCACGCTATCGGAAACGCCAAGGCCAACGTGGAGCAGCCATCTCTGATTCTGGCTCACACCATCAAGGGACAAGGGGTCCCATTCATGGTCGGGGACAACTCCTGGCACAAGCGAGTGCCTACGCGACAAGAGTATGAGGAGGCCATGCGCGCCCTGGGAGGAGCCTGTTTATGACACAACTGGGAAATACGCGAATCGCCTTCATAGAAGCGCTGACGGACATTGCCGAGCGGGACCCGCACGCGGTGCTGGTGTGTGCGGACTCGGTCCTGGTGGTCAAGGGTAAGTCCTTCGCCCGGAAATACCCGGACCGGTTTGTGGATGTGGGGATTGCCGAACAGAATGCGGTAGCCTGCGCGGCCGGCATGGCGACTTGCGGCCTGGTCCCGTTCGTGGCTACGTACGCCGGTTTCATCACTATGCGTGCGTGCGAGCAGGTTCGCACCTTTGTGGCCTATCCGGGCTTGAACGTGAAACTGGTGGGGGCCAATGGCGGTATTTCTGCGGGCGAGCGGGAAGGCGTGACCCATCAGTTCTTCGAAGATCTGGGTATCGTGCGTACCATTCCGGGCATCACTGTCGTGGTCCCCGCTGATGAATCGCAGGTCAGGCAGGCGACGCGTGCCATACACGAGACCGATGGTCCGGCCTATATGCGGATCGGCAGCGGACGCGATCCTGTCGTGGACTGTGACGACGTGCCATTTGAATTGGGCAAGGTCCGCGTCCTTGCCGCATACGGGGACGACGTCGTGCTGTTCACCAATGGGTTCGTCGTCAATCACACTCTGCAGGCCGCGAGGGTCCTGAAGCAAGAGGGCATCCGTGCGACGGTTGTCGATGTCCATACGCTCAAGCCGCTGGACAAAGGCTCGATTGTCCCACTCCTGGGGAAGAGCCGAGCGGGCGTGACAGTTGAAGACCACAACATCGTCGGTGGGTTGGGCAGCGCCATCGCGGAGTTGAGCGCTGAAGAGTGTCCCTCGTACGTTGTGCGGATAGGGCTTCGAGATATTTACCCGCGTTCGGGGGAGCCGGAGGCCCTGTTGGAGTACTACCACATGGGTGTGGCCGATATCGTTGACGCAGCCAAGTCGGTGATGCAGAAGAGAGATCGAGTGTCCGGGCGATCGTAGGCCGGCTTCGGCAGGTCGCGTGGACAAGATCAAGGACCGGTCCAATGAACAAGAAACGTCTGACTCTCATTCATACGTCTGGTGTGATGATCCCAGTGTTCGGCGAGCTGTGTTCCGAGCTGCTGCCTGAGGTCGAAGTCGTCCACATGGTGGATGAGAGCCTGTTGAAGGACATCATCAGGGACAACTGCCTTCGCAAGCCCACGGCCCGGCGAGTCGTGGGTCATATTCTCTCCGCGGCGCAGGCGGGGGCGGATTTCATCGTGGTCACGTGCTCGTCCGTCGGTGCTGCTGCGGAGCTGGGTCGCGAGCTTGTGGATGTCCCCGTCATGCGTGTTGATGGGCCCATGAGCGCACTGGCCGTGGAAAAAGGACCGCGCATTGGGGTAGTCGCCACTCTGGCTTCGACTCTGAATCCAACGGCCGAGCTGATCCGGTCACAGGCCAAGGCGAAATCCAGGGAGGTCAACGTGACGGCAAAGCTCTGTCAGGGTGCGTTCGGCGCCGTGATGTCCGGGGACGCTGCCACGCATGACAGGATCGTGGCGTCCGCAGTGAGGGACTTGATGGGCAAGGTCGATGTCATTGTCTTAGCCCAGGCCTCCATGGCGCGCGTGGTCGACGGCCTGCCTGCTACCGAGATAGTCGTCCCGGTCCTGTCGAGTCCCAGGCCGGCCATCGAACGCGTGGCGGCTGTGCTTTAGTTCCAACTCAAGAAGGAAGGCAAATGGCCAAGAAAGCAATGCCTCTGGTCTACCAGGTGTGTCTGGTTCTATCGGGGGCGTGTCTGCTTGGCTTGATCGCGTGCTCGCTTGGGGGCTTTCTTTCCGCTTGTCGCGCGTTGGCTGTGGCCTGTCCTATCCTCCTGGCCGTGGGATTGACGAGCGTGCCTTCCCTGAAAGGCTACCGCTATACGGTCTGCGTTGTCGCGGCCGTGGTGGCAGCCATGGTTTATCCTGAACCGTTTCGTGTGATCGGCGGCGCCGGTCTCAGCAAGGAAGCCCGCAAGCGGCTCACCCTTATTGTGATCCAGGTCGTGATGTTTGGCATGGGCACGCAGATGAGTGTCCGGGACTTTCTCGGTGTCGTCAAGATGCCCAAGGCCGTGATCATCGGCATCGCCTGCCAGTTCACCATCATGCCGCTGGTCGGATTCGCGCTGGCCAAGACGTTGGGCTTTCCGCCCGAGATCGGTGCCGGTATCATACTCATTGGGTCTTGTTCCAGCGGATTGGCGTCCAATGTCATGGTGTATCTGGCCGGCGCTAATCTGGCACTATCGGTAACCCTGACCTCGCTGGCCACGCTGATGGCGCCTGTTATGACGCCGCTCTGGATGAAGCTGCTGGCCAGTGAGATGGTTCCGGTGGATTTCTGGGAAATGATGATGGATATCGTTCTCATGGTCGTGTTGCCGATCCTTGCGGCCCTGATCTACAACTGGATACGAAGGGACCGGCTCAAGGCCCTGCAATGTCTCATGCCGTTGCTGTCGATGGCCGGCATCATCTACTTCACCGCCATTACCACGGCCGCCGGCCGGGACTACTTGCTCGAGATCGGCGCTTTACTCTTTGTCGCGGCGATCCTGCACAACAGCGTCGGGTACGTTCTCGGGTACTGGGCGGCATGGCTCTTCGGGTTGGACCGCGACTCCTGCAGAACGATTGCCATCGAGGTCGGCCTCCAGAACGGCGGTATGGCTTCGGGCTTGGCCGCGCGGATGGGTAGGCTCGCCACAGTAGGTCTGGCGCCGGCAATCTTCAGTCCCTGGATGAATGTCTCCGGCTCGGTGCTGGCCAACTACTGGCGTAAACACCAGACAGGCCGCGCTACTGCTGCAAATAACGGTAGGGTGGGTTCTCAACCCACGCGTGGGTCTGCAATCGAGAAAGGGTCTGTCGCATGAGTGAATTCCACTTCTCGCTTCTCTTGATCCTCCTGGCGGGATTGTTCCAGGGTACGTTTGGCCTGGGCATGAAGAAGTTCGCACCGCTGGCGTGGGAGGCCTTCTGGCTGATCTTCACCGTCATCGGCATGGTGGTCATTCCGTATGGCGTCGCCTCGGTGCTCGTGCCTGACCTGTGGGGGGCTATCAAGGCTGTGCCGTCGGGTGACTTGTGGTTGTCGCTGATTTGCAGCGGATGCTGGGGCGTGGGCGCCCTGATGTTCGGCTTGGCCATCAACTACATCGGCATGTCTCTGGCCTACGGCATTACCATGTCTCTGGCGGCGGCCATGGGCTCGCTCATTCCGCTCTTTGGGATCAAGGACTTCGCGGCCGATCCGGCTGTGCCCTGGATCATCGCGGGTATCGTGGTCATGGTCCTGGGCGTGGTCGTCCTGACCTACGCGGGTATTCTTCGAGAGGCCATGCAGGTCAAGCTTGGGCAGACAGTGGCGGGAATTCGTCAGGGCAAGATGTTCTACGTAGGGTTGCTCTTCGCGATACTCAACGGGTTCGGCGCCGCCTTGCTCAACGTGAGCTTCACCAAGGCCCAGCCGGCGGCCCAAGCGGCCATAGCGCAAGACGTTCTGCCTCGCAATGCCAGTCTCGTGGCCTGGAACATCGCGCTGTTCGGCGGCTTTCTGGTCAATCTGGCCTACAGCCTGTTTCTCCTGTTCAAGAACAAATCGTTCAAGACCTATGCATCGCCCAAATCCGGGACGGGTATTGTCGTAGCGCTGATTACCTCGCTGTTGTGGTTTGCGGCCCTGGGTGTGTACGGCCAAGGCGCTGCTATCATGGGCAAGCTCGGGCCGGTGATCGGCTGGTCGATGTTCCTGGCGCTGTCGTTGGTTATCAGCAGCATGTGGGGGCTCAAAGACGGCGAGTGGAAGGGCATGACGACGCCTTTGCGTGTACTGCTGATTGGCGATGGTGTCCTGGTCGTCTCCTGGATCATTCTCGGCTACGCCAACAGCATCAGGGCAGTTGGGTGAGAGGAGTCCCAAAGTGGACCATGTCGAACGATTCTATGCCACGATCGAGCGACAAGCCGTCGATCGTCCGTGTACCTGGTTGGGCATTCCCGATCCAGCCGCCCATGAAGGGCTGTTTGAGTACTTCGGGGCCAAGGATATCCACGGATTGATCGAGAAGCTGGACGATGACATCGTGCCGGTGGAATTGCCTTATCACTCGCCGACCTCGGACGCGATCTACGCTGCCTTTGACTTTGCCAAGAAAGGCAGAATCAAGCGGGAGCACAGGACGCTCAATGCCCCCGGCTTCTTCGAGGATGTCACGGACCCGAGCCGTGTCGATGACTTCGACTGGCCCGATCCGACCTTACACATCGATGCGGACGAATGCCGACGGGTTGTGAAGGCAGCGCCGGCCGGACATGCTGTCCTGGGCGTCATCTGGTCGGCCCATTTTCAGGACGCCTGCGCCGCCTTTGGCATGGAGAACGCCTTCGTGCAGATGGTTCAGGCGCCCGATACGTTCCGGGCGGTGATCGACAAGATCGCTGACTTCTACGTCGCGGCCAACGAGATATTCTACGAGGCGACGCAAGGCAAGCTCCACGCCATCCTCATCGGTAACGACTTCGGCTGTCAAACGGGCCTGATGCTGTCGCCGGAGATGATCCGACAATTCGCGTTCCCAGGCACGCGCCGACTTGTCGAACAGGCCAGGAGCTATGGTGTCAAGGTGATCCACCATTCCTGCGGATCGATTCGTGACATCATCGGCGACCTGATCGATATCGGCGTGGACGCCGTTCACCCCATCCAGGCTTTAGCCGCAGGTATGGAACCGCGTGCGTTGAAGCGTGACTTTGGAGACAGAATCTCGTTCTGCGGCGGTGTGGACGCGCAGGACCTGATGGTCAACGGCACGCCCGAGCAGATCCGCGCCAAGGTCAAGGAGCTCAAAGACATCTTTCCCACCGGTCTTATCATTTCCCCCAGTCACGAGGCCATTCTGCCGGATACACCTCCTGCCAATGTCAAGGCCATGTTCGATGCAGTCCGGGCATGATGCCGGCCGGTTGGGCTCGACTTCTGTTATCTGAAGTGGACACACTGTCTGGCTCAGTCAATTGATGGAGGCGTTCCTGGGGCGCCTGACCATCATCGCTTACAGGTTGCAGCGCTCGCTTAAGCGGAACCCCGTGAACGAGGAGTTCCCTGGCGACGAGGCGGCAAGCCGGTTGCTCCTTCGTGCCATGCGTGCATCTTGGACGATGTGACGTACAGAGCCGGCGCGCTGTGACAAGCAGCAGGCTGAGCACGTACCTGGCTCCGCGGGAGGCGTTGATGCAGCGTTACGCTGCCTCAGCAGATGGGGGACGGACTGAGAGGCCGAATGCCCTTGTGTTCTGCGGCAACGCTGGGATAATGGCACATGACGAGCTCCGGATGGTGTTTGGCTTAACAGCAAGTGCCATTCCCTGGGGTTAGCCAAACGGCTCGAGCATATGCCAGTCAGTAGGAGAAGGCCTGCCATGAGCGAAATCACGCAAAAGCACACGTCTCGTCGCGAGTTTCTGAAGAACACCGGTCGGATCGCCGCGACTTCGACTTTCGTGGTTGGAGCTGTCCCGCGCATGTACGCCGCGGAGGATAACACCATCAAGCTGGCCTTGGTCGGCTGCGGCGGGCGGGGCTCGGGGGCCGCCGCCGATGCTATGTCGGTCCGAGGACGCGGCCCGATTGAGCTTGTGGCCATGGCGGATGTCTTTGAGAATCGGCTGGCCGGCAGCTACCAGAACCTGAAGGAGGCATGTGGCGACAAAGGGGACGTGCCGCCCGAGCGGAGGTTCATCGGCTTCGACGCCTACAAGAAGGCGATGGACTGTCTGCGGCCAGGTGATGTGGCGATCCTTGCGACACCGCCGGCCTTTCGCTGGGTCCACTTTGGCTACGCTGTCGAGAAGGGGCTCAACGTGTTCATGGAAAAACCCGTGACCGTGGACGGCCCCACCACGAAGAAGATGCTCAAGCTGGCGGATACCGCGACAGCCAAGAACCTCAAGGTCGGCGTCGGATTGATGTCTCGTCATAGCCGGGCCTTCGAGGAACTGCATCAGCGCATCCAGGACGGCGAAATCGGCGACATTATCCTGATGCGCGGTTACCGGATGCATGGACCGGCCGGCTTCTTCTCGTCCGTGGCCAAGCCCCCCGGCGTTAGCGAACTGCTCTACCAGGTGCAGCGTTTTCACAGCTTCCTCTGGGCCAGCGGCGGCAACTTCAGCGACTTCTACATCCACCACATCGACCATCTCTGCTGGATGAAGAACGCCTGGCCGGTCGAGGCCCAAGCGCTGGGCGGCCGACACTATCGC
Organism: Sedimentisphaerales bacterium; assembly: GCA_016928975.1. The sequence goes on along the minus strand of JAFGJR010000127.1, from coordinate 2,593 downwards.
CAGAGTCCCGAGGGCCAGACCTACGTGGACCAGAACTTCGATGTCTACGCGGTGGAATACACGTTCGCCGACGGGAGCAAAATGAATTTCGACGGCCGCTGCATGACGGGCTGTAGCGACATCTACTCCAGCTACGCGCACGGCAGCAAAGGCATGGCCATCGTCTCAAGGGACAGCGACTGCGGATTGCCCTCCAGCACGTACAAGGGTCAGAATCCGGATCGCTCGAACTTGATCTGGGAGTCGCGCATCCGCCGCGACCAGCAGAGTCCTTATCAGAACGAGTGGGACGACCTGGTTGACGCCATTCGCAACGACAAGGCCTACAACGAGGCCGAGTGCGGTGCGATCGCGAGCCTGGTGACCTCAATGGGTCGCATGGCAGCTCACACCGGCAATATCATCACGTACGATCAGATGCTCAACTGCCCGCACGAGATGGCGCCGGATGTGGACAAACTGACGATGGATTCGCCGGCGCCGCTTCGGTCGAATGCACAGGGCATCTACCCTGTGCCGCAGCCTGGCATCGTCACCGACCGCGAATACAGGGACTTTGCGTAGAGCAGCCGGTCGCAAGACGTGAAACGCGAAGTGGATGCGGCTGTCTGCGTTTCACGCCTCATCTCGATGTCCATCAGGGCTTCACTACAAAGGTTCGAGGAGACCGAACAGTGGTCAGACGCAGTAGGGTGCTGATGCAGGCGGCCGTGCTTGCAGCGAGTCTGATCGCTGCTACGGCGGCCCGGACGCTCGCCTGGGGCGGGAAGCCCCTAGAGAAGTACACCGACACCATAATGACCAAGACCGGGGAGGAGCTGTCTTTCGACATGGTGCTCATCCCCGGCGGCAGCTTCCTGATGGGCAGTCCCGCGGACCAACCCGGCCGGGCGGACGACGAAGGGCCACAGCATAAGGTCGCCGTCGCTCCGTTCTATCTCTGCACGACGGAGACGACGCTCGAACTCTTTCTGGCCTACTATGAGGAAACAGGTACCGCCCAGAAGGACTTCGCGGGAGTACAAGAGGCTCGGAAGAACTCGGAACCCGTCGGTGCCAGCGGTGTCAATGCGATCACCGGCCCCACGCCGGTCTACGGCGATCTGACCATGGGGTACGACAAGAAGCATCCGGCCATGGGGATGAGCTGGCACAACGCTGTGACCTATTGCGCTTGGCTTTCGCACAAGACCGGCAAGAAGTACCGCCTGCCTACCGAGGCGGAATGGGAATACGCCGCCAGGGCTGGGACGACGTCTATCTTTGGGTTCGGGGATGATCCCAACGAGTTGGACGAATACGCCTGGTACCAGGGAAATGTCGATTTCGGGCCCCGCGAAGTGGGCGCCAAGAAGCCCAACGCCTGGGGCCTGTACGACATGCTGGGCAACGTTCGGGAGTGGGTCCACGATTTCTACGGTCCTGCTGCATACGAGGAGGCGGCCAAGGCAAACCCTGCCTCCAATCCCGTAGGCCCGGCGACCGGCAAGGTGCACGTGGCGCGCGGCGGCTTCTACGATAGTCCGGATGCCGAGGTCCGCTGTGCAGCACGAGCCTATGAGGAACACTGGTGGCGCATGAACGACCCGCAACTGCCCAAGAGCAAATGGTGGCTGCCACAGATGGACTTCATCGGTTTCCGCGTGGCATGCGAGATCGACCCAAGCGCGCGCAAGTAACTCTCATCTGCGCTCAGGGCCGTGTCGGTATCCGCTGTTCCGCAGCTTTGACACCTTCTCTGTGCCCGCCGAAGCCGATGGGATTAGGTTCGTAGCCGCCGCAATCACGCAGCCGAGCGCTCCGGCTCGTGCCTCTATCCTATAAGCCGACAATGACGAACTGCTCTGGCGGACACATCGCCACGACAGACGGGCAGGCTACATCGATCGCCGGGCACTCCGGCGCGGTCGATAGACGTATTGACTCCCACATGTAGCACGGACACTGAGTCCTCACAACGGGGCACTTGGTCGCGAGGACTGGGCATTTGGTTTCCGCCACCGGGCACTTGGTCTCGGCAGGAGGACATTGCGTGTCTGCCGCCGGGCATGCAGTCTCCGTCGGTGGGCACTTGGTCTGCACCGGCGGACACTTGGTCTCGACGGCTGGACACTGGGTCGCGACGGGATCAATCGGGCACTGGGTCTCTACCGGTGGGCACTGGGTCGTGACGGCCGGGCACTTGGTCTCGGCTACAGGACATTGCGTGTCTGCCGCCGGGCATGCAGTCTCCGTCGGTGGGCACTTCGTCCGCACGGGCGGACACTTAGTCTCGACGGCTGGGCACTGGGTTACCACCGGATCGATCGGGCACTCAGTTTCTACCGGTGGGCACTTGGTCTCTGCCGCCGGGCATTCAGTCTCCGTGGCCGGACACTTCGTCCGCACGGGCGGGCACCTGGTCTCAACGGCAGGGCACTGGGTTACCACCGGATCGACCGGGCACTCAGTCTCTACCGGTGGGCACTGGGTTGTGACGGCCGGGCATTGTGTTTCCGACAGCGGGCATTTGGTCTCTATCGGCGGGCACCTGGTCTCGACGGGCGGACACTCCGTCGGAACGGCCGGGCACTGCGTTTCCGCCGGTGGACAT
>JAFGJR010000126.1 GCA_016928975.1 Sedimentisphaerales bacterium | reverse complement strand
GTTGCCCTTCTCGTCCGGGGCCTCGTCCTCGCAATAAGCATCGCACAGAAAAGCCAGCGTCGAACGGTCCGCGCCCGCCGACGGCTCGATGACATAGGGCACGAATCGCTCTTTCGTCTCGTCGTCGAAGTAGGTCATGTCCTTGCCCGAGGCCTCGGCATGAGCCTTGAGGTCGTAGTCCGTGCGGTTGGCGATGCCTTCCAGCTCGCCCCAACCGAACGGGAACTTGTACTCGACGTCGGTGCAGCCGCGGGCGTAGTGGGCCAACTCCTCGGCCGCATGCTCGCGAAAGCGGACGTTGTCGGGCTGCATGCCTAGGTCCAGGTACCAACGTTTGCGGACCTCGACCCAGTGGCGGTACCACTCGTCGTCGGTGCCGGGCTTGCAGAAGAACTCGATCTCCATCTGCTCGAACTCACGGGTGCGGAAGGTGAAGTTGCGCGGCGTGATTTCGTTGCGGAAGGCCTTGCCGATCTGGGCGATGCCGAAAGGCACCTTGATCCGCGACGAGTTCAAAACGTTCAGGAAGTTGACGAAGATGCCCTGGGCCGTCTCGGGCCGCAGGTACGTCATGGCGGCGGAGTCCTCGGCCGGACCGACGAAGGTCTTGAACATCAGATTGAACAGGCGTGCCTCGGTCAGTTCGCCGCTGCACTCCGGGCAGACCTTCTTCAAATACGGGGCTGTCGAAGGTACTTGGCTGACTAGGTAATCCATCTCAACCACATTGCCAGCCTCAATCTCTACTTTGTAGTTGTTGCGGACGTGATCGTATGATTTGCGGACACTCTTTGAGAGGTTCTTCTCGAAATCCTCTTCGGCGTCGCCTTCATAAGCATGGTGCCAAAGGATGTCCGGAAATCTGTGGGTGTGCGTCGCCGGATCCCATTGGTCCTTCCCGCGCACTACGTAGTGCATCCGCACCTTGTCGGCCCGGAACCGCTTCTTGCACTCGCGGCAATCGACCATCGGGTCCGTGAAACACTTCTCGTGCCCCGAGGCCTGCCACACGCGGCGGTTCATCAGGATGGCGCAGTCGACGGGCACGATGTCGTCGCGCTCGCGGACCATGCTCTGGTACCAGGCGTCCTTGACGTTGCGCTTCAGTTCGACGCCGAGCGGCCCGTAGTCCCAGCAACCGTTCAGGCCGCCGTAGACCTCCGACGATGGAAAGACGAAACCTCGCCGCTTGGCTAGTGAGACGATGTTCTCCATTCGCTGCTGCGAGGGATTGGATGCCGCGTTGTCCTTTGCCATGTTCCGTACCTGCCTCATTACCGAAAAGACCGTCCAGCCGCCCCGTCCGAAGTCGGCATGCCCCCGGGACGACATCACAAGACGGCCCATCGTAGTGAAATCCGGCCCAACATTCAAGCCGCAAGCCCGACCGGCTACCGGCGACTTCCGCCGAGAGACTGTTGACATCCGCATGTTTCTCGACCTATGGTATTTGTGCACTTCGGTTTCTCAATGTGCTGAAGTGGACAACTCGATTCTTCGGAGGACAGGCTATGACGAACCGATGGACGATGACGTACGCACTGGGGACCATGATAGTGTTGTCGGCGGGAATGATGCTCCATGCCCAGACGGGCACCATTCAGGGCTGTTCCTGGAACGACCTGAACGGCAATGGTGTCTGGGATGACGGCGAGCCGGGTATGCAAAACTGGAAGGTGTACGTTGACGAGAACGAGAACGGCCTGTGGGACGAGGGCGAACCGTATGACATGACAGATGCCTACGGCGCATACGAATTGTCGGGGTTGGATTGGGGAGTCCACCGGGTCGCCCAGGTCGAGCAGGAAGACTGGATACAGATGTTTCCCGGCTGGTGCGACGAGGAAAAAGCCGCACAACGCAAGCCCGCCGTCAAGGCAGCCACAGACACCCTGGTCTGGAGCGGCTGGAAGCCGATGGCACAGGAGAAGGCCGGAGCCTACGAAACGACGGTCACCTGTCGTATGAAAGGCAAACCGAAAGTCGAGGGACGCAAGGACCAGCTCACGGTTACGGTACCCGGCGAGGAGACCTGGCAGGTCTGGCCTGATCCCCTAGTTCCGGTACGAATCACGAAACTGCTCCTGCCTCAAGACGCCGACGTGGCGGACGTTGAGCTTGACCTCGGTCCCGGCGTGGTCGTCGCCACGGGGGTCAAGGGATTGTTCACCCCTCCGCAGCCCCAAACCACCGCAAACAGAAAGATTAATGTCCCTGCCAGCAAGTTGCAGAACGTCCGCGGCGAGTCGTTTCCTCTGGGCTCGATGGTTCAGCACAACACCGTCCATCTCCGTGGGTACAGCGTCGCCATCCTGAGGGTGTTTCCGGTCAAATACGACGCGAAGAAGCAGACCGTAACGTACTACCCGCAGATCCGCGTCACGGTGCATGCCCAGGCCCGCAAGGGCGGCGGCACGGTGCGGGTCCGCGACCGTCCTGCGGACGCGGAGGCCGTGCTGCGATTCGCCGACAACGGAACGTATGCCGCCGAGTACAAGGTTGCCGGTCGCCCGAAGAGCGGCACGCTGCCGACTAATCTAGGTAACGGTCCCTTCGAGTACGTCATCGTCACCAGTGAAGCTCTGGAGGACACCTTCCAGGACCTGATCGACCACAAGCAGAGCCGCGGCCTGACGGCCCGGATCGTGACCACAGAGTACATCTACGCCAACTACAGTGGCATCGAATCCGGCGACAATGCCGACAAGGTCCGCGACTTCATCCGCGACGCCTACAACAACTGGGATACCGAATGGGTTCTGCTGGGCGGCGACACAGATCAGGTGCCGCTACGGATATGTTGCGTTCACATCTACACCCCTGATATTGACATCCCCACCGATGTCTACTTTGCCTGCCTCGACGGAACATGGGACGGAGATGACGACGCCATATGGGGCGAACGCTTTGATGGCGACGGCGGTGGCGATATCGACCTGACTCCCGATGTTCATGTTGCCCGCGCCCCGGCCAGCACGCCTGTGGAAGCGTCGCGCTTCGTGCGAAAGACCATCCAATACGAACTGACCGGGCCATGGTATCCCAAAAAAGCCGTTTGGCTGGGAGAGAAGCTGAACGACTACACGTGGGGCTCTGGTTTCAAAGAGCCTGTAGCCGACGACTGCGTTCCTCCCTCCTGGAACATTACGAAGCGCTACGATCATGAGAATGTGTGGGCCCTTGAGGAACTGATCGGCGATCTCAATGGCGGCTGCCACATCGTCAACCACTTCGGCCACTCAGACTACCATATGAACGCCAAGCTGTACCGCAACCACATTGACGCCCTGCACAACACCTATCCATACTTCATCTACTCCTGCGGCTGCAATTCGGGGGCGTTCGACGCGGAGGACGGCGATTGCATGGCAGAGCACCACGTTGTCTATCGGGACAGTGGCGCGTTTGGTGCCGTTATGAACTCGCGATATGGATTCTACTCCACGGGCATCACTTATAGTGCCAAGTACGACTACAACTTCTGGGACGCGGTCTTTAATGAGGGAATCACCGAACTCGGCGCAGCCCAGACAGATTCAAAAATGGAATGTCTGCCGTTCGTCGGGATCAGTTATTATCGCTGGCTTCACTTCTGCATTACGCTCTTCGGCGACCCCGAAACGAGTTTCCACGTCGATCAGGCTGAACCTGGCGTTTACACGGTTGAGTTGTTGTCGGGAGACGGCGTGGCCAACTCCATCAACTTCGGCAACCAGCATGAACTCGGCAACGTGGACGCCGACACAAGCAGTGTGAATGTCGCCGAATCCACTATTACGGCGTTCGGCAGCACGGCAGTGACTGTTCACTTGCTTGACGAGTACGGCAATGCTCTTCCGTGGCGTAAGGCCGACATCGCGTTCTCCGTGTCAGGAACAGGCGACACGATTGTCTCGGGCCTGACTGAGATTGAGCGCGGCGTGTACGAAGCCACGTTCGCCGGCAGTTCTCCGGGTGAGAAGGTCATCAGCGTTCAGGTGATGGAGGGCGGCCAACCGGTCACGCTGACGAACACGGCTACCGTGACGATCATTGGACCTGAGGTGAGGATCGCAAATCTGCGATTCAGTGGGACGCTGCTGTACTTCGACCTGGTACTCGACGATGCCAATGACATCAGCGCAACACTGCGGGGCGTGGGGGGATACTTCAGAGTCCATGGCGCTGACGCGCAGCACGCCAGGCCCTACTGCTACCCGCTAAGCAACCTGACAGGATCGCAGATTGCGGCCGTCACGGCCCCCACGCCCTACGCGTGGAGCGGATTCTCGGACCTCAGCTACTGTGAATCCGAGTCTTTCTGTTACTACACATCGAGCGAACAGGAATACGTCCCCCTTGAAAGCCTGACACCAGGAGATGCCGTGGCGACACTCTGCTGCCAATGGGATGAGACGCCGCTGACTGAGCTCAGCATCGCCTTTGACACCTTCCAGGGTGCGCCTTGGTTCTACTTGCCTTCATTCGCCCAATTCAAGATGGACGTCCTCAACGAGAACACCAACCTCGTCCCCGAACTGGGGGTCAGTGCGGAGGTTGACTGGAGTTGGGTGTACGAAAACACCGAGGTCACGACGGGCTTCGGGCACAAGTCGATTCTGACCATTACGGTCGACGACGACCCCTTGGACAACAGCGCCTATGACGCGACAGTGGAAGTGGACCCCGAAAGCGCCGGGGACGTCACGGTCAACGCAACGGAGGATCCGCTGGTCTGGGAGATTATCGGTGGTGATCGCAATGGGGCAACATCACCCGTTGGCAACGTGAACCTGGTAATCACTGTGACCGGGGCCGAGTTCGGCGGTTTGGGCGGAACATCCGCCCAAGTGGCCGTCAGACGCCTAGGTGATATCGACGGCAGCGGCTGGGTCGACCAGATGGATAATTGGTACTTCAATAGAAGATACTACGGCATGTCCACACCTTATCCCGACAGACACTATGATCTTGACGCGGACAACGACGTGGACATTGGCGACAGGACGATCCTCACCAACATGCTTAACGGGGTCCCGATTCCGTAAGGTTTGTTCGGTGACGTTTGAACTCCGCATGCCGCATTGACGAAAGGACGGGGAGGTGGCCCATGGGCGGCCTCCCCGTTGTCTATTCTATTGCCGCCGGCACGACGTCCACGAACAACACGTCGCGCATATCCTCAGATGACAAGGACTTCCTTGAGAAGTCGATCGCCTCCGCAGGGAAAGAGCCGTGAAGCCCGGGGAGGCAGGGCAATCGCATCTTAATTTGTTCGCTGCGTCACGGCCGCCATCATATTGACGACGGAATATGCTTGCGCCAGGGCTCCCTCC
>JAFGJR010000125.1 GCA_016928975.1 Sedimentisphaerales bacterium | reverse complement strand
TCATAGTTCATAATACCCAAGTCAGCCCAGCGACTGAACCGCTTGGCCGACGGCTGTAGTTGTCCAATTCCCGCTGAACCAACACAACGGCATCTTGGGGTCCCGTTCCTCAAGCGTCGCATTGACTTCGATGGTCGCCACTCCCGCTCCGCGTTGCGTTAGCGTGAACTTCCTTTCAGGGTACGGGACGCAGGTGGACTGATCTTCCCGAGTCCAGGAGTCGCCCACGTGGACAACCTGCTCCGGATAGACGAGCAGAGGTTGGAACAAGTACTGCGTTATGAATTGCGTCAGGCTCGCATCGTCGCCATTCTGCATCAGTTGCCCCACGGTCCCGGCCTTCTGCGCGATTCTCTTTCGCAATGCGTCCAACCCCATGACCTCCTGCACTTGGCCATAGGGCGTCAGTGTGATTGTGAACTTCTCATGGAGGAATGCGATCGCGAACTTCGGCCCGACGAGGTAAAGGTCGGCCCAGCCTACCGCTTCCGGGAGCGTCTGACTGTCCCTCTTCGAGGAATCGTACGCCACGTCCCACGATGCCGGGTCCAAACCCTCCAGCATTCCGTTCGCTGGCTGGCCACCGCGGACCTTCTGGCGGTACATGACCCAGGTAATGGTGCAGTCGACAACTGCATTTCCGGAGTCGTCGATGGAGTTGACACCGAAGCGGCAGCCGAGGCCAATGGACCTATCCACGGAGAACTCCTGCGTGTTTTCTCGCTGGGTACCACGGTCGTCGGTGATACATCGTATCTCATACGACTGCCCCTTGGCGAGTTTCAGCCTGTAGAGGATCTCTTCGCCGGCCGGCGACGGAGCCATCGACAGATTGCGGGAGGAGCTGCATCCGCACGTGAGGAACACCGCCACAAGAGCGAAGAACACAGTCTTGCTGGAAGTAGTCATCGCCAATCTCCTTTACATGGGACTTGCCCAAAGGGCCAATCAATCAAGTCAGTCGGTGCGTCCAACTCCCTGCATTCTGGCAATGGCAACACCTGAACACAAGAAGAAACCGCGATTCCCAGGAGCCACGTGCCTTCGATCACCCGCGTTTATCGAACGTATGGCTGTTACACCACATTCACGCCACCCGGACAAAGCACTTTCCGAGAATATCACATTTCTTACCCTTCTCTGGGGCCATACGCAGCAGGTTCGAAAGAGGGTTGTCTGGATGGCCGATATGTACAGAGTGGGTGCGTGATTGCGGCCGTACTCTATTCTGCGGAAGGTGCGACATGCTGAAGGAAGACGATCGCGGATGTGATGTCGAGGTGGCCGAACCTGCGCCAAGTCGCGGTTGGCTTCGTCGACGGACGCCGGCGAGGGTGAAACCCCTCGCCGCCATCGCCAGGAGGAGAAAAGGGCCCGGCAAATACGCCACGGCGGCCATTTTCGGCCTCTTCGCAATTGCCGGCGGGGCGATGCTCTATCCGCTTGGAATCCGGCCGATTGCCAGGACGATCGACGCCGAAAGCTGGGTGGCGACACCCTGCAAGGTGCTTCAGGCCGAGGTTCGCAGCCACGACGGCGACGATAGCACCACCTATAGCGTGCACATCCTGTACCAGTACGAATGCAACGGGCGGACGTACAAGTGCGACCGTTACGACTTCATCGGCGGCTCCTCCAGCGGCTACAAGGGCAAGGCCCACGTTGTCGAGCAATATAGGACTGCGACCGACCCGGTCTGCTACGTCAACCCGGAGAATCCCTCCCAGGCGGTGCTCAAGCGGGGCTTCCACGCCAAGCTGCTGCTGGCCCTGTTCCCGCTGCCGTTCCTGTTGGTCGGCGTCGGCGGTCTGGTGCGGACGATTCGAGGCAAGACGGACATAGCTGCGTCTCCACGGAGCCCCACTGTGTCAGAGCCGACTCGCATCGTCGATCCTCTGTCTCTATTGCGACCGGCCGATACCGCACCGGCGGCGCTCACGCCAAAGTTCTCCGCTCGTGCCAAGCTCGTGGGCGCGATCTTGATCGCCGTGTTTTGGAACGGAATCGTCTGTGTATTCCTGGCCACCGCCGGCTGGTTCACTCTGGTCTTTCTGATCCCCTTTGTCGCCATCGGCATCGGGCTAATCGGGCTCGTCGTCCACCAGTTCCTCGCGATGTTCAATCCTCGCCCGGCGCTGCATTTGAGCTCGCGGACGATCCCGCTGGGCGGGTCGGCAGAGCTGCGCTGGAGCTTCCAGGGACAGACCCGCCGGATTCGTGAGTTCACGGTGACCCTGCACGGCGTCGAGCGGGCCACGTACCGCAAGGGCACCAGCACCTGCACGGATGAGAGCACGTTCTGCGAGATGGAACTGTACCGGACTTCACACGTCGCGGAGATTGCGACTGGACAGATCGGCTTCGTCCTCCCCCAGGACACCATGCACTCCTTCGCGGCGGAGAACAACAAGATCGTCTGGAGCATTGATCTGCGCGGCGAGATCGAGCGGTGGCCGGACGTGAAGGAGTCGTACGAGATCGAGGTGACGCCGGCGGCCGGCGGGAGGCATGAGCGGCATGAGCAGGCTCGACATCGAGTTGAATGACGGCAGGGGCACATTTGCCCCGGCAGAGACGGTTGAAGGGCGGATCGAATGGAACGCGGACGCAAATCCCAAGGCCCTGGAGCTGTCCTTACTGTGGTACACCAGCGGCAAAGGGACACAGGATATCTGCGTAGTGCACACGCGTCGGATCGATGATCCCGGAGCTCTCGGCTCGGACGAATTCCGCTTTGCGCTGCCTCCCGGACCCTACAGCTTCTCGGGCAAGCTGATCTCGCTGATCTGGGCTCTGGAGCTGACGTGCACGCCCGGCAATGAGACCGTGCGCAAGGAGATCGTCGTCTCGCCCACAGGCCGGGAGATCCTGCTGACCAGTGTGCCGGAAGGTGAGAGCCGGCCGGGGCTATGGCTCAAGCAGATTCTGGGTGTGCCCCATGCGAGCGCGTGACAACCCTTTCGCCGCCGAGCGAGTCGCTCGCATCCGCTACCGCTTCGCAGGAACCTCTCTCGACGATCTGCTGTCGCGCATCGAGAAGATGAGCTATCGTGGCGCGATTGTGGGCCCCGAGGGCTCCGGAAAGACGACCCTGCTGGAGGACCTGCGCGACGCCCTCGAATGTCAGGGGGTCGGGACCAAGCTGCTCTTCGTCAATGACGCCTCTCCTTTGCCCGAGCCCCGGTGCCGCCGGTTCCTCTCCGAGCTTGATCCGCAAGAACTGGTGTTGCTCGATGGGGCCGACGCGATTCGACGATCCTCCTGGCGGCTCCTCCGCGATCACACGAGCAGCCGCGCCGCCGGCCTGGTCATCACCTCCCACCGCCCCGGCCTGCTGCCGACCTTGATCGAATGCTCCACGACCCCCGCCTTGCTCTGCGGGATCGTCACCGACCTGGCCCCACAAGGCTGCCCCATCTCCGTCGCGCAGATCGACGATCTCTACACCCGCCACCACGGCAACCTCCGCACCTGCCTCCGCGAGCTGTACGACCTCTGTGCCCACGACTGGCACACAAGAACAAGGGCCTGCACCCCGGTGGGTACAGGCCCTGAGTCAACCGTGAGAGGCGGCGAGGACCGCCATTGTTGCCTATGACAGTCCCGGCCTACGGCGCGGTGGGACGGCCATACTGGATGTCGTCGATGAAGAGATGTCCGGCGGCACCTGCCTTCGGGTTGTTCCGGTCGCCGATCCCGATGGTCATCTTCTTGATCGCCTTGGGATTCACGCCGGCCAGCTCGCTGAGCGGGATCTTCCACTGCGTCCACTCGTTGACCAGAACAGCGTTGGCACCGTCAGGATGCATAAGGGTAACGCTCTTGTTGCTGCTGTCCTGAAGGACGAGATACAGCGGATCCGGCTTGTTGGCACCCTGTGCGACGGTGATATCGGCCGTCTGCCACTGGCCGGTGACATTGCCGGTGACCTTGATGTCGGAGAAGTCCGCCACCGCCAGCCGGTTCGCCATGTGGCTGCAGACGACCATACCGATGTACACGCTGGTGTTCATGTAGACCGTCTCCGAGGACGACACCGTGGCCGACGAGGCGATCTTGGTCCAGGTCTTTCCGTCCGCAGAGTACTCGCCGGTGAAGACGTTGCCCGCGCGCGTCAGCCGCAGCCAGACCGGAAGCGGATTGCTGCCGGCGGTCGTGTTGAACTGCGTGGTGGTCGAGCTGTTGGCCGCGCTGCGGTACTGCCACTCCACCAACTGCTGTTGTGCCGCGGCGATGATGTGGACCTGGACCGCCAACGGGTCGAGCGTCTCGCGGATCATCACGCCGGTCTTCGTCCATTCTGCGACAGCCTGAACGCTATCCAGCCGGACGGTGATAGAGCCGTCGCCACTGAGCTTCTTGTAGGCGAAGCGGAACTCATCGATCCCATTGTAGATATCCGAGCCGGCGCCGCTGAGACGAATGCCGGAAGCCGTCTCAATGAAGGCCGCCGGATTGCCGCGGAACCACAGGCTCAGGTCGGTGGCGCCGTTGGTCGTCCAGTCCTGTGGCGTCGCCCAGGTCCGGTCGATCTCCGAGTAGTACGGCGAATTGACGTTGTTGTACTCCACCGGCATGGATTGGGTGCCGCCGTGAACGATCGAGGTCTCCATGATGGCCCCCAGCGTGGGGTCGTAGCCGACAAGCGCGCCGGTGCCGTTGCCCGGATTGCCATCCGGGAAGTTGTCATCCGGCGAGAAGCCCCAGCCGTCGATCCAGGTCTGGAAGACGCGGTCCGGCGAGTCGTTGGTGTAGCCCTCGAAGTTGTCGATGTCACCAAACTCAGCGGTCGTGAAGCTCCAGAGATCGCCGGGCCACGAGGCGGCTTCATTGACCTCATTCACCTTCCAGTAGTAGAGCTCTCCAAACGACAGCGGCGAAGGCTGGAAGCTGCGTTCGGTCGTCGTGCCGGCGGGCATGACGCCATCAAGCACGGCTTGCCTATCGGTGCTGAGATAGACCTCGTGGGAGGCCGCCTTGCGTCCCTCGCGCCAACGGAGCATGGTATCGATCGGCACGCCTGTCGCATCCGCGCTGGGACTCGGTTCTCGCGCCTGAAGGGGGATATG
>JAFGJR010000124.1 GCA_016928975.1 Sedimentisphaerales bacterium | reverse complement strand
TCATAGTTCATAATACCCAAGTCAGCCCAGCGACTGAACCGCTTGGCCGACGGCTGTAGTTGTCCAATTCCCGCTGAACCAACACACGTATCTGTTTGACGATTTGCTGCGCGAACTCCGCAGAACGAACAGATTCAAAACCAACGGGTATCCTGCTGCGAAAAAGGATGATCCCGTTCCGCCTGTGTATAGGGTTTTCAGGCAGTTTGTCATCAATGACATGAGCACCGTTTACCAGCTTGACGATCCAGACGAATTGATCGTGTTGGATTTCATAGCTGGCATGACGGATAGTTTTGCGATTCGTTCTGTATCTGATGTTTTCATACCGAAGATGACGGTCTGATTCACAGGCCGAGTGAGAACGCGCATTGGTAGCTTCAGGTCGTGATGTTGATCGGGCTGCGGAGGCGATGCAGGACTTCGCCGGCGTGGGGGACTACTAAGATTCCCTCGTGCTCGCGGCTTTCGTAGTCGGCGATCCTGATCTGGGCCGGGTCCATGCAGCCGAGGTTGATCTTGTCGCAGCGTTCTTTCGGGATTCCTGTGGCTAAGATGACGTTGACGCGGGGCTTTTCGACGCCGTTTTCGAAGGTGCCGATGCCTTTGACGTGCGTGGAGTGGGCCATCGACGAGCGTGGGATGTCCTTGAACTTGTCCATCTGCTTGAGGAAGTAGTCGCGGACGTGATAGCCGATGCGGTCGAGGACTTTGCCGTGCGTGTAGGAGACCTCGGTGATGTGCGGGGCGTAGATGATCAGCGTGCCGCCGTCGGCGACAATCGGCTCGAGCTTGTACATCACCTTGCCGGCGGTCCAGATGTCGTCGTACATCTCGGGACACAGGCCGAGGACGGTGTGGTAGGGAAGGTCCTTGTAGACGATATGGACCTCGTTGGACAGGTCCGCTGCTTTCTCCCAGGCTTGGAGGCTATCGCCGAGGAATAGGCCCTTGAGCTGGCCCTCGGCGGCGACGATCGCGATTAGGGCGTGGGGGACATCGATCAGCGAGGCGGCCCTCTCCACCACTTCTCGCGTCGGCGTCCACTTGCAGCCGTTGATCACGGGATTCGTGATTACGGCGCCGAGCCAGTGGAAGAAGTTGATGATCTCATCGCCCGCGATGCCGGGGAAGATGTACTTGTGTCCGCCGGAGAAGCCGACGACCTCGTGCGGGAAGACGGGTCCCAGGATCAGGAACGCGTCGTAATCGAAGAGCAGCTTATTGAGTCGGACGTCCACTTCTTCGCGGAACAGGCCGCCACTGATGTCGTGGATTTCGTCGGCGGTGATCCGACCGATGGAGGTGAACGTCGCGGGTTTGTCCCACTCGTGGTTGAAGAATCGCACGGAGGTGTACTTGCTTCGTCGTTCGCTCAGCGTCATGGACAGCCGCTTGCAGATTTGCTGCTCGCTGAGCGGCTGGTGCGTCCCGAGCGCGACTAAGCAATCGACCGCCTTGGCCCGGCGTTCCAGATGGGCGTGCATCCGCTTGAAGACCTCGCCGATGGGCCCGGAGCGGGTGTTGTCCGGGATCAGCACGAGGACCCGCTTGCCGGCGTAGTCGTTCTTCGAGAAGAACTCACCGATTGCCTCATCTGCCTGCCGGCTGCTCACGGCCCCGTCTCTGTTCTGTCGCTCGATGATCATAGGCTGAGTATAAATCCGAAATTCCAATTTCGAAATCCGAAACAAGCCCGAATGGCGGGAAATCCAAAATTCAAAACGGCGTCACGGGTAGCGCCAGCGTCTCCCCCCTTTGAGTCTTCGTGTTCGGAATTCGTTTCGGATTTCGACATTCGTGCTTCGTGCTTTCCTATCTGATCCACGGCGGTTTCTCCGGCAGGTGGCGGTCGAACTCTTCGATCAGCTTTCTCTCGTACGCGCCGGTGTACTGGCCCTTGAAGAACCGGCCGAGCGCCTCATCGTGGAACCGCTTCCAGGAGGCCTCCTCATTGCCCGGAATGACGGGGTAGAACAAGGCATTGTTTGCTTTGGCGGCCCCCAGGTCGCCCGGCGCGTCACCCGCCAGCAGGACGTGGTTTTCCTGGTACTTGTCCTTCGTCGCGTACTGCAATTGCTGGGTCTTGGAGCCCATCTCCTGGCCTGCCACTACCGCCACGTGCTTGGCAATGCCGTGCTCGTCCCACTCGCGGGCCAGCGCCTCGCCGGGCGTGGCGGAGACCACAATGACGTCCGCCTTGTCCTGTAGCTTCTCCAGGCTCTCACGCACGTACGGGAAGGGCGGCACATTCTTGACGATCTCCTGGATCGCCCAGTTCACCCGCTCGCTCCACTCGAGGACACGCTCCAGGTCTCTCCTGGCCTCACCTTCGGCCTGGTCAATGGCCCGCCTGAGGCCGTCGTCGCTCAGCACGCTGCGCGGATCGTCCACCCAGGCGAAGTAGTCGGGCAACTGCGGGACCTTGAACTTCCGGTTCTTGACCATCGGATGGGCCGGCAGCAGCTCGTTGAGGATACGCTTGAGTGTTCTGTGCCGGTTGGCGCCGCGGGTCTTGGAGAACAGGTCGGCGAACTCCTTGCACTCACGTGCGGCCTGGGCCACCGGCTGAAGGCCGAAGCAGCCGATCATCCACGGGCAAAAGCACTCCCGTTGCTTGATGCCCATCGTGTCGAACGCGCAGCCGTCCGAGTCGATGCCGACGAAGAACTCGTGCTGAGGCTTGAAATCCTGCAACGCTGAAGCAGGGCCGATCCCCGTCATTTGCTTTGTCCGTAATACTTGTACTGTTTGACCTGCCTGGGCCCGCGCTTGTCGCTTCGGCCACCGGTCTCGCGGCGAAGCGGGATTTGCATGCCGCCGGTTGTGTCGAGCCAGTCGTACAGGCGCTTTCGCAAGCTCGCGACGAGTTGTCTGTGCTCGCTCCGATCGATCAAGTTGTGCATCTCGTCCGGGTCGTTCTGCACGTCATACAACTCGTCCGTGTCCCAGACGCCGTGATAATGGATGAACTTGTGTCGATCCGTCCTCACCCCGAAGGTCGTCGGCGTCTGCGGGAAAGGGGACTCCCAGTAGTATTCATAGAAGACGGCGTCGCGCCAGGCGGTCTGCTTGCCTTCGAGCAGGGGCAGCAGGGACCGGCCGTCCATGTATTCGGGCGGCTGGGCGCCGGCGGCTTCCAGAACTGTGGGAGCGATGTCGGTGTTCTGCACGAGCTGCATGACTTTCGTGCCGGGCTTGATGACCTCGGGACACCAGGCCAGCAGCGGCACGCGCATGGAGGGCTCATACATGTGGCGCTTGTCGATCAGGCCGTGCTCGCCGAAGCAGAAGCCATTGTCGCCCATGTAGAGCACGAGCGTGGAGTCGGCCTGGCCGATCTCCTTGAGGCAGTCGAGGACGCGCCCGATGCTGTCATCGACGCTCAGCAGGGTCTCGCAGTAGCGCTTGTAGAACGTGTCGAAATCCATCTGGCCGTGATACATGTAGTCCACGCCGTGCCAACTGTTGCGCTGCTCCTTGACCCACGCCGGCTTGCCGCGATAGTTCTCCTCCGTGTCCGCCATGCTCGCGGGGTATTCGAGCGTGACGTTCTCGTATTTGCCCTCGTGCCGCTTGGCCGGCGCGAACATCGCGTGGACGGCCTTGTGCGAGAGATAGAGAAAGAACGGCTTGTCGCGCTCCTGCCTGAGCCACTCGACGGCGTAGTCCGTCAGCTCGTCGGAGATGTGCTTGGTACTCTTGACCTTCTTGCCATCGATGTTCAACACGGTGTCGTAGTACTCGCCCTGGCCTCGGAAGCTGACCCACGTGTCGAAGCCCGGCCTGGGCTCGTCGCTGTCGTGGCCCATGTGCCACTTGCCCAGAAAGGCAGTGCGGTAGCCGAGTTGCTGAAGGTATTGCGGGAAGAAGATGAGGTCCTTGCGGATGTCGGTCTGGTTGTCGACGACGCCGTGCTTGTGTGAGAGCATCCCGGTCAGGATCGACGCCCGGCTCGGCGAGCACAGGGATGTCGTCACGAACGCGTTTTGCAGGTGCGCCCCCTCGCGGGCCAGCCGGTCCATGTTCGGCGTCTCGAGGAACTTCACCCTGCCCATGAAGCCCATGAAGTCGTAGCGGTGATCGTCGGCGAGGATGAACACGACGTTCCGCGGTTTCGCCCCGGGGATCGCGCTCAACCTGATCTTCTGCTCGCCCGCCTGTGCCTGGGCCAAACCGAGAGCCAGCGACGCGGCACCGGCCGACTGAAGGAAACCCCGGCGCGAGAGATCGTTCCGTTTCATTTCGATACCTCCCATTCCTCCGTAGAGACGCAAGATTTTGCGTCTCTACCCTGTACCGTTGCCATCTGTCACACCTCTTCACGTCACACGCCGCTGAAAGCGGAGAACCCGCCGTCCACGGGGACCGTTATGCCCGTGACGAACTTGGCCGCATCGCTGAGCAACCAGATCACCGTGCCAATCAGCTCGTTGGGCTGGCCGAACCGGCCCATCGGCGTGTGGTCGGTGACGGTCTTGCCTCTCGGCGTCAGCTCGCCGGTCTTGGCATCGGTCAGCAGGAACCGGTTCTGCTCGGTCAGGAAGAACCCCGGCGCGATGGCGTTGACGCGAATCTCCCTGGAGTAGTTCTGGCAGACATGCACGGCCAGCCACTGGGTGAAGTTGCTGACGGCCGCCTTGGCGGCGGAGTACGCCGGGATCTTCGTCAACGGCCGGATCGCGTTCATACTGGAGATGTTCAGAATGATCCCCGAGCCGCGTTCGGCCATTGCCTTGCCGAAGACCTGAGTCGGCAGCAGCGTGCCGAGGAAGTTCAGGTCGAACACGAACCGCACCGCGTCGGCCGGCAGGTCGAAAAACGACGCCTCCGGGGAGGTGGTCGCTTCCTTCTTATTGCCGCCTGCACCGTTGATCAGCACGTCGGTGCGGCCGAACTGGGCCAGCACCTTCTTGTGGGCCTGCTCGATACCGGCCTTGTCGAGCACGTTGCACGTCACGCCGATGGCCGTGCCGCCCTTGGCTTTGATCTCTTCGGCGACTTTCGTCGCGGCCGCTTCGACCAGGTCCAGCACGGCGACCTTCGCGCCGGCCTCGCCCAGAGCCCGCGCCATCTCGCCGCACAGAATCCCGCCGCCTCCGGTGATCGCAATCACCTTGCCCGATACATCGAATAGATTCTTCATCTCAACCCTTTCGGCAGACAGTACAAACTGGCAGGGTGTGCGCCGCACACCGCCTTTTGTCCTTGTCACAAAGCGAACACCTCGGCACAATATACATGAGTCGGCGTAGGACTTCAACAGCGAGCGGCCGGCAGGTAAGACGCAACAGAACGGCGCAGCACCGGAGGCAATGCGAAGGAGAGCATCATGGACAGCCCGATCACAACACGGTCACCAAATCGAAGAGAGTTTCTGACACGGTATCTGCCACTCGGGGCCCTGTGTTGCCTTGGCACCGATAGTCCGGTTGCTTTTGCCAATGAGGAGAGGGGGAATACCGCCGGGCTCTCCGGCGGCGCATCCCCGGCAGTGGGTGATCAGACAACCCAGGAATTCGAGCGGATGCTGCAGCGATACGCCGATGTGGTTGTGAAGGTGGGCCTCAACCTCCAGGCCGGGCAGCGTCTGTTCATCGTGGCACCGATCGCGACAGCGGCACTGGTCAGGCAGGTCGCGATCAGTGCGTACGAAGCTGGAGCGAGGTACGTGGATATCGCGTGGTGGGACCAGCAAATGGACCTGTTGCGTCTCCGGCATGCACCGCGTGACTCCTTCGGGGAATTCCCCGACTGGCCGGCAACAGCGGCTCTGGAATACATCAACCGGGGGGACGCATTCCTGTCGGTATTCGGCGACGACCCGGACCTGCTGAGCGGCCAGGACGCGGAACTCGTTGGCGCATCCACGCGGGCGATGATGGAGAAACTCCGTCCAGCCCAGATTCATATGCAGCGGAACAGCATGAACTGGCTGATCATCCCCGCGTCCGTCGAAGGCTGGGCGAACAAAGTCTTTCCGCAACTGCCGGCGGCGCAACGGCAGGCCCGCTTGTGGGATGCCATCTTCGAGGTCTGTCGCTTGAATCATGCCGACCCGGTTTCCGCATGGCAAGACCATGCGGCGGTCTTGCAGGCCCGCTACGGCTATCTCAACCGCAAGCACTATACCGGCCTGAAGTACAAGGCGCCGGGGACCGATCTGGCCGTGGGCCTGCCCGATGGGCATGTCTGGGTGGGCGGACGTGTCACAAGCCGCAGTGGGATTGCCTTCTTCCCGAATATGCCGACGGAGGAGATTGCCACGCTGCCTCACAAGGACCGCGTCGAGGGGGTCGTTCGCGCGTCCAAGCCGCTCAGTTACGGCGGCATGATGATCGAGGATTTCAGTTTTCGTTTCTCGCAGGGACGGGTCGTCGAGGTGACAGCGTCGAAGGGCAAGGAACTCCTGCAAAGCGTATTTGCCAACGTGGGCGGGGCCTCCCGGCTCGGCGAAGTCGCCCTCGTGCCCAACAGTTCCCCGATTGCCAAGTCGGGCATCCTCTTCTACAATGCCCTGATCGACGAGAATGCCGCCAGCCACATCGCCCTGGGCAATGCGTACAGGTTCACCCTGCGGGGCGGCGAAACCATGTCGCCTGAAGAGTTCGCTGCGGCCGGGGGCAACGAGAGTGCGGAGCACATGGACTTCATGGTCGGCTCCAACAAGATGGCAGTGGACGGAATCCTGCCCGATGGCGCGACCGAGCCGATCATGCGCGACGGGGAATGGACCTTCAACGCATGAGCAGGGCCGGGTCCACCTTGCTCTGTGAGGCACCATGGCCAACTACATCGTTGCTCATTTCGATGATATCGAGGCGGTGAGATGCCCGTGCGGATTCGCTCGCCGGGCGTTCGCGTTGCCCGACAACTCCGTCGCGACGGTCCACATCGTGGACATCCAGCAGGACTCGCAGGTGCACTACCACAAGGAGCACACGGAGATCTATCTCGTCCTCGAAGGCCAGGGCCACATGGAGCTGGATGGCGAGGAAGTCCCCATCCGCCCCTTCACCACGATCCTCATCAAGCCCTTGTGCCGCCACCGGGCCGTCGGCCGGCTCCGTATCGTCAACATCTGCATCCCGCCCTTCGATCCGACCGACGAATGGTTCGACTGACGGTGTGCGACCAGCCTGTGTGGCACACTCCGGCTTGTCCCCTGTGGCCCAGAGTGTCGTGCGCGAGGGCGTCCCGCCCTTGCGTCGCGAGGCCATCTTGGCCTCGCTTTACCAGACCGCGACACGCCCCGTGCCTCGAATCGCTTCCGTCCAATAAAATCCTCGGTTTTCTCTTGACAATTACCCCCCCCGCTAAGTTGGGCAATATACAGGAAGCCGGGAGGAGAGGTTTCCTGAGGACAACTGCCGCACCTTCCATGGAGGGATCATCGACGGATCGACTCTGCAGGATACTGTGCAGGCGGCGTGCGCCAGCACATTGGCGGACATAGGTCCGCGCGCATACAGGCACTTTCTTCTGGAGGAGCGGGATCATGAGCAAGACGAAGTGTCGAAGCAGTCACTGGGCAGGGGTGTCTATTCTTATGGGCTTGGCGGGAGTCTCTCCCACATTTGCAGCGGCCAGTTTCCAGGGCTTGGGCGATCTGGCGGGCGGGACATTTCGCAGTAAGGCTTATGGCATCTCTGCAGACGGATCAACCGTGGTAGGAAATAGCGTGTCTGCGTCAGGCTATGAGTCGTTTCGCTGGACCCTCGGCGGCGGCATGACCGGCTTGGGGGACCTTCCGGGAGGTGACTTCGCCGGTGTGGCACAGGATGCTTCCGTCGATGGCTCGGTGATCGTTGGATACAGCAATGCAGACGGTCCCTCATCTCCGGCGGCGGGGCTCAAGATGTTCATATATGCAAACAACACGATGACCCCTTTGGGTCCTGGCGCAGGATACTACGGTACCGCCCATGGTGTCTCCGACGCTGGCTCCGTCATCACGGGCCAGTGGTTCCACGACGGATTTGGGGAAGCCTACAGATACAGCAGTGGTTCAATGGAGGGGCTATACCTGTTGGGCGGTTCAAGCGTTACCGGCAACTACGCACAAGGGATTTCCGGAGACGGTTCTGTGATCGTTGGAGCAGGTACTCACAACGCTCTCATCTACACCGCTACCGAGATAGTAGATATCGGCAATCTCCACGGCTCACACTATCTGGGCTCGGAGGCAAGGGCAGCTTCATACGATGGCTCTACGGTAGTCGGCTACTCTGGTATACCAACAACAAACAAATACGAAGCATTTCGTTGGACGGCGGCAGAAGGGATGGTAGGCTTGGGGGACTTCGATGGCGGGGACTTCTGGAGCATGGCTGAGGATGTCTCTGCCGACGGCTCGATTATTGTGGGCTATGGAAGGACTGGCAGTGGGGACCAGGCTTTCATCTGGGACGCGGCCAACGGAATGCGTTCCCTTCAGGCCGTTCTCACGAGCGAGTACGGCCTGGACCTGACGGGTTGGCAGTTGGAATTCGCACACGCCATAAGCGCCAACGGGCTGACCATCGTCGGCTATGGCATCAATCCCGACGGGAACACGGAGGCATGGATTGCCACCCTTGGCAGTCCCAATGTCGTGCCGGTTCCCGGCGCGGCGTTGCTGGGCCTCCTGGGCCTAAGCATCACTGGTTGGCTCAGGCGCAGAAGGGTATTGTAGAGGTCGCCGAAATAAACGAAAGAAGCGAAAAGGGGCGGACCTTGAGCAGGTAGAGTGCACGACCGGCGTGTTCTTCATCTTTTTGGGTCAAAGGTCATTCTGCCGCCAGAACCGGATTGAAAAACAGAAGTACGGCTTCTGTTTTTCAAGGATGACTCACTGATTCGCACAACAGCTCGTTCATGCTCTTGCTACGCGTGCGGTGCGGTCCCCACAACAGAAGGGTTCATTCTCACACGAAGCCACCAAGATCACGGAGTGCGCAATACGCGAATACGGCCTTCTCTTTGTGGCTTGGCGCCTTTGTGTGAGTGGATTATGGCTTCCGCCGACGGCCTGGCTCGGGTATAATCAAGCTATGATCAGGCTTCAGAAAGACAAGGCCCGGTTGCATAGACTGACCGACGAGGACGATGACTTTGTGGACGCGTCGCCGGCAGAATGTCTAAGCATGATATGGGAGCTGACCGCCGAAGTGTGGTCTTTGCAAGGACAAGACTGTGCTCAACAGCGACTACAAAGGCATGCTGCAAATCTTGTTAGACGGGAGGGCGGCAGGCCGTGATTCGCAAGGTCGTACAGAAGCATCGTATGGACGATTACTCGGAGATCCGGCAAAACCTGGAGTACTGGCTGAGCCGACCGCCGGAGGAGCGAGTCGCAGCGGTCGATGAGTTCAGACGCGAGTGGTATGGAGATTCGCAACGACTTCAGAGAACTGCTCGAGTTGTTCAACAGGCACAAGGTTGAATACCTCATTGTCGGCGGCTACGCCCTGGCGTTTCATGGCGCACCGCGTCTCACTGGCGATATTGATCTATTCGTGCGGCCGACGAGTGAAAATGCCGAACGGATCCTCTCGGCCCTGGACGAGTTCGGTTTCGGCTCATTGAATTTGTCTAAAGACGACTTTACCACGCCGGGCATGGTTGTTCAGCTTGGCGTGCCTCCCGTACGCGTCGACATCATAACGAGAGTCAGCGGGGTCTCATGGGAGAAAGCTGACGCCTCCAAGGCCCCCGGCTACTACGGCGATACGCCAGTGTTCTTCATCGGTCGCGAGGACTTCATTGCCAATAAGAGGGCTACCGGAAGGGCGAAAGACGCCGCCGACATCGAAGCCCTTGGCGGTCAATAGCCTCGGAAGCCTGGCCTGAACTCCCAGGCGAATTCCTGCACGGCCCATCATTCCATTGCTTGGGCGGTATTTTGCTTTCATGGCGGCTTTACAAAGGGGCGGGGGGCTGATAGGATAGCTTCGTTCGCCGATGTAGCTCAATGGTAGAGCACGGCTTTCGTAAAGCCGGGGTTGTGGGTTCAAGTCCCACCATCGGCTGTCCGTATATTCGTAGAGACGCAAGATCTTGCGTCTCTACCACATGCCCTTGCGGGCACACTACAAACGGGCGTTATCAGGGGAGAGGTACCCATGGAACACTGCGACAAGGCAGGTCCGAAGCGTGTAAGCTCTGCTGGAGCCATCACTTACAAAACGCTCATCGTTGTGGTCGTGATCGCTCTGGGGTTGTCCATAGCCGGCTCCTGGATAGTGGGACTTGGACGACGGGTCGGCCGCCAGGTTGATCAGCAAGCGCCTTACCCAGGCAGGACTCCCACATTCTCCGGCAATTCGCAGAAGCTCACGCAGACTGTCATCGTTCCGACGTTGGACAGTCCCTCCCCGCCCGGCAAGAACGTCATCTGGTGTTCGTCGTTTCAACTGGCCTGGAACGAACTGAGAGATAACGTTCTCAAGGCTCCCCTGCAAGTGATCGGGGCGGAGGAAGTCGCTGACCGCCTTAACGTGGCCAAGCAGTCCACCTCGGACCTGGAACCTGAGTCCTTCTACGCCACCGGCGGCTGGATACGGGACGGAATCGTTGACAAGATCAGGAAGGACATGGCCGCCAAGTTCCCCTCCCATGTACTTCCGGACTTCAGTGGCTATGATAGCGGCCTTCTGGCCTATTGCTATCTTACCGCCAACGTGCCCTTCAAGGTTCCTTTCGGGCAGATCGAGAAGGGGCTTGCTTTCACCGATTCCCAGGGCGGAAAGAGCCGGGTTGAAGCATTCGGACTGCCGGGACTCTTTGGGTATTGGCATGTAGAGGTTCGCGAGCAGGTGGAAGTCCTTTATGTAGGATCTGATCCGAACTTAAAGGATCCCTGGGAAATCTCGGAGTATGCGATCGACCTGTGCAAGTACAGCCAACCCTATCAGGTAGTCGCTGCCCTGGTGGAACCGAGAGGCTCGCTCGCTGAGACCTTTGAGTATGTCCGCAGTCAGGTGGACAAGGCAAAGCACTCAGAGGACCTGCATGAGCTTGGCAGAAGGGACATTCTGGAAGTGCCGGAGATGGTCTGGAGGATCGATCACCGGTTCCTCCAACTGATCGGCAAGCCTTTGGCGAATGTGAAAGGACCCATTACCGAGGCCATGCAAACGATCGAGTTCAGGCTGGACCGGTCCGGCGCCAAGGTGGAAAGCGAGGCGTTGATGGCGGCGAAGGCAAGACCGAATCGTTTTGCCTTTGACCGGCCTTTCCTTGTTTATATGCAGAAGCGCGGCGCGGAGCAGCCGTTCCTTGTCATGTGGGTGGACAACGCCGAATTGCTCGTTCGCAAATAGCTGCCGCGATGAGGAACACTAACGCTTGGGGGGATCGGCTTTCCTTATTATAATGCAGGCGGAGGTCCTATGACGTGAGAGGACCTTCGGACTGGAGTTAATGGACAAATGACCTGCCCACAATTCAAGTTCGGAAAGAGCGACACGTCGCCTGAGGCGCAGCGCGTGCAAGACGACATCTACCGGCGGATGTCGCCTGCCCGCAAGTATCAGCTTGTCTTCCACACTTACGAGATGGGCCGTCAGTTGGCGATGGCCGGGCTCAGGATGCGACATCCGGAGGCGACTGAGGATGAGCTGTGGTGGCTCTGGGCACAACAGCACCTCGGCCTGGAGCTTTTTGAGAAGGTCTATGGGATCGTCCGCCCGTGAATGACATGGATAGAAAGCGTGAGAATGAGGAGGTGATCGAACGCCTTGCCGACGTGCTCGACCGTCTCGGTGTTCGTTACGCCATTGGCGGCGGAGTGGCCAGTGCACTATACGGCACTGTTCGGTTCACGAGAGACGCGGATATCAGTGTCCAGCCGTTTTCACCTATTGCCGACAAGCTCTACGAGTCGCTCCAGGATGAGTTCTACATCAGCAGAGAGGCGATGGAAGAGGCCTTGAGGTTTCACGGCAGTTTCAACATCATCCACTTTGAGACGGCGTTCAAGATCGACCTCTTCATCCAAGGACCGACCGAGTTTGAGGAGCGGGTGTTGGACCGCCGGCGGATGCTGAAGTTGGCCGATATCAGTCGAAGAAACGTTTGCGTGGTGTCTCCCGAGGACATTGTCCTGCTCAAACTGCGATGGTTCAAAGATACGGATTGCACGTCCGAGCGGCAGTGGAATGATGTCTTGGGCGTGCTGCGCGTACAGAGAGAGTCGCTGGATTTCGGGTATCTGACGGACTTCGCGGCAAAACTGGGGTTGGAGGAGCTTCTGGACCGAGCAAGGGCAGAGGCAAACACGTAGGACAGAGCATGGGTCTGACAGGGAAATACGAATCGCTTCAGAGCATCTTGAGGGACCTGCGCCGTGTGGTGGTGGCCTACTCCGGCGGGGTGGATAGTACGTTCCTGCTCAAGGCGGCGGTGGATACGCTTGGGGCGGACAACGTGCTGGCGTGCATGAGCGTCGGGCCGAGCGAGCCAAGCCATCAGTATGAGAAGGCCAGAGACATCGCACGGAGCCTCGGCGTCGACATGATGACGGTCGAGGCGGGCGAGCTGGACGACCCGCATTTCGTGGCCAACAATGCCGACCGGTGTTTTCACTGCAAATCGCACCTCTGCCACGCGCTGCTGGAGATCGCGCGCGACCGCGGCTTCCATCACGTCGTGTTCGGCGTCAATATCGATGATCTGGACGACTTCCGGCCGGGCAACCGGGCGATGAAGGTCCACGGCGTCCGCTCGCCGTTGGCGGAGGCGGGGTTGACGAAGGACGATATCCGCGAGCTGAGCCGCCAGGCGGGGCTGCCGACAGCCGATCTGCCGGCCTCGCCGTGCCTTGCCTCGCGCATCCCCTACGGCCTGGAGGTCACGGAGCAGCGCCTGCGGCAGATCGACCAGGCGGAGACCTTCCTGCGGTCGCTGGGCTTCGTCGAGTTCCGGGTCCGCCATCACGATTCAATCGCGCGCATCGAGGTTCCGGCGACCCAGATCGCGAAGATCATGGCTGAACCAGTTCGCTCGCAAGTGGTCGAGCATCTCAAGTTGCTGGGCTTTCAGTTTGTGACGCTGGACCTGCAAGGGTTCCGGTCGGGCTCGCTGAACGAGTCGTTGTCACAGGAGCAGAAGGCAGCTTCGTTGTGAATAGGAGGTATCGATGTCTCCACTGTCGTTGATTCGAGCGACTGTCGGCGTATTGCTGTTCATGTTGGGCCTGGTCTGTGGGGCGGACGCGCCTGCTTCAAGGGAATCCCAGGCGGACAAGCCGGACCTGCTGGTGATGACCTTCAACATTCGCTACGGCACGGCCGATGACAAGGAGAACTCCTGGGACAATCGCAAGGGCCTGGTCTTCGACGTGCTGCGCAGGAACGACCCTGACGTCGTGGGCTTGCAGGAGGCCTTACGATCGCAGCTCGACGACATCCGAGCGGCACTGCCCCGGTACGGCGAGATCGGCGTGGGCCGTGACGACGGCAAGACCGCGGGCGAGTACTCCGCCATCCTTTATAAGAAGGAGCGGTTCACAGTGACCGAGTCCGGGACGTTCTGGCTGTCGGACACGCCGCAGGCATGCGGCTCGATCACCTGGGGCAACAATTGCACGCGCGTCTGTACCTGGGGGCGGTTCGTCCCGAAACAGGCGGGTAGATCCTTCTACCTGTTCAATACGCACCTGGATCATGTCTCGCAATACTCTCGCGAACGCAGCGCGATCCTTCTGACCACGCGCATCCACGATCGTGCTCAGAAGGACCCCTTTGTCGTTACGGGCGACTTCAATACCGGCGAGGACAACCCGGTCGTGCGCTACCTCAAGGGCGAGCAGGAATTGCACATCGTCGGCGCCGGCCAGTCGAAGAACCCGATCCCGCTGATCGATACGTTCCGCGTGCTGCACGCCGGCGCCTCCGAGGTCGGGACGTTCCACACCTTCAAGGGAGTCCGCACCAACGCCAAGATCGACTACATCTTCGCCGAGCCCGGTACGAAGGTCCTGCAAGCCGAGATTCTCTATGACAACAAGGACAACCGCTACCCTTCCGACCACTTCCCCGTGAAAGCCGCGATCCGCTTCCCCATCAAGACCGCCAACTGAAAGTCCCGGCCAGGACGATGGCTGCGACTGACTTCACGATGAAAGCTTGGTACTGACCAGCCGGTTCAGGCTGACATCTTCCTCCGCGGCTTCAATCGTGAGCTTGCGATGTACCTCCGGCGGCACACGCACCATGAACTTGCCGCTGTATCGGCGAGTGCTAAGAGGCTCCGGCATGGGCTCACCATTGGCTTTCATGTCCTTCACGACATCAGCGACCACCTTGCGAATCCCCCGCAATGCCTTGTCCGGCGTAGAGGCCAGCCAACTCAGACTTGGAAACTCGGCGCACAACCCCACAGATTGGCCGTCCTCTTGCGACCAGGTCACTCGATACGTGTAGCGGTCAATTGCTGGTAGAGTCTTCATGCTGCAACCTCTCGATAGCTTTGAGTACCTGCCTGACTTGATACGCCTTGGCCATACCTTTCTCATTCTGGATATTCACGCGGGTGGAAATCGGCATGTAAAAGGGCCCCACGTCGGCGCCGAATTGGGACCCACCTATGGCATACTATACACCCTTACGTCACGC
>JAFGJR010000123.1 GCA_016928975.1 Sedimentisphaerales bacterium | reverse complement strand
TGGCTGTTCTCCTGAGATTGACGTTCATGTGTCAATTGCACCAACGAGTGCGTCATTGGAGCCGATCGTGCTCCCGGAGAACGGCCTTCTCTATCCTACCTCTGAAGGGATCAGTATGATTATGTCACCCCCGCGAGGGCGGGGGTCGGAGTCACTCGATGCCTTCCCGGATTCCCGCTTTCGCGGGAATGACAGGCCGATGGCCTTGTTGGGCTCGCGGAGTTGTGGAGACTCCTATTCCTTGTCCGGTCTGACGACGAGTTTGTCGGACGCCTCGGCGGCGGCGTAGATCTGCGTCACCTTCTTCAGGGCCTCGCCGCTGTGGCCTTGCAGGCTCAGGGGACGTGGGGCGAGCATGCCGAACACGTCCGGGACGTCGCAGACCCTTAGGACGTTCAGGAATTGAGGGGCATCGGCCTCCATGTGGGAAGAAGGCGGATCGAGGGCGACCACGCCGGCGATCTGCGGCTCCCACAGCGCTGCATAGGCCGCCAGCACGGCGGCAGGGCCTTTGCCTGCGACGTAGACAGGGACATCCTCTTTGTGCAGATAGCGCGCGGCGGCGACAATGTCCCAGACCCGCCCGGCATCGACGGTGCGCCCCAGCAAAACGTGCGATCGCTCGACATAGTTCGGCGGGTTCTTGCAGGTCCAGCGAGTCCCTTCCACGCCGCGTGGAGCGCACACGTAGACGGAGTCGCCGGGCTCGCTGACCTGTTTCACCAATCCGGAGACATCCTCGTCGGGATCGGCATTCCGCACAACCATCAGGATCCGAGCGGACCCCGACTCACCGAGACGTTCCAGATGGACCTTGATCCCTTCCTCCGTGATCAGCCACGGCCCTGCCGCCTCGGGCCGAGCCGGCGGGATGCGCTCCGGGAAGTATCCGAAGGCCACCCGATGAAGCTCCGCCAGCAGCGGCGCCCGCCACGCTTCATACTGCCCTTTCTTCGGCGGCTCGACTTTCGCCATCGGCACAAAATGCTGATCGATGGTCGTGTCCAGCTCATCCTTCGGGATGTCCGAGTCTTTGAGGAAGACCCGCAGCTTCTCCGGGTCGATTGGGTACTTGCGACTGGCGTCGCGTCCGGTCACGAGATCGATCTCACTATCCTGGACCACGCGAGGATCATCTTTCAGGTGCATGTCGATGAAGCGAAACGCCGCCTGGCGGATGTCCTTGCGGTAGGCGTGGCCCCCGATACTGACGAAGCTGTCGACAAAGTCCCCTGCTCCATAGAGGCTGTAGAGTCGTTCGAGACGGTTGATCACGCGCTGATTCGCGTCCATCGGGAAGATCGAGTCCTGGTCGCTGTTGGTGAACAGCAGCGCACGCGGCGCGATCAGGGCCGCGATGCGAGTCCACGGCCATCGGAACGTGTTGTAGAGAAACATGCAGTCGCAGTGGCCGTTGATGACGCGATTGGAGACATAAGACGGCAGGTCGGCCATGCCGCTGACGGGCACGGCGACCTTCACCCGCTCATCGGCCGCCGCGATCCAGAACGTCGCCGCCCCGCCGCCGCTGATGCCGGTGACCGCGATCCGCTGCGGGTCCACGTCCGGCCGGCCGATCAGGTAATCGATGCCCCGGATGCCGTTGAGGCACTCGACGCCCGCCGGCGTGTAGCCGCGCGAATGCCACCACCAGCGGCCTTCGCGATATGTGCCGTGATGAATGGCGGCAATCTCACCCAACTGCAAGGTGTCGAGGGTAAGGCAGATGTATCCATGGCGCGCGAACCAGATGCCATGCGACTGATAGGCGGTCTTGTTGCCGTTGCGCCCGCAGAAGGAGTGGCCGCACACGTAAAGGACGGCGGGCAGGCGCTCACCTGCCTCCACGCGCGCCGGTCGATAGAGATTGCCGGTGACGTACAACCGCGGCACGCTCTGGTAGTGCACCATATCGACGACGTAGCCGTCACCTTCAAGGGTCCCGGTGACCGTGGCGTGGAGCGGCGTCTTGTCCGGCATCGGGGACAAGCCCAGCATATGGAAGTACTCTTGCTTGTACGTCGGACGAAGCTTCTCCCACTTCTCCGGGCTCTCGATATCCTGCGCGAACTTCTCGTGGATTCGCTGGGCCTCGCTTGCGAGGTACGACTGGATCATCTCGTCGCCGGGTTGCCCCCGGTCCGGCTGGCCATACTCCTGACCCAATCCGGAGGAGGCGATCAAACACATGGTGACCAGAAGCGAGACCGTCCATCGCGTTGGCTGCATGATTAGACCCTTTCCACAGAATGGCGCAATTGTACAGAAGCGCTCCCGCCGCCGCAACCGGTTGAAGCGATGCTCCTCGAGCGGTTTCGTTCTGAAACCTGAGGCATTCAAACACTGCATCGATCCGTCCCACGCCGATGACGAGAAGCTATATCCCCAGCACATTCCCAACGCGAAGGCGTCGCGGTTTCTCAACGACAGATGAAGGGCACGTGGGACAGCGACGCCTGCTACAAGCCGTTTGCCTTGTATGACAGCAGAATGGACGAGTGGCAACTCTGGTACAACGGACGCGGGGGCAGCGTCGAGCAAATCGGCCTCGTGACCCACCTCCACTACGATCTCGGATTCCCGCCACAACAGTAGCCGTCACGACGGGTGGCCGCGGCAAGCGCAGCTTGCCGATGGTTGTTCGTATTCGAGAGAGCCATCGGCAAGTCCTTCGGCCGAATGGCACTGCCGTGAGTTTTGGGGCTTACGGGCACGCACGCTCTCCGGAGGCATGAAGGGAATCATGTCAATCTCTCTTTG
>JAFGJR010000122.1 GCA_016928975.1 Sedimentisphaerales bacterium | reverse complement strand
CTGGGGAATATGAAATCCTCCCTCAACCCAGACTGCCAACCAGGCCAGACCGCAAAGTCCGCGACGCCCTCGTACAAGAAGTAGTCGCTCTCGGTGATCGAGGTGTTCAGCGAAGCATAGTACCGCACTTTCCAGCCCGCCGGGATGCTCTCTGTGCCGCAGTTCGCCCCGCCGAATCTCAGAGTGAGCGTCTGCCCGGCTTCGATGCTGGATGGAGAGAAGCCCGCGCTGGCATACTCATATTGGCAGAAATCCGCGCCGCACGAACAGGCGCTAATGACTATCACGGCGATGCACCCTCGTACCTCCTGACCGCAGTAGCTTGTCTGGCAAGGCGTAATGAGAGAGCCCTTGACATAGACCCGGTCGCCAGTGTGGAACCCACCCAGGTTGTCCAAATGGTAGTACCCGCCGGAATCCGCCTGGAACAGGGTGCATCCGATCTCTCCGCCACCGAGCCGCACAAGCACGCCGCAACCCTCGAAGCCGCTCCCGATGACTCTCAATCGGCCTGTCTTGACGTACCCCGCATTGTTGTTCTCGTTGGACTCGCAAATCTGGTTGTCCGGATCGAAGATCCATCCGATGTAGTAGTAACCTTCCGGCACGCTGCTCGGGAACGTGAATGTGACACTCCGGGTCAATTGTTGACCGGGCGCAGTCCCCAAGCTGACCGTATCGTCAAAGAGGAGGTAGTCTGCCGAAGTAATGGTCGTGTCTACGGACGCGTAGTATCGGATGCGCCAGCCGGAAGGGATACTCGTTGTGCCACAGTTGGCCCACCCGGACGTGATCGTGATCGACTGCCCTGCTTGGATCGTCGTGGGCGAGAAGCCTTGACTGGGTGCGTCATACTGACAGAAATCCGCAGTGCACGCGCCGACAACCGTCAGTCTGTGGGTTTGTATATAGCCCACATTGTTGTTCTCGTTGGACTCGCACACCAGGTTGCCTGGATCGAAGATCCATCCGATGTAGTACTGTCCCGCCGGCACAGTGCTGGGGAAGGTGAGAGCAGTGGTCAAGGACAACTGCTGGCCAGGGGAAGCCCCAGTATTCACTACCGCCTCCTGGAGAAGATAGTCACTCGACGTGATCGTGGTGTCTACGGACGCGTAGTATCGGATGCGCCAGCCGGAAGGGATGCTTGTTGTGCCGCAGTTGGCCCACCCGGACGTGATCGTGATGGACTGCCCTGCTTGGATGGTCGTGGGCGAGAAGCCCTGACTGGGTGCGTCATATTGACAAAAATCCGCAGTGCACCCGCCGATAACCGTCAGCCTGTCGGTTTGTATATAGCCCACATTGTTGTTCTCGTTAGACTCGCGGACCTCATTTGCCGGATCGAAGATCCAGCCAATGTAGTATTGTCCAACCGGGACGCTACTCGGGAACACAAAGCCCTCCGTGAAACCCATTTGCTGGCCGGCTCCGATCCCAAAGCCTGCTGTAGTCTCGTAGAGAAGGTAATCGCTCACGGTGATGTTCGTATCCAGAGAGGCGTAGTACCGTATGCGCCAACCAGGAGAGATGCTGGCCATGCCGCAATTCGCACCGCCAAAGTACAGGACGAAGCTTTGGCCCGCCTGGATACTGGCCGGAGAGAAACCTGCACCGAAGGGTTCGTATTGGCAGAAATCTGAGAGTGCAGACCCGGACGGCTGGAAATATGCCTGAAGCGACTTCGGACCATCCATGGTCACCTCGATCGTGGTTTCTTGGCTGATAATCGCTCCTTTCCAGCCGTAGAAAGCGCCGGATCCACCCTGCGGCACCGCACGCAGTGTGACCTTGCGGAGCGCAGGGACTCTCCCTGTCCATGGCAGGGAGACTCTCTGGTCATCGACCCAGACGTCGCCCAGCCCTTCCTTCGAGATTTCCAGCGTGTATTCAGCCAACTGAACGCTCAGGTCCATGTCATAGCGGCTGCCCGGATTCGGCCCATCACTTCGAGGGAGCGAGCCTCCAACGGAGGGGTTGTTCAAGCAGTAAACGCGATCCTCGGGGGCAATGACAATGGCATAGTGCGTATTAGGCTTGGCCTGGATGAACGCATACACACCTGTCTCGCTGGTTTTCATCGAGTCTACCACCATCGACGCCGTGCCTCCGAGCGTCTGACGCGCCTCAAGGGTGATCCCGCCGACCGCCTGGCCGAACTGATCCGTGACCCGGCCGCTCATGATCTCATATTCGCCGTGAGTGAAGATGTTATAGACACACTCGTCGAACACGGGGAACATGAAGTCCGAATCGGCTAAATAGTACCAGCAGTCTCCACTGCCGTGCCAGCCCATATTCAGATGACAGTATAGAGTGGAACCGACGTACCCATAACCGTCTGCGACGTAGGTATGCGCACTGCTGGATATTGGCTGAAAACTGGCGAGCAGGACCGGACATTGTGCGTTCAGGCTGGGAAGAAGCATCTTGCGAAAGCGTTCCGCGCTGCTGCTGACTGCTGCATCGTCGCGAGGCTCCAATACGCCACGCTTAAGCTCCGTGCTCCCTTGCTCAACAAGGTAGATCATGTCACGATCATAATCGACTGCGAGAAGTCGAAGGCGCTGGCCATATTTGATCCACCCCCTGAGCTCCAGGTGCTCATCGCGGATCTCACCGATGTGAATACTGTAGTCGCACGGGTCCTGCCAGAATACCCAGTTGTCGTCAGCCGTGAGCACTTGAGCTATGCAATTCTCGTCGAGCACCCCAAGGTTTCCAAAAGGCCCGCTCTTCGGACCATAGTGCAGTTCCGCCGAGCCCTCATCGAGCCAGATCAGGTATTGATCCGTGACACCCAGAAGACGGG
Organism: Sedimentisphaerales bacterium; assembly: GCA_016928975.1. The sequence continues at coordinate 21,978 of JAFGJR010000122.1, read as the reverse complement.
CCTCGCAGTTTCTATCGAGGCATTCCAGCGGATACAGGGCCCCATCACGGATTTCTCCTCGAAATAGTTCATTGGTAGGATCGACCCAGTACCAATCGTTGTTACGAACGGCAAAGAGCCGGGCATCACAATTCCGGTCTAAGATCGCTGTACGCTTCAGACCACCATCCTGTATGCTGCCTTTGTTGAGATCTCTTTCGCCCTCGTCGACCCAGTACAGTTGTCCAGCCGCAACGGCCATGACCCGGGCAACAAAATTGCGATCCACCGTCGTGAAGTACGTGATTTCCATACTCCCGGACAGTTCGCTATATATGCTCTGTCGAAAACGAAAGTCTCGCCTGAGAGCTCTTGCCGCGGATTGCAAGTAGGCACCAGACCCATTCGCCGTGTATTCCATATTGACAGTCACTCCGGCATCATAACACAAGGCCCCTATTGCCTGCCTTTGCTCACTCGTGAGGGGCGTTTCCTTGGGCTCAAGAGGCATGTCATCCCAGCGGTAGGGTCCTCCCCTACCATCGCCGCCTCGTACGGACGCCCACTTCGCCTCGCCGTCAACGGTGATCTCGTAAAGTGGCCTAAGGACGACGTCGCCGGCCTGAGAATCCACGATGCTTCCGGTTGGATACTGATAATACCTCATTACTTGCGCCATTGCTGTGGCGGTACAGCCGCAGGGATACTGGTTGGGCGTGTAGTAGTTGTAGCAGGGTAGTTGACCAACATTGCTCTGGCTCCACTTGCTCTTGAGAAACGCCGGCACGCGGATATCCGCTACGGTCTCGATGCATCCGGCAACAGAGAGTGCACGATCTCGACCTGGAGCAGTCCTGAGCGAGTCCCATTTCGCACGGTACGCACCGATACGCGTTACGCTGCGATCGACTTGACTCAGGTTCTCTACGCGTGCAAGAACATCTGTTCGGAGCAGCGAGGACAAAGGATTGGCATCCGTGTGCTCATATGCCCCCTCGGCAACGAAAGCAATGATCGGCTCAATCTCGTCGTCCGGTGCAACGATGACGTATCCCGTTGGCTCCAGGGAGACGACATGGTACAGGGTGGCGCCGTCATCGTCGTAGAATGTCTGCACGTCCTTGACAGTACGGCTATCCTCCGTTCCAAAGGGTCTGTCGTCACCGACCAGCCAGCCTGCCGCGGCCGCCAGTGCGTCGGCGTTAGTCGTGGGCGCTGCGAGACAGAACGCAGCCGTCAGACAAACAGTCACTATAGACGCGAGAATACGGTAACACATGAGACAAACCTCCTTATCCGCGTTGCGTGAAGCGTACGTCTACCTGTATGATTCGGGCCTTCTGCAATGTCGAATTCTGTGCCTTGTACCCCTTGATGCAGGTGGTTATCTGCACGTCGTCTGCGCCAACACGTGCTGGCCAATGTCTGGTTAAGAACATGCGGTCTGCGCGGCTGCCCACCCGCATCCATCATTGATTGACCAGCAGTTTGGCGCGTACGAGTTCTTCGCTGCCTTCATCGACAAGATATATCCAGTCGCCGTATCCAACATGCGGGCAGACTCTTATGGCGCCGATCGATTCGTCGTACCCTTCTTCACACGGGTATTCGTACCAACGGTCAACTGCAAGAAGGCGAAGAGGCCTGTAGTACCGTATGGTATGCTCAGGTTTCAGACTGCCGGAAATAATCCTTCCGATATGAATGTTGTGATCGTCCCCCTGATCCTGCCACACGATCAAATCCCTGTCAGCAGTCAGAACTCGAGCTACGCAATTCCTGTCGATGACTCCAAGATTCCTGAAGGGCCCCCTCTTGGGACCGTAGTGCAGCTCCGTCTGGTCCGGATCAAGCCAGATCAGATATTGATTCGTGACAGCAAAAAGCCTTGCTATGAAGTACGTATCGAGGCATTCCAGCGGGTACAGGGCCCTATCACGGATTTTGCCTCGATAGAGTGAACTATCATCAACCCAGTACCAATCCTGCTCAGACAAGAAGCGACCATTGCCGTAGATAGCGAGAAGTCGAGCAACACAATTCTCGTCTATGATGCCTGTTGGGCGCAACTGTCCATGTTCGTCTACTTCACCCATGTAAAGAAGGGTGTCATCAGCATCCACCCAGAAGAGTCTTTCTTCGAGGACTACCAAGGCTCGGGCATTGAAACCCGAATCCACCGGTTCGAAGTCACGAATGGCGATATGGCCGGATACTATGGAGCCCGGCGGATCGTCTTCTACGGGGCTCGGCGGGTCACCCGCAGGGACGCGGGCGATCTGGTTACAGGCCATCCACCAGCCTGACTTCGGCGTGTAGGAGATCACCGGCGGATCGCAGAACGAGGAATTGCTCTTGCCTTTGGTCCAATTGTCCCAACTTACGAACAGCGGCAGGCGAGGATCATCATGATCGCAGCAGACCACCGTGCCCAGAGTACCGGCATAGAGCCCGACGGCAGGGCTACCGCCGGCGTCGACAGGCTTGTCGACCAGCAGCACGACCCGATCGCCAGGATTGAGATCGCAGCACTCAGAAAGCGGGCCCGACGATGAACCAACGGTTAGTCTGACACCCTTGATGTAGCCCGCGTTGTTGTTCTCGTTCGACTCACAGATCTCGTTGTGGGGATCGAAGATCCATCCGATGTAGTACTGCCCATCAGGCACGCCACTGGGGAATATGAAATCCTCCCTCAACCCGGACTGCCAACCAGGCCAGACGCCAAAGTCCGCCGTTCCCTCGTACAGGAAGTAGTCGCTCGTCGTGATTGTCGTGTTCGTCGAGGCATAGTATCGCACCTTCCAGCCTGCTGGGATGCTCTCTGTGCCACAGTTTGCCCCGCCGAATCTGACGGTGAGCGTCTGCCCGGCCTTAATGCTGGATGGAGAAAAGCCCGCGCTGGTATACTCATATTGACAGAAATCCGCGCCGCATGGACCGCCGCCTGCAACAACGGTTAGTCTTGTGCCCTTGATATAACCAGCGTTGTTGCCCTCGTTAGATTCGGGGATGACGTTATCAGGATCAAAGATCCATCCGACATAGTACTGCCCCGCAGGCACGCCACTGGGGAAGATGAACTGCTCTTCGAACGTCAACTCCTCGCCGGCGGCAATCCCGAAATCCGCCGCACATTCATAGAGGAAGTGGTCCCCGGATGTTATGTTGGTGTCCAGGGACGCATAATACCGTATCCGCCAGCCCGCGGCGATGGGCGCCGTCCCGTAGTTCGCACCGCCAAACGTCAGGTTCAGAACCTGACCAGCCTGGATCGTCGAAGGATACAGCCCCTCGTCGGGCGGACTGTACTGACCGAAATCCGCCTGAGTGGAGCTTGGAGAACATGGCCAAATACAGCCTTGTGACGTAGTGTAAACCCATGTTGATGTGGTGCCATCATCAAAGTATATATGAATCTTGTAGTGTCTATTCGGATATCTGAAGACGATGGGCTCGGTGGCTATGAGATCATACTTCGTGAAAGCCGGCAGACAGACGACTCCCCGAGGCACGCCCCCGACTTCAACATAGATTTCAACAAGTTCACGACCATCGCCGACAACTGCTGTGACATGGCAATCGGTCGGTACACATGAATTATGCCACTCACCACCCACCTTAACATAGTATGATCTGTCACAAGAGCGGCAGTCTGACTGGTCCCAAATACCCTCTTCCGTTACCAGACCTGCCCCAAATGTGTCGTTCGCCAATACCAGAGACGACTGAACACACAGCAGTATTGCCAAATCCGCCACGAGCGAGAATCTGCTGAATTGCTTAGATTCCATCACTTGTTTCCTTTCAATTCCCCATCACGTGTCGTTCCGTTAGTTGGTCCTAAAAACCTCCAGTCCGGGCTCTGTAGGCGTCGCCGACTACAGTCAGTTCATCCTGCCAAGCTGGTACTGCTTGTTCCCTGCCAACTCACCTGCGCGGACATCCACTTTTCTGATGGTCACCGGCCACGGGCCGTTCACGACGGATGCTGTATCCGTCTCTTCGTTCCACCCTGCGATCATCATGGCATGTCCGTCTCCAGGGATATCGTCTCGTCTCAGACAATCGCCGGGTTGCGGATGGTACACTTCTCCGGTCACGGAGTGCTCGAACTGCCGCGTGTTGACGTTGAACTCGTACTGTCGATTGCGGTCCTCAAACAGTTTGAGCAACCATCCGTGCCCGGTGATATCCCTGAATTTCAGCTTGCCGATCGGAGTGCCCTCGTTGTGATAGTACCAGGAGATGAATTCACTACACAGATTGGCACTACCCGAGCCATACTTGGGGTTTGCCCAATACTCATCACTTCCATCCGTGCCGCACTTGCCCATGTCCCTCACGGCGGCCAGAAACGCGGGGCAGGTATCCGCACCATACGTCACCTCGATGCCAAGATCCTCTCTCACGACTTGTTCTACCCACTTGAGTCTGCTGGACCGCGCGTAGGCATTCAGATAGATGACGGAACTGCCACTGTCGAGCACCTCACCAACGTCCCAATCCAGAATCGTCACATCTCTTCTGCCTTCACTGGAATTGCCGGAATAGGATATTTGCAGGAAGACGTGGGCGATTGACAAAGGGGTGTCCCCACCCCTGTTCTCAAGGCGCATGTCGTCCCAGTAGCCGCGAAATCCTTCGCGACACATGTCACTCAACGCATCGAACGCTTGCGGAATGTAGGTAGCTTCATACACCAGGTACGCTTTCCTGGTGAATGCGAAGGGGACGGACACCGCGTTCTCGTTGTAGTTCTGAAAGACAAGGCAGCGGGTGAAATTGTTGTGGATCGGCTGTTCGGCAAGCTCGATTCTCATCACGGCACGCAACGGCGTGACTTGCGCGAACACACTCGGAGACACGGCGGCTAACAGTACCATCAGCATGCAGGCCCTCATTCCTGACACCTCCATAGGCGAACCCTCGTGGCAAACTGCGTTGTCACATGAGAGACAGCCGTCCTCCTGACCACTCTCATGCAATTACGCGCGTAATATCCATTAGAAATATCACATCTGTAATCACGTGTAAAGGGGAAAGAAAAAGAAAACAGGAAAAAAACTTCGCTCTCGCTTCGTTACCGAGTCGAGCTTGGCGGCGTCGGATATCCCGTTGTGGGATCAGTCAGGCCCTCGGATGTGCTCTCTCTGCCATTGCGGATTGGAGGCGGGATCGTCGGATGTCTTGACCCTCCAGACGCGCTGGATGTCCCAATAACTCGCGGCGTCGCGATTCCAGAATTCGGCCTTGACGTGACCGGCTTCATTGAGATGCAGGAATCCACCATCGAAGAAGCGGGACATCACCCAGACTCCTGGAGAGTCCGGCCACACGCCCCAGCGGGCCCTCTCGTCCGGCTCGTTGGCGTTCACTGCAAGGTCTCCCTGTTTGTCCGAGGTCAGATACTTGCGCGCGGCAACCGAGTATAGGTACACAGCGGTCTCAGGGCGGTTGGAGACAACATCGAAGCGGTACTCCCACAGGCCTGCCTCGCTTGGCTCGGCCGCATTGCAGACGACCTTCTCTCCCTCCACCACCAGGTAGGCACCCGTCAGTCTGCTGCGGATCCAGGCCCGCTGGATGTTCGCGTGCTTGTCCTGGTGCGTCGTCGGCAGGTCGCTTCGGGCATAGGCGTCCCAAGTCACCGCAGCCGACTCACCCGGCCCGCTCGGGGTATAACTGTCGGCGTGCCCGTCCGTCAGACCCGTGCAGGCAAGGAGCGCCAGGATCAAGACCGCCAGTGGCGACCAGCGGAACGTCTCTTTGCGGAACTGGGCGATCATAGCGATCCTCTGCTTGATTCGGGCTTTGTCGCCGGACAGGGCGGCCAGCATCCATTGAGGCCGGGACGCCTGCAATCGCTCAATCTGATGGATGATGGTGTGGCCGTATGCGCGGGTTTCCTCGGGAGGCAGCACAGACAGGGCCAGGGCGTCGCAGACCATCTCCCGGTCGGCCCGCATCCGTTTGAAGGCCAGGGCGACCAGCGGATTGAACCAGTGCAGGACCTGTAAGAGCGTGGCCAAATAGCCCATGACGATGTCGTCGCGACGGAGGTGGGCCAGCTCGTGCAGGAAGACGTGGCGGAGCTGCTGATGGCTCAGTTTCGCGATCGTGTCGTGAGGCAGCAGCAAGCGAGGTCGCAGGCAGCCCAACAGGGCCGGACTGCCGATCTGGTCCGTGGCGACCACCGCGACGGCACGCCTGATCCTCAGTTGGCTCCGGCAGTCTTCGAGCAGGTCGAGAATCTGCCTGTCGGTCACGAGCGGTTCGTGCCGGACGAGCCGCCGTAGACGGATGTGGTTGGCGACGATGTGACCGGTCAGTATGCAGGCGCCGGCCAGCCAAAACAGGAACAAGAGGGTGTCCCACCGCGTCAGCCAATGCTTCGCCTGCGACATCAGCCCGGTCGCGGCCGAGGGCTCCTGTGGGTCGTAAGCCGCCGGGCCGGCCTTGCCATACCCTCCTGTGGCATAAGAGCCGTCCGTCGCTGCAAGAGCCGGCCCGACTTTGCCCGCCTTAGGAGTGGCGGCCACCTTGTATCCTTCTGCCCATGGCGTGGGCAGGAGGTTATAGACGCTCACCGCGCTTGGCGGCGTCCAGAACATCGCCATGCGAATCACCAGCACCAGCCACAGCCAGTAGCGCCCCCGAACGCCGATCCACCGGCCCAGAACTTTCTGAATGAGCAGGATCAGGCAAACCAGGATGGCGGCCTGCCAGCTTGTGTGCAGGAGCCACAGGAAGAACGGCTGCAGATGCATGGTGAGGGGATGCGCCATCACCCTTTCCCCTTCCGGTCGAGCATCCGCTTCAATTCCTTGATGTCCTCGGGCGAGAGCCGGGCGTCATCGATGAAGGCGGCCAGCATCGGCGTGACCGTGCCGCCGTACACGCGATGCACGAACGAACGCCTCTCCTGTCGAATGCACTGTTCCCGATTGACGGCGGGGAAATAACGGTACTTGCGGCCCTCCTTCTCGTACTTCAGGGCCTTCTTCTGGAGCAGCCGGTTCAGTAGCGTCCGGATCGTGCGATCACTCCAGGTGACTTTGCCCTGGAGCGCCCCGACCACGTCTTCGGCCGTACTGCCCGGCCTCGACCATAGCACCTGCATCACCAACCACTCCGCATCTGAGATCCTGGGTAACCTTCGCATCATTGCCTCTCATCAAATTACGTCCGTAATATAGATGAATCTATCACTTCTGTAATCGCAGGTAAAGGAAAAAGAAAGAAAAATCCGCGCGGCAATCCAGAAGTCTTGCGCCAGCAACCAGTTGCGGCGAGAGATCCCGATGTCACACCGCCCGGTTCAGAACCGGACGACCCCGCTCGTCGCAGCGCCCGTAGAGACGCAAGATCTTGCGTCTCTACAGTCTGACGGTGTTGATTCGGACAGGCCAAGGCATGACCAGACCGGCGACCGGGCATTTCGCTTGCGTTGGGCGGCGGTTGGATCGACAATGCCGGCGTGGACGGACCTTGTTTGGCTGATTGACAGTTGATGGAGGTATGGACGCATGAGACGAAGAGCTACGATCCTGTGGACTCTGGCGGTATTGATCGCGATGGCCCCGTTGGGGTACGCACAGGGACTGCCGACGGCATCGCCGGAGTCGGTCGGACTATCGGCCCAGCGGTTGGATCGAATCACCGCCGCGATGCGCCGGCACGTCGACGACGGCCTGCTGGCCGGCGCAATCGCGATCGTCGTGCGCGACGGCAAGGTGGCGTACCTCCGGAGCGTGGGTATGCGGGACAGGGAGCAGAAGACCGAGATGAGTCCGGACACGATCTTCCGGATCGCCTCGATGAGCAAGCCGATCACGAGCGTAGCCGTGATGATGCTGTATGAGGAGGGCTGCTTTCAGCTCAAGGACCCGATCTCGCGGCTCATCCCGGAGTTCAGGGCGGCGAAGGTCCTGGCTGGCGGTCAAGGCTCGCAGGAGCAAATCGCGCCAGCCAAGCGAGAGATCACAATCCGCCATTTGCTGACGCACACCTCCGGTCTGACATACCAGTGGGACCCCCGCGTGGGGCCCAAACTCAAGGAGGCGGGCATCACGCACGGCCTGTTGCAGGATGAAGACCTGCTCGGCGACGATATGAAGAAACTCGCCCGGATTCCGCTGGTGCATCAGCCCGGCGAGGCATGGACGTACGGTCTGTCGGTCGATGTGCTCGGACGGCTGGTGGAGGTCGCCTCCGGCATGTCGTTCGACGAATTCCTCCGCAAGCGGATCTTCGAGCCCTTGCAGATGAAGGACACCTGCTTCTTCCTGCCGCCGGAGAAATTCGGTCGGTTGGCCGCCGTATACGCCCCCGACCCAAACGGGACACTGATACGCTTGGGCAACGGCGTGATCGGCGAAGGGCCATTTGTCTGCTCGGTGACATACCCATGCGAAGGCCCCCGGCGATACTTCTCCGGCGGTGGCGGACTGTGCTCGACGATCTCGGACTACGCGAGGTTTGCGCAGATGCTCCTGAACGGCGGCGAGCTGGATGGCGTTCGCCTGCTTAGCCCGACGACCGTGGAAATGATGACGACCGATCAGGTCGGCGAGTTGAAGAGTGATTCGGGTTTCGGCCTGGGCTTCGGCGTCACGCGGACCCTGCGAGGGGGTGAGCTGACCAGTGTCGGCGCGTACCGCTGGGGCGGCTTCTGGTACACGACGTTCTTCGTGGACCCAGTCCAGAAGATGGTCGGTGTTTGTATGGCGCAGTTGTCCCCCTCCGGCAAGGCTACGCTGAACGACCAATTCGAAGCCCTCGCTCACCAGGCCATCGTCGACTCAAGGTGAGCATCAGGTGGAGGCTGAATCGTTTTCATCATCCAGGTGGGTAGCGGGCGGATTCTGTTGTTCCTGCGGTCTGCGCCACAGAGCGGGGATCAAGCCAACCAACAGAATCGGGACATTCCAGACGATCATAAGAAGGCGAAAGATGCGACCGGGGATCGACACACGCGGGGACCACACCTGCCGCCACATCTGCCCCCAGATGTCGACCTGCCAGGGAATGTTGACGAACGGGATATACGGCGTGAGCTGGCCGGTTGCCTCGCCGCAATTGGGACAGTAGTAGGCGTGAGGGTCCACCGGGCGCAGACATCGCAGGCACAGCGGCGTCTCCCGCGATTCCGACGCCTCCGGTTCGCGACCTATACCCGCATCTTCTGCATTCATTGTCGGTCACTGTAGCACATTCAGACGGTCCCGCCAAACGGAATCACCCGCGCGCCGCGTACAGAAGAAGAAAGGGCCTAGCTCGCTGCCCGTTGGACGTTGCCGGGCCCTTTCGCTGATTCTCAGGACTGTCAAGGCGTACGCGTTATGGAACGAGGATGGCGGATAGCTCCGCCTCCGCCACCTGGACGCTCTTGGCATCGGAGGGCAGAGCCGTGAGGTTCAGGCCCTCGCCTTTGACCCATAGCGTCACGGTCCCGCTGGGCGGACTGACCGTATCGGGGACCGTCCATCCCGTCCATCTGCCGCCAGCGGAGGAGGTCGCTATGACGTCCACCACGAGTTGCAGTTTCACGGTGGTTTCAACGCCGAGCGTCAGACTGCCCGTGAAGGTATCGGGGTACACGGAATCGACGGTGAGCACGCCCTGTCTGCCGTTTCCAGTGAAGAGGAACGTCAGCTCGCCGGCGAACCCGGGCACCGGCTTGCTCGCCAGTTGCTCGTACGCGCCCATGTCCACCCGGCTGCCCTGGATGCGCGTCGTCCCACCGAGATCGACGGGAAGTGGCTCGGCCACATCGTCGTCGCCGTCGAGATCGGCCACATCGGCGGGGACATCCGCATCGTTGCCCGCATCGATACACGGCGAGGTCGCCTGGAGATGGTAATCACCATCAATCCACTCGCCCTCGATGCTCCAACCGCCCGGCGCCACGAACAACGGCGCGGCGTTGATATTGCCCGCATCCAGCGAGCCACCTTGAACGTCGCTGTAGGAGATACTCACAGCCGCCATATCGTCGCTCAAGACCTCACGGCCGCCGTTGTAGAGGATGCTGTTGACGATCCGGACCGCGCCGCCGGCATGCGAATCCCAACTGAAGCTGTGGATGGCACCGCCGTTGGGAGAAAGGTTGTCGGCAATTGTCGAATCCAGCACCGTCAGGCTCCCCGTCAGGTTGTCGACGGCGCTGCCGCCCATTTCCGCCGCACGATCAGCGCTATTGCCGACAACGCGACAATTGTGCAGGGTAGCGCTGCCTTCCCAGTTGTATAGGCCGCCACCCGACAGGAAGGCCCGGTTGCCGATCAACTGGGTGTTGACCAGCGTGATTTCGGCCCCGAGGTTCAGGATGCCGCCGCCAAAGGCCGCGCTATTGCCCTCAAGAGTGCAATTGACGACCTTCAGGGCGCCGCCCGGATTGTACAACCCGCCGCCCAGCTCGTTCGGGAACATCCCATCCGCGTTGCCATTCACGATGAACAGGCCGTCCAGCGTGGCGCCTGCGGTGCCCTCGGACCCGGTGACCACGTGATAACTGTTGTCGTCGCGGTTCAGGAGCCGCCACAGATCGTTGCCCTCGAGGTCGCCGCTCAGAACGGTCCTGTTCGCATTGACATCCTGGGCATCGGGATCGGGCTGGCCATAGCCGGCAAAGCCGCCTTTGACGGTGAGGCCGTCCTTGAGCACAAAGCTCGCCTGGCGGTCCCCGAGCGCGATGCCGTCGCCGCGGTCCGGCGTGTAGGTGCCTTCGGCGACGACGATCTCATCGCCGCCCGCCGCGGCCGCGAGGCCATCCTGCAAGGTCAGAAAGGCGGTTGCCCACGTCTTGCCATCGTGAAGCGGCCCGGGGGCATCGCCGTCCACGTGATGCGTCACCTTGCCCGCGACTGTGAAGCGGATCTCGAAGTTCAACTCCCTGGACAGGCTGACAAACGTCCAATCTCCTGCGGGCAACGGGCCGAAGTCCCCTTCGAGGCCGGCTACCGGCCTATAGTCCGCCGTGCACACGCTCGGCACGGGACCCTGGAACCACAGCGTGATGACTCTGGACACGGAGTCCACCGACAACTGCGGCGTGCCGCCGAGGCTGCGCTCCGCCTCGCACGAGTTGGAGTAGACCCGCGTTGGGCCGGAGAACGTGATGGTATCCGACGTGCCGGGGTTCGACGGCTCGATCGCCCACTTCGTCGGCGAGGTGGTCCCCTCGATCCACGAGACGCTGGCCGCCTCCACGGCGCTCCATGTCACCAGCAGCACGGATACCGTCACGATCAATCTGCGAGCATTCATCTTCCCATCCTTTCCAAGAACTCTGTTCGTACTGTCTATGACTCTCCCGTTGTCATCGGGTGGTGGCCGCCAGAATGGCCGGCAAGCCCTCGTCCACACTTCGTATGTCCTCCTCAACGGCGCCCCAGTCCATGGATGGTCCTGGCCTCGACGGAGCCTGCCCGCCCCGTCGCAGCCGAGCATTCAGTGTACCATATTCCCCCCGTCTCGTCCACCGGTCTTGGCCGGAATTCTGCCCTCCCCCACCGACACTGCCCCCGTACGCGGGGACAAGTCCCGAGTGTATGGCTGACAGAAACCCCAACCAGTGCGAGAAACGTGGCTGGCAATGCGGCTCAATCCTTTCGCAATCGGTGCGTGATCGCGTATAATCCCCTGCTGACTTATTCTATGGTGATCTGGATTCAGGCTACAGGACGGTTATGACAGATGGTGTTTCGCTGCCGGAGCGTGTTTGCCACGTGAAGGTGGATGACAAAGACGTGTACCTGGTGGGGACCGCCCACCTGTCGCAGGAGAGCGTGCAGGATGTCCGCACGACGGTCGAGCAGGTGCACCCGCAGACGGTGTGCGTGGAGCTGTGCAAATCGAGGCACCAGGCCATCACCCAGGCGGACGCCTGGAGCAAGATGGACATCTTCAAGGTGATCCGGCAGAAGAAAGCCGCATTTCTCCTGGCCCAACTCATCATGACCTCGTTCTACCGCCGGCTGGGCCAGAAGCTCGGCATCCAGCCGGGGGCCGAGATGATTGAAGGCATCCGCATGGCCGAGCAGACCCAGGCCCAGCTCGTCCTGGCCGACCGCGACATCGAGATCACGCTCAAGCGGGTCTGGGGATACCTGGGGTTCTGGAGCAAGCTCAAGCTCGCCATGCAGCTCACGCTGGGGATCTTCGTGCATGACGAGATCGACGCGGACACGATCGAGATCCTCAAGCAGAAGGACCAACTGGAAAGCGTGATGGCGGAGTTCGCCGGCAAGTTCCCAGAGATCAAGAGGCGTCTGATCGACGAACGCGACACGTACCTGGCTCAGAAGATCCGCAGCGCCGCCGGGCAGACCGTCGTCGCCGTCGTCGGAGCCGGCCACGTCAGCGGCATCAAGGAGCAGATTCAGCAGGAGCATGACTTGCGGGAGCTGACCACGCTGCCGCCCAAATCGATCTGGCCGAAGATTATCGGCTGGGGCGTGCCGTTGTTGATCGTCGCGCTGCTCGTCTATGGCTTCACGAAGGGCGCCTCGCACGGCTTTGAGAACGTCTACATCTGGATTCTCGTCACCGGCGGCTTGTCCGCCATCGGCGCCGCCCTGGCTTTCGCGCACCCGCTGACTATCGCATCGGCGTTCCTGGCAGCCCCGATCACGACCCTGCATCCGCTGATCGCCGCCGGCTGGGTGGCCGGACTCGTGCAGGCGTTCATCAAGAGGCCCAAGGTCAGCGATCTGGAGAACCTGCCCGACGCGATTGCGACGATCAAGGGATTCTGGACCAATCCTGTGACCCGCATCCTGCTGGTCGTCGCGCTGGCCAATCTCGGCGGCGCCATCGGCACGTACGTCGCCGGCTTCTGGATCGGCGCCCGCTCCGTGTGACCGAAGCACTTGCGCCGTCATGGCTGGACGGCACGGTCGCAGAAGCGGATTTCGTCGATCATCCGAAGGATCTCGTCGTGGATCACCACGTCGGGCTGGCACATCTGCGCGATCGGGTCCCGACGGCTCATCGATCCTGCTGTCGCTATTGTACCTTCTCCGTGGCCGGTATGGCAGGAGAATCATGCGGTTCGGCACTCGGGTGCGCGGGGGTGTGACCTGGATCGTTCGGACCCTCCGAGGGCAGGATGTGGGCGTGCGGAGACCGCTTCATGATCGCAACCCGGATCTTGCCGTCCTGGGGGACCTCCCCTTTCGGTCGCGTCTTCCAGCGGCGGTGCACCCACCAGTACTGGGTCGGGTCCTCCCGCACGGCCTCCTCAATACCCTTGGTGTACTCGGCGGTGACCCACAGGAGCGGGTCCTCCTTGTCGGCCCAGTCCTGCGGCAAGATCAGCCGGGTCGGCTTGAACTCGAAGAAGAACCGATTGTCCACCCGGCGGCAACTGCCGACTGCGATAGGCAGGTTGTACGTAATGGCCAGAAGGCCGATGCTCTTGTACGTGCTCGCCTTTCGGCCGAAGAAGTCCACGAAGATGCCCTTCTTGCCGGCGTCCTGGTCGGCGATGAAGCCGAGCGTGCAGCCGGTGCCGGCCACCTCGGACAGGAGGCTGGCGGCCCCTTTCTTGTCGATCAGCTTCAGTCCGCGGCGCTGCCGGACGCCGTACAAGTAGCGGTTGAGATACTTGTTGTCCAGCGGCCGGGCGACGCTGTAGGCATCAAACCCGAACACTCCCATCATGTAGCCACCGATCTCGAAGTTGCCGTAGTGACCGGTGACGAGGAGCATCCCCTTGCCCTCCTTCATCATCCACTTGATGCGTTCGCCCTTGACAAAGCGGGAATAACGCCGCCAACTGTCCCGGGTGACCAGGCGTGGGGTGAACAGGATATCGACGGTGAGCATGACCAGATGCTCGAAGCTCCGCCGGCCCGTCTGCCAGATCCAGTCCTCGCTCTTGTCCGGAAAGCTGGCGCGAAGATTGTCCAGCGCCCGCTGGCGCCCCCGATGATAGTACCGCCACAACAGACGGCCCAGAAGACGAGCGAATCGCAGATTCGTCTCGATATGGAACAGAGACAGGAACACGACCAGGAGCCGCACGCCGACATAGAGCAGCCAATCGAGGAACGGATTGTGTCTCTTCTTCTTGCGAGGGCGATGTTCAGCCATAGATCTTGATTGTAGACGCACAGCAGGGTTTGTCAAGGCCGGAACGGACCACGGACTGAGCCAGCGCCAGGCCGTCGAGGAAAAGGATCGCCCGGCGGACGCCTGCGGATCGCGAGCGAGAAATCCTGCTTGAATTCGCCAGGGCGGTCCGCTATGATGGACGGATCGGGATCCGGTTCTCATTTTGGAGTCCGAGCCATCTTCGGAGAGATTCACGTTGTGCCCGAGACACGGGGCAGACTGTATTGGATTTCAGTGAAGGAGGACCCTCATGTACGAGAAACCGATCTACTCCACGGCGCTCATCCTGATTCTGAGTGCCACGGCATCTGCCGCCACGATCCATTGGACCGGCGCCGGCGGCGACAAGCTCTGGAGCAATCCGAACAACTGGGAGGGCAAGCAGGTCCCCACCGTCGCTGACGAGGTCTACATCGACGTGCCGGCCGCCGCAGCGCCGAACGGCCCCATCATCCAGGACGGGATGGAAGCCAAGATCCTCGGTCTGGCGTGCGAGGTCGCCGGCGAGCCCACGATGACCATGACTGGCGGGACACTGGAGATCGCCGACTGGATCTGGTGGGGCGATGGCGACGGCTCCCACGGCACGTTCACCATGAGCGGCGGCGTCATCACCGTCGTCAACGAGCACGAGCTCGGCTGGGGTGGCGGATCGGGGACCTGGATCATGACCGGCGGCTCCGTCAGCGCCGGCAGACTGGTCATCCCGACGGCCACCGGGAAGGCCGGGCAACTCTACCTGCACGGTGGCACGTACCACGTCGGCAGCGCCGGGCTCAGCATGACCGCCGTCGGTCTGATCGACGTCGCGGAAGGCACCCTCCTGCTGGACGGTGACCGAACCACGGACATCCAGGGATTCATCAACAGCGGCCAGATCACTGCTTATGACGGCAAGGGGTATTTCGACCTGGACTACGACCGCAGGAATCCCGGCGTGACGACGCTGACCGCAGCCCCTCTCACCGGCAAGGCGTACAGGCCCGACCCGCCCGATGGGGCCAAGGATGTGATGACCCCGTTGCTCACGTGGGGCGCAGGGCTCAAAGCAGTGCTCCACAATGTATACCTGGGCACGTCGCCGGATTCGCTCGAGTACTTGGGCCGCCGGTCGGTGACCAACTACTGGTACGGGCCCGGCCTGACGCCCGGAGTGACCTACTACTGGCGGATCGACGAAATCGAAGCGGGCGGCGCCGCGACTCACACGGGTGACGTGTGGTCGTTCACGGCCATGCCCGCCGCGGCGCACGATCCCCGGCCCTGGAACCAGGCCAAATGGGTGAGTCTGGAAGTCAAGCTGACCTGGACAGCCGGTATGAACGCCTTCTCCCACGATGTCTATTTCGGCACCGACCGGGCTGCGGTCGAGGCCGGCGAACCGGGCACACTCCAACGGAGTCAGATCACCACCGAGTATGACCCAGGCCCGCTCGTGCAGAACACCACTTACTATTGGCGGGTTGACGAGCACGACATGGAGGACACAGTGCACGCCGGCGCAGTGTGGAGCTTCACCACGATCGGCCCGGGCGGCGGCGTCAAGGCCCAGTACTTCGCCGGCACAGCTCCCGGCGGCGCGCCTGTGCTGACGCAGATCGAGGAGACCATCGACCACAACTGGGGCACAGGAGTCGTCGCCGGCGGGTTCAGCGACAGGGTCTGCGCCCGATGGACGGCTGATCTGGAGGCGCCTCTGAGAGAAACCTACACGCTCATCACGACCAGCGACGACGGCATTCGGCTCTGGATCGACGGCTGGCTGGTCATCGACAACTGGACGGAACACGGCGCGACCGACAATCGGGTCCGGATGGACCTCGTGGCCGGCCAGGTGTACTCGATTCGCATGGAATGGTACGACAGCACCGGCAGCGCGCTGGCCCAGTTGTCCTGGCAAAGTGCGTCAATCCCGAGACAGATCATCCCGGCGGGCCCATTGCAGCTACCCGGGCGGGCCACGGGTCCCTATCCGGCGAACACGGCTGTGAACACTCCCCAGACGCCGATACTGCGCTGGATTGCCTCCGCGAGCGCGGCTCACCATGAGGTGTACTTCGGCCAGGACGCTGTGGCGGTCGCGGAAGCCACCGCCGCCAGCGCGGACATCTATCGCGGCCGCACGGCCAAGGCGGACGCCACCTACGATCCAGGCACCCTGGAGTGGAACAAGACCTACTACTGGAGGGTGGACGAGGTCAATGACGCCAGTCCGGATAGCCCCTGGAAAGGCGCCGTCTGGAGCTTCACGACGGCTGATTTCCTCGTCGTCGACGATTTCGAAAGCTACACGGACGATTCGCCCTATCGCATTTTCCAGACCTGGCTCGACGGCTTCGGCTACACCGAGCCCGAGGTCGTCCAGGGCAACGGCACCGGCTCGACCGTCGGTCACGTGGAACCGCCCTTTGCGGAACGCACCGTCGTCCACACCGGCAGACAATCCCTGCCGATGGCATACGACAATGCCGATGCCCCGTACTATTCGGAAGCGGAGCGGACCGTGGCAACGTCGGATTGGACGGTCAACAACCTCGATACCCTGTGGCTGTACGTCCGCGGCGTTCCGAGCAACAGTCCGGCCCATCTGTACGCCGTGGTTGAGGATACGGCCGGCAACTCCGGCGCGGCAGTGAATCCTGATCCACAGGCCGTGCGCTCCGCTGAGTGGATCGCCTGGCAAATCCCGATCACCGAGTTCACTTCGGCCGGCGTACACGTCGCGACGGTCAGGAAAATCTACCTCGGCGTCGGAGACCGCAACAACCCGGCCCCGGGCGGTGCCGGCTCGCTGTACATCGACGACATCCGGGTGGCTGGGCCCGGGTATACAGGCGAGTAGACTGTCTGCCTGTACAATACGCAAGGCTGCGCCAACGTCGCGCAGCCCTGCGTATTTCCTATCGAGTCGGTCAGCCGCTTCGCGGCCGATGTCGGGAAGAAACCGGGTCTCTCCTTTTGGGCGCCATGCTCACGCCTCGTAAGCATGCCTTGCCGATCCGAGGGAACATGTCTACGGGGCGTAGACATGGCACCCACCATTTGGTGCAGTCAGTTTCTCAGGAGAGCCGGTCGTCACCCCCCGTGTCCTCGGGGAGCGACGAGGCAGGTCGGGGATCATTGAGGTCCGGCCGGGAGCGCCCGGACCTCGAAGAAGTCGAAGGAGGCATCGACCGGCGTGGCGCCGTCTGCCGAGCCATTCTCGGCGTAGAGCCCTGTGTACTGGACGGCGCCGTTGCCACAGTAGACCCGATTGTCGGCCGGCCCGCCGTCTGTTGCCAAGACAGTCGGCGGCGCGAACGATTGCCCGTCCGTGCTGGTGAACAGATCGCAGTACTCTCCCCGCTTGACGATTCGCAGCCAGAGTCTCTGGGGATTCTGCTCCGCGGCATACCACGTATAGACCGGGCTGCCGCCCCCTTCGACGGCCAGCGTGTGAATGCGCAGGGCGAAGGGCGACCCCAGCGGGTCATTGCAGAACTCGTAATTGAACTTCAGATACTGGTTGTCGTCATTCCACAGCAGCAGGCCCGCCTGGTTCCACATGGCGGCCGGCGCGAAGGACAGAAGGCACGTGGTCACCTGGAAGTCCTGTCCGGGTGCGGCGGGACAATTCACGAGGAAGACATTCCTGTAATCCCGGCGGGCGCGAACGAACGTGCCGTCCTGCGTGGTGATCGTCAGGGCGCCAGGGACCCTGGACAGCGACCAGTGGGACGGGTCGGAATTCAGGATGTTCCAATCGAGGTCGAGCCGGCCGGCGAAATCGTCGAACGCCAGCACGTCCGCCTCTGTCAGCCGCGGAGACTTGGTCAGGATCACAGCCACGACCTGACCCTCGCGGATCGACGCGTACCCCTCCGTGCCCGGCTGGGCCTCGGAGGCGGGATTGCCCAGGATGAAATGGTAGAGATCATCGGTCGTGCGAACCTCGTCCTTGAACTCCTCCCATTCATGCGCCCGATTGCCGAACGGGACTCTCAGGAGGTAGTGATCCGGATGCTCCGACGCCTCGCGCAGCACGGTCGCCAGCGACTCCTGCTCGATCGTCACGACCGACAGAGGCCCGCGCACCTGCACCGGATCGCTGCTGCCGAAGTGCAGCCGGATGGCGGCCTGGAGCTCCTCCAGCCGGTACGGCGACCCAACCGACGGCCACTCCGACGGCTTGGCCAGAAATGCGTCCAGCTCCGGGTACAAGGTAGGCGACAACTTGCTGAAAGCGAAATCCGGGGGCAAGTCGTATCCAAGGTACAACAGCGCCAGGCCGGCATGGCTTCGCGCCGGAGTCCTGGAGAACGACCGAGACAGTCCCTCTACGGTGCCTGACAGGAACTGCGTGCCTCCGGGGTCGCCGAAGTAGGCCAGCGCCCGCGCGGCATTGAGCTTCAGGGGCAACGCTTGCGCAGGATCATTCACGATGGGACGCAACTCCTGCACTTGCGGCATGTCCAACAACGCCATCTGCAACGGATCGACGGTATGCACCGCCGACGGATTGTTCGGATCGGCCGCCGCCACCTCTTCCGCCATCCCCTGGCGCAGAATCATTCGCAGCAATATGAGTTCGTTGCCTGTCAATGTGGCGGCCGATGCTGCCGCTGTAACGCCCAGAACGATCAGACAGAGTACCGCTTTCATGGTTGTTCCTCCCAACATAGACTCACGCCGTTTCGACGACGAGCGGGTGTGCTTCGCCGTCCTCACTTTTCCTGACTTCGTCTACCCTCGTGCTGTGTTCCGGCCGTACCACAGTGAGTGGATTCTACTACAGTAGACGCACACTCCAGACGAAACGTTTAGAGGATTCTCTCGACATTCCCAGGTCCATGTGCCGCCGCAACTTCCGCGCCAGCGGTCGTCCTCGCATGTACCACGTCTGAGCTTGGTGTTTCGTATATCCTGTCACGTCCATGCGTGTGTCGATTTTGCCTTGACAGTGCAATTCTCCAGGCGGATAATTCGTCTTTACTGACGCCGTTCGAGGATGGGCAAGGTGTCGCGGGGGATCGTACAGGCAGCGGCGATTCGATCGATCGGCAGGTGTCATGGTCACGACGGAAATGGACGGAGACGCAGGAGATGCGTCGTTCTCGCTTGGGGCACATCGTTTACGGAAAGGCGGCAGCATGAGCCAGGTTCAGAGCACGCGTCGGGAGTTTCTCAGGAGTTCAGCAGCGTTGGGGGCAGGAGTGCTGGCGGCCGGTCCGCTGAGTGAGGTGATGGTGCTGGCCGGCAATTCGGGTTCGAAGATGAAGTTCGGGCTCTGCACGTACCTGTGGGGCCGGGACTGGGACCTGCCGACGTTGATTGCGAACTGCAAGAAGACCGGCGTGACCGGCGTTGAGCTGCGTGTGGACCACGCCCACAAGGTGGAATCGAACCTGACCGAGGCCCAGAGACGGGAGGTCAAGGCCCGCTTTGCCGACAGCGGCCTGGTCCTGGTGGGGATGGGCACGAATTTCGCCTTTCATTACCCCGAGAGTGACCGGCTGGCGAAGGACATCGCCGGGGCCAAGGAGTACATCAAGCTGTCGCACGATTGCGGCGGGTCGGGCGTCAAGGTCAAGCCGAACGACCTGCCCAAGGGTGTGCCGTACGAGAAGACCATCCGGCAGATCGGCGAGTCGCTGAACGAGCTGGGCAAATTCGCGGCCGACTACGACCAGAAGATTCGTCTGGAGGTCCATGGCGGATGCTCCCTGCTGCCCACGATCAAGGCGATTATGGACGTGGCCACTCACCCGAACGTCGGCGTCTGCTGGAACTGCAACTCGCAGGATCTCGAAGGCCAGGGCCTCGAGTACAACTTCAACCTCGTGCGCTCGCGGTTCGGCGACACGGTGCACGTCCGCGAACTGAACCTCGGCGATTATCCATATCAGCAGTTGATCGATCTACTCGTCGCGACGGACTATGACGGCTGGGTGCTGATGGAGGCCCGGACCGAACCGGCCGACCGGGTCAAAGCCCTGGCCGAGCAGCGGGAGGTGTTCGAGCAAATGGTGACCAAGGCCCGGACGGCCTCCAAGCCCGGCGCCGCAGGCGTCAAGATCACCGAGCACGACAAGAAGGTGACCGTGGAAATCGACGGCAAGCTGTTCACCGAGTACTGCATGAAGGACGTGATCCGTCCCTACTTCTACCCGGTGATCGGCCCGACGGGCGCACCGGTCGTGCGGCACTGGCCGATCGCGGACGGCGGGCCCGACGAGGAGCGCGACCACCCGCACCACAAGTCGCTCTGGTACACGCACGGCGACGTCAACGGCGTCGATTTCTGGGCCGACGGCAAAGGCAGGATCGTCCACGACAAGTTCCTCGAAATCAGCTCCGGGCCGAAAGTCGGCGTCATCAAGTCCCGGAACAATTGGGTCGCCCCGGATGGCAAGCTCATCTGCACCGACACGCGGACGCACCGCTTCCACAGCCGCCCCGAGGGCACGATGATGGACTTCGAGGTCACGATCCACGCCTCCGAAGGCCAGGTCACGATGGGCGACACGAAGGAAGGGTCGATGGCCATTCGCCTGACTCCGACCCTGCGGCTCAAGGGCAAGGTGGGCCAGGGACATATCATCAACAGCGAAGGCTTGGCGGACGGCGCCACCTGGGGCAAACGGGCCGCCTGGTGCGACTACTACGGGCCGGTCGGCGGCGGGATCGTCGGCATCGCGATCTTCGACCACCCGTCGAACCCGCGGCACCCGACCTGGTGGCACGTGCGCGACTACGGACTGTTCTCCGCCAATCCGTTCGGCATCCACGATTTCGAACGCAAGCCCGCCGGCACGGGCAATCTCGTGATTCCGGCCGGACAGAGCGCGACGTTCAAGTATCGCTTCTACTTCCACACAGGCGATGACAAACAAGGCAAAGTGGTGGAACTATACCGTGAATATGCAGGCGGACAGTAGCACGGGCGTCCCGCCGCTGAATGCAGGGCCAGGATGGCCCTGCGACTCATGGGCAAGATGCCCATGCTACGACCAATCATCACTGGAAAGGGTCAGACAATGAGCAAGTTCACACGTCGGGATTTCATCCGCAGTTCGATGGCCGTGGGCGCCGGCCTGGCAATGGCCGGTCCGACCGCACGCGTGCTCGGGGCCAACGACGACATCCGCCTGGGCATCATCGGCGTCGGAAGCCAGGGCGGCGGCCATATGGGCTACTTCAGCAGGATCCCAGGCGTCCGCCTCGTGGCGATCTGCGACGCCGACCGCGATCACGTCGAGCGACGGGCCGCCGGCTTCGAGAAGGACAAAGGCGTCAAGCTCCAGACCTACACGGACATGCGCAAGCTCCTGGACAACAAGGAGATCGACGCGATCACCTCCGCCACGCCGAACCACTGGCACGCCCTCACCACGGTCTGGGCCTGCCAGGCGGGCAAGGACGTCTACATCGAAAAGCCCGCCTGCCACGAGATCTGGGAAGGCCGCAAGATGGTCGAGGCCGCACGCAAGTACAACCGCATCGTCCAGATCGGTACCCAGAAACGGTCCTCCGGCGCCCACAAAGAGGCCTTCGAGTGGATCCGCCAGGGCAATATCGGGGCCATCCAGTGGGTGCGCGGGTTCTGCTACAAAGGCCGCGGCCCCGGCACCAACGGGATCGTCCACGGAACGAACGGGCCCAAGCCGGTGCCGGCGAGCGTAGACTACAGTCTCTGGTGCGGCCCGGCCGAGATGGTCCCGCTGTGTCGCACGGATCTGCACTACGTCTGGCACTGGGTCTGGAACACCGGCAACGGCGACATCGGCAACCAGGGTCCCCACGAGATGGACATCGCCCGCTGGGCGCTGGGTGATCCGGGACTGCCGACAAAGTGCTTCAGCATCGGAGGCCGGTTCGGCGTCAGCGAGGTCGGCGACG
>JAFGJR010000121.1 GCA_016928975.1 Sedimentisphaerales bacterium | reverse complement strand
CCCACGGGGCTCCCTTCCCTCTGAAAATCATGGTGGCATCCGAAGTTCTCTTCAGCGCCGGGACTGCGGAGCATCCCACGCCATTCCCAAACCTTGTTCCCCTCCCAGTCCAGTTGGACCAGAGGACAGGTCTGTCCGCCGGAAGAGCCGAGGAAGCCCTCCTGACCGATGATGTACCCGCCCGGCAGGATCTTCGACGGTGTGGACGTCAAGGGCCAAGCATTGATGACGTTGCCCTGCATGTCGATGAGGACGGCGGGGTTATTGACGCCCGTGTCGGGATCAACGTAACCTCCCATGGTGCACAGCAAGGTGTAGCCGTCCCAGGCTTTGGCCGGATCGTAGCGGACAACGCCCGTCACCGGGGTCTCGTTCTCGTTGCGCATGCCGCGGGCAAACATGCCCCAACTGATGGTTCGATGAGCCTGCTGCAACGCCGTCTGTAGAGCGTCCGTCTGATTCGGATCCAGCAGAGCCGTGACGTCGCCGCCACACCAGAAGAACTCCTGCGCTTGAAGCACACCCGTCATTAGAAGAGACGCCCAGAGCAACCCAAATGTGATATAACGTATTCGTTCCATCTTCTGACCTCCTTGCTTTGCGGACATCCTCAGACACAAACGCCTATGCATGTCGCGCGGTACATGATCTTCATTTATGCGTGGCATCCCCTCGCCATTCCGGGCAACCAGGATGCCATCTCACTGCCGTAGACGCACTATTCGCCACGCAGTTCTTCCGGAACCCAGGAATAGGGGACGCGGTAAGCGCGGTAGACCGAGGCGACAAAAGGTCCCCCGGGCTTGAGCCAGTCCGGCGCATATTCCCAGACAACCTTGCCGGAGGTCGTGACCTCGAAGACACGCCCAGGGTCCGACTCCGTGATGAGGGTATTGCCGTTCGGAAGGCGCTGCGCCGACGACATCAGGTTGCTGAAGAAGAGCTTCTCGTTGCCAAGGATCTTGCCGTCCCCATCGAGGTCCTCGGACGGCCTGGGCTGCTTGAACTCCCAGGCAATCTGTTTGGTCACCGGATTGATCTCCAGCACGCGGCTGAACAGGCGCAGTCTATTGGGATAGGTACCAAGCGGGTTGCCCTCCACATCCCTCAAGCCCTGGATGTAGGCACCGTAGCCGGCTTGTCCACCGTTGTCGAAGATCAGCATATTACCCTCGCCGGGTAAGCCTTGGGGAATCAGATGAGCGTGGTGCTGGCCGATGATCTGTCCGACCTTATAGTCGTCGCCGGCCGTCGAGTAGTCCGGGCCGAGCCGCCAGATAACGTCCCCTTCTTGCCACTGGCCCTGCGGATGATCGTGCCGGGCGATGATGATCGTGATGTTCAACGAGCGGAAGTCGGCGATGATGTTCTCGGGGTGGAAGCGCAAATCGCCGGCGTCATACCATCTGTTGGGCCCGCACCAGGCGACCTCGTTGCCGTGCGTCCAGTCCTCGGGCAGCATATCCGCCATAAAATCAGGCCCCATGAAACATCGTCCCTGATCGAGGCCAACCCTGGCCCACGCATCAAGGCCGAATTGCTCGAAGTGTTCCCAGGCCTGCCACCGGAATAGTTCGTTACCGTCCCAGTCCAGTTCCCGGATTCGATCGTCCTTCAGAGGTTTTCTGGAGACGCGCGTGGTCAGGTTGGGATCGGGATAGGTGTCTTCCAGGACCAGCACCTTTCCACCTTCGATCATCGGCTCGG
Organism: Sedimentisphaerales bacterium; assembly: GCA_016928975.1. The sequence goes on along the minus strand of JAFGJR010000121.1, from coordinate 1,841 downwards.
CTCCGGGAGCGTAATAGCCGACTGGACTGCCTTCCCGCTCGTGATCATGGTGACCGATCGTCTCCCACTGCTTGATTATGTCTCCATTCCAGTTCAACTGCGTCAGCTTGCCGCCTCCTTCCATGTCCGGATAGACCCAGTTGCCGACGATCTGCCCACCGGGTAACGGCTTGGCCGCCGTAAAGAATCCGGCTCCCGGAATCATCCAGGCGTTGACGATCCTGCCCTGCATGTCGACCAGGACATTGTTGCCGTTTGGGTCTGTCCCTGTGGGCACAAAGCAGTTGAGCAGCGTGTATCCGTCCCAGGCTTCGCCTGGCTCGTAGATCCGCAGGCCACGGTGCGCATCGTTGACATCGTCACCGGTCGGAAAACCAATAGCGGTATCCGTCAGTTTGAGCCAATCGACGCTGTCGATGGCGCTATGGATGGCCTCCATATCTTCGGGGGCCATACCCGCGTTCGTGATGTCGACGCCGCGCCAGAAGGCTTGCCCCAGAGCAAGCGAGGGTAAGAGCAATGTCACACACACAACAATCGAGGGCTTTGTTCTCTGTCGCATAATCGTTTCCCCTTTCTTTTCTCCGAATGTACTGACGGTGGTGGCCTTCTCAACGGATCGGCAACCGGGCCCTCCCCGACCGCGATCAGGCCAGAACCTCCGCTACGATGCCCCACGCCTTCTTAGGCCGTTTCGCCTCGGACCATCACAGACCAGGTTCCGGACGGAGGACCAAAGCAAACGCTATCCTCGTCGCCCGGTTGGCCGCACGCAGAGTCCGCATCTGACGTCGTCGGGACCGCGCCCTGTTTGAGGTAAAGGTCGCAGTTGCCCATGCCACCATAGGTTCTCACGGACAGGTTCTGCATTCCCTTGGGCACTTCGAACTGGAAGACTCGCTCCTATCCTTTACCCCTACAGCCTTGTCACTGGAACCTCACTCTCCAGCGTCTGGGTACTCTGCGAAATCCAGGAATAGGGAACGCGATAGGCGCGGTAGACAGCAACGCCCATAAAAGCCTCCGCATCAAACCACGTGGGGACGTACTCCCAGACGACCTCACCGGATGGAGTCACCTCGAAGACGCGTCCTACGTCGGCCTCGGTGATAAGGGTGTTCCCGTTTGGTAGACGCTGCATCCCTGACATCAGATTGCTGAAGAAGAGCTTCTCGTCGCCGAGAATCTTACCGTCGCCGTCGCGGTCCTCGGATAGCTTCGGCTGCTTGTACTCCCAAACAACCTGTTTCGTCGTGGGATCGATCTCGATGACCCGGCTGAACAGCCGAAAGGTATTGGGCCACGAGCCGAGAGCATTGCCCTCCGCATCCCTCAAGCCCTGGATGAGCGCCCCGTAGCCCGCCGCTCCGCCGTTGTCGAAGATCAGCATGTTGCCTTCGCCGGGCAGGCCGCGAGGGATCATGTGCGCCTGGTGCTGGCCAATGATCTGACCCACCTTGTAGTTGTCGCTGGCTGTGGAATAGTCCGGACCAAGCCGCCAGACGATATCCCCCTGCTTCCATTGGCCATCCGGGTGATCGTGTCTGGCAATGATGACCGTGATGTTCAGTGAGCGGAAGTCGGCGATGATGTTGTCGGGATGGAAACGCAGATCTCCGGCATCGTACCACTTGTTCGGCCCGCACCAGGCGACGGCGTTCCCGTGCGACCAGTCCTCAGGCAGCATGTCCGCCATGAAATCGGGGCCCTCGTAGTTGCGTCCCAGGTCGAGACCGGCTTTGGCCCATTCACAGAGTGTGGACTTTAGCCATTCCTGAGGCCGTTTTGTGCTGACAAAAAAGATGCCGACATTCCGATGTAGTTGTTATCAGGCAACACAT
>JAFGJR010000020.1 GCA_016928975.1 Sedimentisphaerales bacterium | reverse complement strand
CCCGCAAGTACGGCGTGGACAATCTCAACGTGCTGTTTCTGACACCGTTGCCCGGCACACGCCTGTGGGGCCAGATGAGGTCGCAGGGCCGCATTCCACTCGATGTGTTCCCGCACGACTGGAAGTACTACACGCTGACGTACCCGGTGGCCCGGTACAAGCACCTGTCTCTGGACGATATCATCCGGGAAATGACCTCGTGCAACGAGACCTTCTATTCCGTGCCGCGCATTCTCCACCGGGTAGCCAGCAGCTTTTGGCATCGCCGCAAGCCGCTAATCAGTCTGGCGGGCAATCTCTCCTACAGGGGCAACCTCCGCCGGGCTGCCGAGGCATACGCGAGCTTCAAATGCTGGTGCGGCGATAGGCACGATGATGCAAAGGAATCATAAGATCACAATGAAGGAAGGACTTCGAATATGAGTAGAAGACGAAGCCGAAGGGATGCAAGCTGGCTGCTCGCCTGGTAGGCATCTCGACCCCCGTTGGTGGAATCGACTGGGAGCCGCCCGCTGAGGAACGAGAGGGGGCCAAGCAAGTACTGAAGCATCTTGCGCAGCAACAGGTTCTGTGGGATCCCTATGACATAGCGATAGGCTCATTCGTCACGCAATCCATTCTTGACATGCGTGAGCGGCTGAGCCACGACCTCAAGGAGGTTCCTGGGGATTCTGTCGTGGGAGAGGGTCTGCGCGCCATGCAGGCGGCCTGTCGCAAGTTCTGGGATGTGAATCAATCCCCAAGGTCAGGCTGTGGACCGCCCTATGAGGCTCAACCCCACAGCACCCTGGGTGAGTTGCGAGCCTTGGTTGGAATCCATGTCGCTCGGATTGCGTGCGCCTACGACTTGGAAGTGGATAGCCATCTGGCAGGCATCCTGCCTCCCGAGCCGGACTGACGGCTTCTTCCGGGGAGACCGTACTTATTTCTTCTCTCGTCGTTTGGGCTTGGGGCCACGCTTGGCGGGACGGACGATCCGGTGCAGCGTTTGTTCAATCTCGCCAATCGGGCCATGCCACGAATCTGCTCGTCACGCCGCGCAACGCCAAGAACGCCCTCGAAATCAACGCCGACCGGCTCAGCCGGTGGGTGCTGATTCACGACCCTGCCTGGGTTGCTTCGAAGAACTTGTCTATGTCGCTGATCTGGATTCCGAGGATATTGATCATGCCGACGTAGCCGGCGACGCCCATGTAGGGTGCCGTGAGGAAGATCCCGATGCAGCAGAGGATCAGACCTGCATACGATGCGACGGCTGATAGGCACATATAGGATGCGAAGGGGATCGTGTACTGCTTGAGAATCGAGTTGATCTCGGTGCGGTGAGCCTCGATGTCGCCCGGGCCAAACTTGATGAACAGTCCGACATTGAGCATCAAGATCGTCAGCGCCCGGAAGTAGACCAGCGCGGCAAGCAGCAGCACACCAAAGAAGCCCAGCCAGCCCAGGGTGATTGCACCGACGACGGCCGCGATCGGGCACAGCATCACCACGAGGATCGCGGGCGACATCACCTTGAACATTTCCTTGCGGTTCTTCTTCGCGTCGATTCCGAGATGCTCGTTGCTCAGAGAGCACAGCCGGTCAATATTCTGGTTTGGCGATGGGTCTTTCGCTTTGAGCTTGACGAAGAAATCGGTGGCAGCCAGCGCTATCTGGAGCATCTTGCCTGAAAAGAACGCTCCGATTGCCCGAAAGCCGATAACAAATGAGAATGCCCAGACGGAGCCGATATTCTGGAAGTATAGCCCCCAGCTCTCGAAGAATGAGGATGCGAGGCCAGTTGTCGTCGCTGTAGGCACTGCCCTGGCGTCTTCCCGCTTTGCTGCATCGCCAGTTGGCCCGGCCTGCCGCGTCTGGTCGTTCTTTCGCACAGCGGCTGCTTCCTGAGCCACCGGCTGATCGATTGCCGCTGGATTCGAGGCGACAGGGATGCGTATTCGGTTTCCACATCGACATTTGGCGGCTTTTCCGGCGTCTTCGTCCTTCGCGGAGTATAGTCTGTTGCATTTCGGGCAGCGGAATTTGATTGGCATGGTGTCTCTCCGAACAACAGATCATCAGTGTGGGCCTCGGTGTCCTTTGCGTCCCTTGTGGTCGTGTTTCAGATATTGACTGCACTGAGAGGCCCCTGCCTTCGTGCATAGATTCTACCTGTTTTCCACGGCGATGTCCAGAGCACGGGGGGGGGCATATCTCAGACATCGACCCGTCTGAATCTTCCGGCGCACGTGCGGGGGGCGTGAGCGAGGTCACGATCCTGCTGTGTCCGACGCACAATGCGCTTGTGGCGCGTGCTGATTGTGGCTGCGGAGACTCCGTTGACGTGGCGGCCGAGGTCGTGACAGGTCCGGTCGGTCAGTCTCCGCGATGGATGGAGGGCGAAGTTCCACGAACGGTTCTGCTCGCGCCAAGGGGTCAGCATGTGGGCGAGCTCGGTGCGGAGGTGTCTGGCGACGCGGCGGACCCGGGGCGTACCCCGGCACGAGTCTTGTGCCTGCGCCCTTCCCGAAGACAGCCCATCTGCGCCGACGCGCTGCGTCCGATTCACCTCTGATTCTGATCTGTCGACAAATGCGAAGGCAACGTCCGAGTTTGTCAGGAAGAACGAAGGCAAGTTGATTTAACTCATTTGGCACAACGGAGTTACGTGATTCTCGGCGTGTACAGTCGCTGTCAGAGAGAGTCCATCCGGACGTTCGCGTGCGGCCGTCGTCGAGCGGCGGATTCCGGTCATGGCGGGGACGTGCCCTTGCGCCCATCTCTTTCTCGTGCGTTTGCACGGAATGTCAGCGGGAAGAGCGGGGGCCGCGTACTGCGGCTTCTACGGCGCGGATGGCGACCACTCGTGCGCCGTCGGAGCCGTGGCCCTCTTCTTCCTCCTTGCCCGGACCCGTTCTGGAGAGAGGGGACGCTACGGCCTTCGACCCGCTCCCAGCGAGGGGAATCCCGTTCGAGGAGCTGCGCGCTTTCGAGACGATCAAAGCCCGACCGTCCGGCGTAGCTTGCCTCCATGACGAGGGATTCGCTGTCGCTGGCAGCCACCTTGGTTGGCGGAGTGTGCCTGTGTCCGGCAGGACAAATGGGGCGGACGTACACGACGTACACATTGTGCACACTTTGATCTTGCACGACCGGCGGGCGTCGGTATAATGAATCGCCCATGGGTGCACCGTCGTAGAGTTTCTGCGGCTTACCCAGACTGCTCAGCGTGCTGAGAGGATTTTAGTGTTTGAGTCTTTGACAGAGAAATTCAACTCCGTGTTCCGGTCGCTGTCCGGCCGGGGGCGGATTACGGAGGCGAACGTCTCCGACGCCATGCACGACGTGCGTAAGGCGCTGCTGGAGGCGGATGTCAACTACAACGTCGTCAAGCAGTTCTGCAAGGACGTGCGTGACACCGCCCTCGGGGCCGAGGTGGTCAAGAGTCTCCATCCGGGCCAGGTGATGATCAAGATCGTCAACGACGAGCTGGTCAAGCTGATGGGCCCGGTGGACACGCGGGTGTACTTCGTCTCGCCCGGCCCGACGATCATCCTGCTGGCCGGCTTGCAGGGTTGCGGCAAGACGACGACCGCCGCCAAGCTGGGCAAGTACCTGGTATCCAAGGGTCGTCATCCTCTAATGGTGGCCGATGACCTGCAACGGCCTGCCGCCATCGAGCAGCTCAAGATCCTTGGCGAGCAGGTGAGTATCCCGGTCTATGCCGATGAGACGACCAAGGATGCGGTGAAGGTCGCGCGAGACGGCGTGCGGCACGCGAAGGAGCAGGGGCAGGACGTGGTAGTGATCGACACGGCCGGCCGGCTGCATATCGACGAGGAGATGATGACCCAGGTCGCCGACGTGGCCAAGGCGGTCACGCCGCACCAGATCTACCTCGTATGTGACGCGATGACCGGCCAGGACGCCGTCAACTCCGCCAAGGAGTTCAACGAGCGTCTCGAACTCGACGGCATCATTCTCACCAAGCTCGACGGTGACGCCCGAGGCGGCGCCGCCCTGAGCGTCAAGGCGGTCACCGGCAAGCCCATCAAGTTCATTGGCGTCGGCGAGAAGCTCGACAAGATCGAGGAATTCCACCCCGACCGCATGGCCTCGCGGATCCTCGGCATGGGCGACGTGGTGACGCTCGTCGAGAAGGCCCAGGAGCAGTTCAACCAGGAAGAGGCCCTGAAACTGCAACAGAAGATGGCCAAGGGCAGCTTCGGCTTCGACGACTTCCTCAAGCAGATGCAGGCGGTCAAGAAGATGGGCGGGCTCAAGGACGTGCTCAAGCTCGTGCCCGGCATCGGCAGCCAGATTCCCGACGTCGATCTGGACGGCCAGGAGCTCAAGCAGATGGAGGCCGTCGTGTACTCGATGACTCCCAGGGAGAGGCGCGATCCGGACCTGATCGACACCTCTCGGCGGCGTCGCATCGCCGGGGGGGCGGGCGTGCAGCCGAACGATGTCTCCAGTCTGGTCAAGACGTTCAAGCGCAGCCGGGACATGATGAAGGCGATCAGCGGCGGCAGCTTCGGCGGGTTCAAGTCCCTCTTCTCCGGCGGCTTCAATATGGAGGCGATGAACGCCGCCATGACCCGCGGCCGCAAGATCAAGCAGCGATCCAAACGCAAACGCGTGATCAAACGCCATGGCAAGATCAAGAAGAGGCAGTAATGGAAGACGCATCGGACGACGCGGGAGGCCCCGAAGAGCCGGCCAGGGAGCTTGCGAATTTGGATCCCCACACCGACGTGAGCCAGAGCAAGGATGATGTCTGCACGCCATTGCCCGCATCCCAGGTCAGAGCCGCCCAGACAGTTATGAACAGGGATGAGCAAGACGTGACGGCAAAGGAGAAAATATCGGTTCACCAGTACCTGGAAGAGGTTGCCCGGTTCTGCAACAGTGAGTATGGTTGTAACGTTCGCAGGCGATTCAAGGACCTGCGAGGGACGAGTGAGCTGGCCATGCTGGCCGCCCCGACGCCCCAGGAGCTGGAGGAGTTGCGACGGGCCGTGGCCATCATGACGCCGAGCGAGAAGAATGCCGCTGACCGATTGTCCGACGAACAAATTGCGAAGATTGCCGTAGATGCGCGGGTCGATCCGGCCAACCTCGCAATCTTCCTGAACGGGTATGCATTACTCTGTAAACGTGTTTCGTGACCCGTAGAGAGTTGACAGGGAGTTCCGCAAAAGGGAAGTTAGGCTTGCTTTTGCAGAACCCGGCTACCGATCACGAATATTCAGCATAGGCTTTGAAGAAAGGAACGGAATGGCAGTGAAACTCAGGCTCACCCGGATGGGACGGCGCAACCGTCCATTCTTCCGGATCAACGCGGTGGACTCCCACACCCCCCGCGACGGCAAGATCATCGAGAGACTCGGGCACTACGATCCGCTCGAAAAGGACGTCACCAAACAGATCGTCCTGAAGCGGGATCGGATCGAGTACTGGCTCGGCCAGGGGGCGGTCCCCTCCGACACGGTGTCCGAGATCCTGTTACGGAACGGCATCAAGCACAAGTATGCCGAGGAGAAAGCGGCGCGCCGGGGGCAAGCCCGGAAGATCGCTCACGCCAGGGGCAAGCTCTTCACGGCCACCGAGCGAATCGCCGCCGAAAAGCAGAAGGCCAAGGAAGCCGAGGCCGCGGGGACCGGGGCCAAGCCGGAGGGCACCGGCGCTTAGCGATCTACGTGTGATGCGGATCGATATCCTCACACTGTTTCCGGAGATGTTCGCATCTCCCTTGAACTACTCGATTCTCAAGCGAGCACAGGAGCAGGGGCGGGTCGCCATTGCGCTCACGAATATTCGTGACTTTGCGACCGACAGGTATCGCAAAGTGGACGACGCGCCCTACGGCGGGGGCCCGGGCATGGTGCTGATGCCGGGCCCGGTTTTCGACTGCTTCGAGTACGTCGAACGGCTGGGTCCGTGCCGGGGCCGCGTCCTGCTGCTCAGCCCGCAGGGCGATCGTTTCACGCAGGCCAAGGCTCGTGAGTTGGCGCAGGAGCCGCGCCTGATCCTGATCGCCGGGAGATATGAGGGGTTCGACGAACGGATCCGGACCGGCCTGGGGGCCGAGGCCGTGTCCATCGGCGACTACGTCCTCAACGGCGGCGAGCTGGCCGCCATGGTCATCGTGGACGCCGTGGTGCGGCTGCTGCCCGGGGCCCTGGGCGACGAGGATTCCGCAAAGGAGGATTCTTTCAGCGAAGCGTACCTGGAGTACCCACAGTACACGCGTCCGGAGGTGTTTCGCGGCATGAGGGTCCCGGAGATCCTTCTGTCCGGGGATCACGGCAAGATCGCTCAATGGCGCCGGCGACAGGCTCTCGAACGCACCCAACGATGGCGACCCGATCTTCTTGAAGCAAGCGATGACGAAAGGGAGAAGTAGAGAATGGAAAGGCAGACTCCGAGCAACACGAAGCCGCCGCAGAAGAACCACAAGCCTCCCAGTCAGGGCCGGTCCTTAGGACCGGTTCCCAACCTGGAGGAGCACGTGCATGCCGAGTGGTGGCGACAGATCTTCAACTCGACGTACCTCAAGACGGATGGTGATGTTGTCGACGACCAGCAAGTGACCGCGAAGGAAGTGGACACGTTCTGCGAGATCCTCGGCCTGGAGCTGGATCAGCGGATTCTCGACCTGTGCTGTGGGCAGGGTCCGGATTCGCTCGAGCTGGTGCGGCGTGGCTTCCTGAACGTGGAAGGTCTGGACCGGTCCCACTACCTGGTTCAGCGGGCCCGCGCCCAGGCCAAGAAGGAGGGACTCAACGTGAAATTCAAGGAGGGCGACGCGCGCAAGCTGCCGTACGCCAGCGACAGCTTCGACGTCGTTATGATCCTCGGCAACAGCTTCGGCTACTTCGAGACCGCGGAGGACGACATGCGGGTGCTGAAGGAGGTTCTGCGCGTCCTGAAGCCCTGGGGCAAGATGCTGATCGACGTGGCCGACGGGGAGCACCTGCGCCGCAGATTCCAGCCGAGGTCATGGGAGTGGATCGACAAGAACTACTTCGTCTGCCGGGAGCGGTCGCTCTCGCTGGACAAGCAGCGGCTGATCTCGCGGGAAGTCGTCACGCACGTCGAGAAGGGGGTGATCGCCGACCAGTTCTATGCGGAGCGGCTCTACAGCCACAGGAGTATCCAGGAGCTGCTGGCCAAGGCCGGCTTCACCGACGTCACCCTTCACGGCCAGATCTCCGGCGACTCCCAGCGCAACCAGGACCTGGGCATGATGGAGAAGCGCATCATGGTCACGGGCACGGTGCGCAAGGAGTGGACGCCGCGAAAGCGCAAAAAGGACATGAAGGTCGTCACCGTCCTCCTGGGTGATCCGAACAAGCCCGATCCGCTCAAGCCCCTGTGCGTATTCGACGACGACGATTTCTACACCATCGACCAGCTCAAGGATGCCCTGCGAGAGCTGGATGGCTATCGGTACACCTATCTGAACAACCACGATCGCCTGATCGACGAGCTGATGAAGAGCATCGGCAAGACGGACTACATCCTGAACCTGTGCGATGAGGGCTACGACAACGACCCACGCAAGGAACTGCACATCCCGTCCCTGCTGGAGATGCTCGGCATCCCGTACACCGGCAGCGGCCCGCAGTGCCTCGCCTTCTGCTACGACAAGTCCCTCGTTCGCGGAATCGCCAAGGAAATGGGCATCCCGGTGCCGGGCGGCTTCTTCATCAAGCCGGAGGACAGCACCTTCGAGCTGTGCTTCCCGTTCCCGTCGATCGTCAAGCCCAACTTCGGCGACTCCAGCTTCGGCATCACCCAGCGCAGCGTCGCCAACACGGTGGAGGAGCTGGTCAACGCGATCTCAGAGATCCGCGAGAAGTTCGGCTACGAGAAACCGATCCTCGTGGAGGAGTTCCTGACGGGCAAGGACTTCACGGTCGGGATCATCGGCAATCCGCCGGAGTCGTACACGGTCCTGCCGATCATCGAGGAGGATTATTCGGCGCTGCCGCCCGACCTGCCGAGGATCTGCGGGTACGAGGCTAAATGGCTGCCGGACTCGCCGTACTGGAAGCTCAAATCGATCCCGGCGCTGCTTCCGGAGTCCACGGAGAAGTTCGTGGTCGAGTGTTGCCTGAAACTGTTCGAGCGGCTCGACTGCCGGGACTACGCCCGGTTCGACTGGCGGCTGGACGGCGCCGGTCAGCCGAGATTGCTCGAAGTCAACCCGAACCCCGGTTGGTGCTGGGACGGGCACATGGCCAAGATGGCCAAGATCGCCGGCATCTCCTACACGGAGATGCTTGGGGCAGTCCTGCGTGCGGCGGAGGACCGATTCGCAGCCCAGGCCGCGGCGCACAGGATCGTTGAAGTGTCCCGGCCGGCGGCGGCAGAGGCGCAGCGCGTGATACAGCCTGTGTCACCGCAGTGATGAAGCTCCGTCCCGGGACGGGATGGAACAGATGATGATCAAGGGCCGTATCGCCGACAACAACTGGGCGATCCGGCCCTGATGTTTCTGCGGAGGCTCAGGAGCACGCGTGGGTCACGTTGGAAGAGGCCCTGTGCATGCTCGTGGAGCACTACACCGCCGTGGTGATCCGGGAGTGTCTCAATCGCCAATCGCATGCAGGGCTGTAGGTGGGCCATTCATCGATGGACACCCGAAGGGTACAAATGCAGGATGGAGGACTGCTGCGGGAACTGCATCTGCGCATGTACGCGGATTCGCCGGACGCGTTTGGCGAGAGTCTTGCCCAGGCGCAGGCGATGCCGATGGAGCAATGGGAGGGACGGGCGAGGAAGCTGGCGGAAGGTGAGCAGGCTGTGGGATTCGTCGCGATGGAGGGGGCCAGGGCCGTCGGGTTCATCGGGGGATTCGTCGGACAGTACCGCGATGGGTCGATTCACGGCAACGCACGCGGTACCGCGACGATCACGCGGGCGTGGGTGGATCCACAAATGCGTCGAAAAGGGATCGCGCGGGCACTGGCGCAAGCCGTGGAAGCCTGGGCCTGGGAGCAAGGTGTTTCAGATCTCGAGGTCCAGGTGACAGAGAACAACGCCCCGGCCATCGAATTCTACAGGAGCCAGGGCTTCGCCGATACGGGCCGGCGCGAACCGCTGCTGTCCAATCCGACCCTCCGCATCCGTTTCCTCAGTCGGTCACTGCTGCGGACGCAGCAGACGTGACGGCCGGTGGCTTGATCCGGTCACCTGTTCGAGCCCTGCCGTTCGTCTGATGTGGCAACCCCGCAGGAGTCTCACGGACGCGACTTCCGCTGGCTGACGAGCAACAGGATTTGCCTCGCAATGCTGCGGCAGATATGGGGGAACGAGAATTTGACGGGGGCCAATTGCGGCATCTGGAAGTCCGGGCAAGGGGTTGCCGGCAGCGCGTCGCCAAGCACGTCGATCTGGTCCGGGTCGCAGCCGAAGCCGATCCGGCGGGCCGTCTCGATGATAGGCACCTGCTCGGGCTTGATGCCGATGAGGCGACAGCAGACGATCTCGCAGGCGACGGGGTCGGCGCCGCCGATGAGCCAGCCCAGCGGCTTGCTCTTGCCTCGGATCGGGCCCTGGCCTTCCATGGCGACGATGGCGTCGATGATTGTGAAGACGGGTTGAAGATATCGATAGGTGTCGATGAGCATCTCGCAGAACACGGCGGGGTCATCGCCCTTGCGGAAATGCCAGAGGGCTTTATGCTTGCCGCTGACGCAGCCGAACATGTTCTTGATCGCGAAGGTGGCAACCAACTGCTGATGCGCCTTGAATTTCGGCAGGTTGACGATCGCATCGGCATCGAGAGCCGCCGAGCTGATCCCCATTCGCGGCTTGCCCGGTCCGAGTCTGCACTTGATCGGTGCATCCAGTTCCTTGAGAGGCACGCCCAGTTGGCGCAGCGGCTCGACCAATTCCAGCGCGCGGGCGCAGGCGGCGGCGTTCGCCCAGGCGGGTGAATCGGCGACAAACGGCCTGGCGCCGAAGTCCTTCAGAATTCTCGCTACCTCCAGAATCACCGCGGGGTGGGTCTGTGCCGCACTGACGCGATGGGAGCGTGGGGCGATGAAATTGGGTTTGATGAGGACCGTGTCGCCTCGCTTGATGAATCGGTCCAGGCCGCCTAACAGATCGAGTTGCCGCCGGACAGCCTGAGCGACTCGTCCGTGGTCGTAGTCGTTGCATCGAGTTAGTACGACACTTGCCGAGGGCATATGTCAATCGCTGATGCTCCTGCAGACCAGGACATAAAGACGGGTGGCGGGCTTCTGTTGCGGCGGGGTCGGCTTCGCCGGGTTGAAGAACAGGCGGCCCGCCGGATTGTTGAAGAATAACCCGCCGAGAGTAAGCTGCTCGCCGGTATACTGGTCGGGGCCCAGAACCACCAGGTCGCCCGGTCCCATCTGCGCGGCGAAGGCAGCCGGAGGGAAGTAGAACTCGCGCTTGCGGGCGATCGCGCGCAACTGGGGGATCGCCGAGTTGGTCGGCAGCGTGTAGGTGGGATACGCGATGATCTTGCGAACGCCGCGAACCCAGGAGATCGGCTCCGCCCGCAGTCGTAGCACAAGAGAGCCCGGCCCCACGTTCACTGTCTGACTCGACAGATCGTTGCCCACGAAGGCGATGACCTTGCCCGTCGGAAGGTCGGCGATCGGCATGTCGCTGGTGTCATTATCGGGAACCGTCAGCGACAGTGTGGCCGTTCGTTGAGCACCGGCCTCGGCCAGGATCTGCTGGATCTTCTCCCACGCCTCGACCCGCCCGAACTTGACGCGGAATGAGTTGTCGGTGAACGCGTTGTAGCTGGTCATATAGACGAATTTGGGCGACAGCAGACGCCACAGGTCGTCGATCTGTTCCACGTTCTCGCCCGGCAGATCAAACACGCGAACCTCCATATGCACTGTGGCCAGGAACTGGGCTTGCTCCCGGTCGTCCTCGCGGACGGTCGGAGCCAGGTCGCCGAGCTTGATCTGTTGCCAGATCTGCCGCTCCTGGTCGGGCGCGGTCTTGCACCCGGTCCCCCCGGCGAGCCAAAGGATCAGTATCGCCACACAGAATGAGCGAGTCATGGGGAACAGACTATCGGTGGCCGGACTCGCTGTCAACGCCGGTCGCGCCGTAGGCGATGGCCCCGATGTGACGCGCCAAACGACATTGCATTTGCCCTGGCAGAAATTCATGCTTTCACTGGAGCCGAGCGAATGAATATAATGGTCTATCATGAGCCGGATTCAGAGCGACATCACACAACCTGCGAATTGAAGGAGGTCAGCCATGAGCCGGAGCCATTTCACCAGACGACACTTCTTGGCCACGGCGTCGGCCGGCACGCTCGCTGCCGTCGCGTCGCGATCGATCCCCGCTTACGCCAACGTGAGCAAGAGGGCGGGCAAGTGTGCCATCTTGGGCGGCCAGCCCGTCCGGGCCAAGCCGTTTCAAAGCTGGCCGATCTGGGACAGAGGGGCGGAGGAGTCCGTCCTGGGTGTCCTGCGCAGCGGGCACTGGTTCCGCGGCAGCGGCAACACAGTCTCGCAATTCGAGGCGAAGTATGCCGCCTTGCTGGGAGCCAAGCGATGCGTCTGCACGGTCAACGGCACGAACGCTTTGCTGACCGCTCTGCACGTGCTCGATATCGGCGTCGGCGACGAGGTGATCGTCTCGCCGTATACGTTCATCGCCACGTACAATGTGGTGCTGAATTCCGTCGCTCTGCCAGTCTTTGCCGACACGGACCCGGAGACATTCCTCATCGATCCCGACAAGATCGAGGAGCGGATCACGGAGAACACCCGGGCGATTCTGCCGGTCCACATCCTCGGCCTGCCGGCGAATATGGACAAGATCAACGCCATCGCCAAAAAGCACAACCTGAAGGTCATTGAGGATGCCTGCCAGGCGTGGCTGGCGGAATGGAGGGGCAACAAGTGCGGGACACTTGGCGACCTCGGCTGCTTCAGTTTCCAGGAGTCGAAGCATCTGCCCTGCGGGGAGGGCGGCGCCATCGTCGGGAACGATGAGGCGCTGATGGATGTGGTTCACTCGTACCACAATTGCGGCCGGCCCTATGGGAGCGTCAAGGCGACCAGCGGATACCCGATCATGGGGACCAACCGCCGAATGACGGAGTACCAGGCAGCCAT
>JAFGJR010000019.1 GCA_016928975.1 Sedimentisphaerales bacterium | reverse complement strand
GACGCCCATGCTACTGAAACACCTGGCGGCGGCACGGGCGGGTCTGAAATCCGCCCCTACGAAGCCGGGCCTGTGAAACAAAGCCAACCTCTGGATTGCGGATTGCGGATTGAAGACGGGGGAGGACTCGTGCGAAACAAACCCAATTGGGGAGGCAGCAGGTGGCACCCCCGCCCACGGGGGCGATCCCAATGACCCCAGCCGGGGGCGGCTGGGCTACATCGTCGATCACCCGGCGGGCGAAACGAAGCCAATTGGGGGCGAGGTGGATTTGCGATAACTGCTGATGGGAGAAGGAGTTATGTAGAAGAGTATAGACCTTCGGCTATGAGGACGAGATGTAGTAGCTCAGGGCGGAGATCTGGTTCTGCAGCAGGGTCAACGTCCTCTCCAGGCGGGCGTACTTGGCCACCAGGCGCGCCTCCTTGTCGTCGAGGCGCTTCTGCTCCCTGTCGATCCGCTCCTGTAGGTACTTGATCTGGTCGGTGGCCTGGCTCAGGTCGAGGTCGAGCGTGCCGGTGCTCGCCTTGAGGACCCGGTCCAGGGTATCCGCCAGGGCGCCGGCGAAGCCCTGCTTGACCCGGACGGTGGCGGCGAACGTGCCATCCTGGCTCAGGTCCACACTGAGTTGCAGGCCGTTCTCCGGGTTGGCCGGCCTGCCGTCGCTGTCGAACGCGCTGTTGCCCGTGATGATGTTGCCGTCAATGGTCGCGTTGCGGTAGGTGGCGTCCGAAGACAGCTTGATCCTGGCGACGGTGATCTTGCCGTCGGCGACAGTCACCTCGACACTATAGGTGCCGGCTGCGGTGTACTTGCTGGAGGCTCCGTAGAAGCCGATCGTGTTGCTATTGGAGCTGCCGGTCTTGTTGGCGCCGACGACAGCCAGGGCACCCATGTAGTCCTCCACGATCGCGTCGTTGAACGCCCCGCTGTCCAGGCTGATCTGACCATCGCCGTCGAGCTCCAGGCCGATCTGGGCGGGCATGAGAAAGCTGTCGACGTCGACGACGAAGCCGCTCGTCTGTTGCACGAAAGGCAGGCGGACGTCGTTGGCGATACTGGAGACGACGGAGTCGCCCATGAGCAGGCCGGCGGTCTTGAGAGTCTCGTTGTACCCGGTCTTCTCCTTGATGAGCGCCACGGCCGCATTGTAGGCGCCGACCAGGGCGTCGAGCTTGGTCTTGACCGAGGCTACATCGCGGGTCAGGTTCACCTGCGCCGTCCCGGCGTCGTGCAGGTGCAGTGTCACGCCTTGGATGACGTTGTCGACAGTGTTGGAGCTGCGAGTGATCCAGTTGTCGTCGCCCGGGGGATATCCATCGACCTTGATCTGCGAGTCCTGGGCGGACTGGGTTTCGATGAAGTCGGCGGCGGCGAATCCGGTCAGAGTGGCGGGGGTGCTGCCGCCCCGCGTCAACTGGCTGATGGCGGGGATCTCAAACGTGGTCTCGCCGGAACCGACGTTGTAGTCCAGGTCAAGCTCCATGAAGCTGGTGCCGCTGGTGTGATCGGTCAGGCGAATCTGGCCGTTGACCAGTGTCGCGGTGGCGGTGCCCGCGAAAAGGTCGTTGATCTCCTCAATCACATGATTGAGCGTCGTATTCTTGGTGATGGCCACGTTCTGACTGACTTCTGTGCCGTCGTGGAGCGTGCCGCTGATCTTGATGTACTCGTCGCCGACGAGCGTGCCGTCGAACTGATCGAGCGAGACGATCTTGTCCGCGAGTGCGGCGCCCTCGCTGCCAGCGGTCAGCGGCGAGGCCGCCTGCCACACCTCGGTGTTGCTGGCGTGGATCTGGATCTCGTAGTCGGAGCCCGCCTCGTTGCCGTTGAGAACGAGGTGGTATGCATCGTTGTAGTACAGCAGGTTGGCGGTAACGCCGGGATTGTTCGCGTCGTTGTTGATCAGCCCTACCATCTCCTCCAGGGTCGTTTCATCGGTGGTGGTGATGATCGTCTCCTGATGGTTGCAGGAGTAGATGAACGTGCCGGCCGTGACGGTGTCTTCCGCGTACTCCTTGCCCGCCGTGTGCACCCAGCGTTCCGCGTTGGCGAGCTGGTTCACCGTCACCGTATGGTTGCCCTCGAAGGCGTTGTCGGACGATTCGGCGGTGAGGATATCCTTGTCGCTGGAGACGGTGCTGTACGCACGGAGCTTCTGTGCGTCCGCAAGCGCCTGGGCGGCGGATCGGAGCGTCATGAGCTTGCTCTCGATGGCGCTCAGTGCGGTCTTCCGCTCGTTCCAGGTGCTCTGGCGCGTCTTGTACTGCTGGAGGGGCCGCTGCTCGACCTGCATGAGCTGGCTGATCAGCGTGCTGGTGTTGATCCCTGTGGACAGTCCTGGAAGCTGTATCGTACCCATTTCTCATACACCTGGTGTAGTGACGGCACATGGCTCGGGAGTCTGCGGCGTCTCATACGCACACCGACCCACGGGTATTATCGTTCCAGACCAGGATTTCTGAAGGGTGTCAGGGCGCACTTCTTCGATAGACCCTCAGCGTTCGCGTGCCCCGGCGGATGGCGCGCAGGGACGCATATGTCTCCTGGCGCTGCGCCGTCAGCATCAGGGACAGCTCCTGGTAGCGTCGCAGGAGACAGCGGCGCCGCTCGTCACCGCCGGGTCCTGCGAGCAGTCCCGTCGCCACAACCGTGGTTACCAGCCTGCCGGTTTGCTCGCAAAGGCTCTCCGCTGCGGCCAGGTGGCCCTGATGCACCAGCACAAGCTGCTGTTCGAGCAGCCGGTGCAGTTGGTCGATCGCGCCTGTGGATTCGTCGCTCATCCAGCCTCCGAACGGGTATGTTCCACCTCTTCCAGGAGATTGGCGGCGTCGCGGTTCGTCGGCTCCAGGGTCAGAATGTGGAGCAGCATGGTCTTCGATAGCTCCGGCCGGCGGTCCTTGAGGTACAAGGCCGCCAGTGCGAACATGACCGACGTGTCGTCCGGATGCGTCCGGAGGTAGAGCTCCAGGTAGTAGATGATCTTCGCGAACGAGCCCATCTCGCAGGAGACTTGAAACATGCCCAGCAGGACGGCGACGTTGTCCGTGTCCAGCTCCAGGGACTTCATGTAGAGATCGAACGCCAGGGGGAGCTGCCGCCGCTGCTGGGCCACCATGGCCAGACCGGCGTACGCCTTGGCGCAGTTCGGGTCCAGCCGGCAGGCCACGCGGAATGCCACCTCCGCGTCGTCCAGGCGGCCCTCTTGCATGGCCGCGACAGCCAGTCCCACATAGGGCCCGGGCTCGTCGGGTCCGAGAGAGGCCGCCTTCTCATAGCAGCGCTGGGCCTGGCTGTAGTGGCCGACAGAGGTATAACAGTCACCCAGCTCACGCAAGGCCTCGTGGTACTGGATACGCTCGTGCGAATCCGCGTCGTTCGTTCGTGCTCCGTTCATGCGTATGCGAGTTCCAAGGTTATCAAAGCGATTCACCGACGTCGAAAACGGAATCATCCTGCCCGGCTCACACTGACCGGCGGATCGAACGTCGCAGGCGATTCCAGGTCGATCTCCGTCTCAAGCTGGGCGAGAATCCGGTCGACGCTCCCAAGCTGCTCGTGCAGCGGATAACGCTCCCGTACGAAACGACGGTAGCTCTCGGGCTCGTACTCGTGGGACAGGACCTGCTCACAGAACTGCTCGGAGATGCTGAACAGGCATCGTGCCGGGAAGAGCCTGTCGGCTCCCGGGAAGTTGTGGATGACGGGCTTCAGGCCACAGGCCATGCCGATGAGCAGGGCCTCCACCTGGTGTTCGCCGATCCCGCCGGCGACGATGAAGTGCTTGTCACTGAGCCAGGCGTTCATCTCGCCGGGATGCGGCTCGAAGAAGACCGCGCCACTCAGGTCCAGGGCCTGAACCATATACCGGACGTACTGCTCCAGCGAAGGACTCTCAAACGCGCCGGAGAAGTACATGTGGTACTGAGGGTCGAGGTAATGCAGCTTCTGCATGCACTGCAGCAGAAAGGCCGGGTTGGCCTCCATCGTAAGACAGCCTACGCACGCAAGGGATTTGCCTCGCGTGCGGCGTCGGAAGAGATAGCGGCTCAGATTCACGCCGTTCGGCAGGACCTCGAGCCGGGTCCGGCTGCGCAGATCGGGCACCTGACTCAGCAGCGCCTCTTCGACGGCCGAACTGCCAATCTGGACCAGGACATCCACGTTCTCCCACTGAACGTACCTGGCCCAGCGGTCCTGGACATCACAGCGGCGCAGGCTGACGACCATCTTCTGGCGATGGATCCGACGCGACGCCTCGACGATCATTTCGCCTCCGCCGTCGAGCCAGCAGATATCGCCCCAGCACATCAGGTCCGCAATCGTCTCAGGTCCGCCCATGTGGAACCGGGTGTCGAACCGTTGCTGCACGAAGCCGCAGACATCGGCCAGGGCGCCGTCGTCACCGCCGCCGCAGCGAACGAACGCCACCTTCGGCCGTTTGCTTCGGATCACCTCGAGAATCGGTTTGAGCACCACCTGCCCGGGCCACAGCCGCCCCGAGCGAAGAAGCACTTCGACGGCCTGCCCCTTCTTGCCCTGGTCGAGCAACATGGCGGCGGTGCGATTGAGGACATCGACGTTCAGAATACCAAGCTTCTCCATGTCGTCGAACAGCGCCGCTGCCTCACTGGCCCGTGCGCCACCCAGGTACGTCTCCGCCAGGTTCCACACGATCTCGTTGCTGTGGCTGTTGAGTTCGCGAGCGCGCGACAGACACGCGATTGCCTCGTCGGTCCGGCCGAGGCAGTGCAGAATGGCCCCCGCGTCGTTGAGGGCCTGTGCGTCCTGCGGCTCGGCCCGAAGGTGCTCACGGATCCAGTGAAGACCCTCCTCATACTTGCCTGCCTCGGCAAGCTGTAGACCTCTCCGGTAGCAGCTCGAATCCGTCTGTGTTGCCATGTGCCGGTACTCCTTCTGACCGCCAATTCCATAGAGGTCGTTGCCCGTGAGGACTGCTGCAAATGTCATGCCGGGGGACGAGACTGCAATTGTGAGCGACCCCGGTCGTGCCGGCGGCGGCCGCTGGATAGAAATCAGACACCCCTGTCTGCAAACCAGCCGGCGCACGAGGCGCCGGGTAGTGAGCAGCCACTCCCGCTAACGGATGAAGTCCAACAAGGACATGCTCATCAGCTTGCCGGCCACCGACAGGGACATCTGGTAGAGCACCTCGCGGCGGGAGAGATCGATGGCAATCTGGGCAACATCCGCCTCCTGGAGACGCGTCGTCTCGTCGGTCGTGCTGTACTGCATGCTCTCCAGGTTGTTCTTGAGCGTGTCCAGGAATGCGACCTTCGAACCGGTGGACACCTCTGCCTGTACCAGGAGATTGCGGACCTCCTCCACGGCGCCCACACATTCATCGACGCAGTCGAGCAGCTCCTGTCGGGAGAGACTACGCTCGTTGAGCAGGAGGTCTCTCAGGCTGATCAGAGTTCCAAAGACATCGTAGGTCCCCGGCACGCGAACCAGCTCGACGCCGGTGCCGTCGATTGCGGTCGTGTCAACATACAGGACGCGGCCGGTGCGGGAATCCGTCACGGCCTGGTTGGCCTGCCCGCCGGCCGGCACCGTCACGAAGCTGGCCCCATCGTCGATGGAGACACGATAGTCCGTGCCGTCATGATCGACTGTCAGCCAGACGTCGCCCCGGACACTGGACGTCCCGGTCCCTGCCGCTACACCGGTCTGACCGAGAAAGACCGGGGTGCCCCGGTCGTCACTGCGAAAGATCGTGTCCCCAACGTGGTAGGCCTCGATGTCCAGGCCGGGTGCCACGTCGATGCTCCGGGACTCGTCACTGCCCTCGTAGCGGACCTCCGCGATCGTTCCCCCCTCGCGCACGACCCGGTACGGAGCAGAGCTCGTGTTGTTGCCCCCGAAGAGGTACTGATTCGCCTGTTTCGTGTTGGCCAGGGAGACCAACTGCTCCAGGGTGTTGTTCAGCTTGTCGGCGATTCGCTTCTGCCCATTCTCGTCGTAGACGCCGCCGACGATCTGGGTCAGCAGCGTGCGGGTGTCAGCCAGTTGAGAGGACATGTCCGCAATGACCGTCGACGAGATCTCCAGGTTGCCCGTGAGCTCGGTGACGTTCTCCTTGTAGCTGGCCAGCATCCGATCCTGGGAGTTCAGTCCGAGGATGCGATACGCATCCGAGGGGCTGTCCGAGCCGCGGTTGACGCGATTGCCCGTGGACGCCTGTTCCTGCAGCAGGGTGATCGCCCGGCCGTGTAGTTGCAGCGCATACGCCACATTGTCATAGATGCTCGTTAACGATCCGCTCATGACTCAACCATATCCATCACTGTTGCCATGATTGTCTGGACGCTGCTCAGGTATCTCGCCATGGCCTGGAACATCTTCTCGAAGACCAACAACTGAGCCGCCTCATCGTTGATGTTGACGGCGCTGATCTCGCTACGGCGCCGCTCCAGGTTCTGCATCATGGCCTCGACGTTGTCCTGGCGGGACTGCTTCAGAGAGACCTCCTGGCCCAGGTTCGCGACGATGCGCTGGTAGTATTCACTCGGCGTCATGCCCTGGAGGCTCGCTACCGCCTCCTCCTGAAGCGATGCCAGTTTCAGGGCAGCCGTGTTATCGGTCAGATCGCATCCGAGGGCCGTGGCA
The DNA here is from genome assembly GCA_016928975.1 of Sedimentisphaerales bacterium. The sequence continues at coordinate 30,773 of JAFGJR010000019.1, read as the reverse complement.
ATGCGGCCGGGAGCATTGGCGATGTCGCTGCACACCCTCATCTCCGACGCACTGGCTCCCGAAAAGAACGCGTTCATCCCTGCCGCCGCCAGGAACCCGGACGTGTCTGACGTGGCCAGGGCATTGACCTCGAAGCTGTCGCCATCATTCAGTTCACCCGAGCCGATGGAGACCTTGATGCCGTTGCTCAGCTCGATGGGGTCGCCCGCGGCGTAACCGGCTCCAATGTTGAGCGAGGTGACCATGTCGCCGTGGGCATCGGTGACGTCCAGCCGCAGAGCGCCGTTTCCGACGGACCCGCTGCCGGTGACTCGGAATGTGAGTACCTGGTTGTCGCTGCCGCCGTAGATCCCGGATATGCCGACTGTCGGCGGGACTGCCGCGGTGAAGTCGGTGGCCGTGGGCTCAGACAGCACCGCCGGCAGAAAATCGAACGTGTATCCGAGATCGGCGACGATGTTCAGACGCGAGGAGACGACGGACGCGCTCAGGCCGGCGATCTCATTGATTTTCGCCGCGATGGATTCCAGAGTGTCCGGCACTGGCCCCGACATATCCACATCGATGGCATATCTGTCCACGTGACCGCTGGCCGTGTCTATCCGCCTCAAGTAGAAGACCCCGTCGCTGACGGGAGGATTCGTGGCGGACAAGTCCGCACCACTCATCGCCCAACCGCTCAACTGCGTGAACGATCCATCCTGACCCAGCCCCTGGACGTGATAGCGATTCACCTGATTCACGATCGCTTTGGCCAGCGCGTCCAGGTCGGTCTGAAGGCCGGCGAGCAGATCGTTCTTCAAAGACAGCAAGGCGCCCAACCGCCCTCCCTGCACGTCGACCTTCACGCCTTCGCTCCCGGAGACTGTGATCGTCAGCGACTGGTCACTCTGCAGGTCCGCCTCCAGCGCCATCGTGACGGCCCCCGTGACCACCGGGAGGCGCCCGATCGAGACATCGACGACCCCGTACTCCCGCTGCTGAGTCTCCGTGTCCGCCAGCTTGGACAAATCCATGATCAGACGGTCGCGGTAGTCCCGCAAGTTGTTGGCGTCCTCCCGACTGATCTCGATGCTCTGGATCTTCCGATTCAGCTCGGCAATCTGGCTGACCAGGGCGTTGATGGAATCCGTTGTGTTCTGGGCGTTGAGGACGATCTGACCTTCCAGGCCGGTGGTCAGGCTGCCCAGCCTGCGGAACTCGTTCACCAGGACCTGCGCCGCGTTGATCGTTTCATTCTGCCACACCCGCTCCTGCGGATGCGCCGCCAGGCCCCGCAGGGCGTCGAAGAAGGCATCGATCGCGGCATTCAGACCGCCGGTGTCGGAGAACTCTCCCAGCGACGTCTCGATGGAGCTCAACACGGAAAGCTCCTGTGAGACCTGCCCGTACACCGACTGCTGCCGCATGATCTCGGACTCCAGCAGCTCGTCCACCATCCGGGTCACTCCCGCCACGTCGACACCGGCTCCGATCTCCACCTGGCCCACCTCGCCGGAGGCGGAAGGCATGAGCTCCACGCGCTGGCGGTGGTAGCCTTCCGTCGCCGCGTTGGCGATGTTGTTGCCGATGATGTCGAGGGCAGTCTGTGCCGCGCTCAGACCGCTCAATCCGATTGCGTAGTTCTGCATTTGCCGTCTCAATCCTGCCGCGAGAGCTCAGAGCTTCAGGCTCATGAGGGTCGCATTTGTCTGTTTCCTGGTCGCGCCGCTGGGACTGTAAGTGACGCCCGTCTGGCCGCCGGCCCCGAAGAAGGCGCGGACCAGCCTCTGGTTGAACCGCGAGCAGTCGGACACGAGCACCGACGTCAGCATGTACTCGCGCTTCAGCTCCGTGACGAGGGCTTTGAGTTTCTCCTGTCGCGTGCTCACGGCCGCCCGCTGCCGTTCCGGCAGCATCGATTCCAGCTTCGACAGCGTGAGCCGGCTCGCATCACAGGCCAGCATCAAGGCCAGGTCCGCTCGAAGGGCCTGCCGCCTCCGCTCGTTGGCCGCGTAGGTCTCGGTCCGCGCCCGGATCTGCCCCAGAAGCTGGTCCAGCGCGGCATCGTCCCGCTTGATGAGCAGGCTGCGAAGCGTATCCAGTTGTCCCAGCGTCGTCTCCAGGTGGCGGATATCCTCGTCGAGCACGCCCAGCAATTGTCCCACCTTCGACTCGACCGCCGATGTTGTCATGGTCATAGCTCTCGATCCATCAATGCGCCAACCCCGCTCGTCCCCTCGATGTCCCCGAAATGCCGATGGATTTCTCGCCACAGGCCGAATCCTCCCTTGTCCGCCACGTCCTGCGCCAGGTAGAGCCAGAACAGCCCGTGGACCTGCTCGGAGGCCCCGTCGTCCTCCTCGCCCAGGCCCCATTGGCCGATCGACTGCCTCACCTCGTCGAACACCTTCGTCAGCAGAACGGATTCGAAGTCCCTGGCAAGCTGCTTTTTCTGCTCTTCACTGCCATTCACCTTGTCCAATTGTGGACTGGGACTTGGGTGACAATCCGCAATCTGAAATCCGAAATCCGAAATCGGCGTTATGCCATCCATGAGCATTCCTCACATGATGACCAGTTTCGCCTGAAGGGCCCCGGCCTTCTTCAGCGCGTTGAAGATCGCGATGAGGTCGCGCGGGGAGGCGCCGATCGCATTGAGTGTCTTGGCCAGCTCGGACACCGTCACGGACCGTGCGACGGGGATCAGGTGCGCGCTCTGCTCCTCCACGTGGACGGCCGTTTCAGGAATGATGGCAGTGGTTCCGGCGTCGGAGAACGGCGCCACGGGCTGAGACACCTGTGCAGACTCCTGGACCTTGACGACCAGACTGCCCTGGGAGACCGCCACGGCGGAGATCCCTACGGTCTCTCCCACCACAATGGTTCCCGTGCGCTCGTTGATGACCACTGTGGCGGGCATGTCCACAGTCACATCCTTCAGCGTGATCTCGTCGAGAAACCGGACGACATCTACGCGACGAATCTCATCCGGGATGCGGATGCGCACGGCGCCGGCATCCAGGACCGTGCAGCTCTCCGGATAAGACTGATTGATCGCCTGGCTGATTCGCTGCGAGGTAGAGAAGTCGTTGTTGCGCAGGTGAAGGGTGACGAATCGCTGTCCTGCCTCCTGCTCGATGAAGTCGGCCAGCTCCGATTGCTCGACGATGGCGCCGTCGGCAATCCTGCCGACCGTTTGGTGGTTCTTGGAAAGCCCCGCCTGTGCGCCGGAGGCGGACCAGCCGCCGAGCGAGATGCCGCCCTGGGCGATGGCGTAGACCTCGCCGTCGAGCCCCTTCAACGGCGTCGGTAGCAGCATGCCTCCCTGGAGGCTTTTGGCGTCGCCGATCGCCGACACGTCCACGTCGATGCGTGCACCCTCGCGGTCGAAGGGTCCCAGTTCGGCGGTGACCACCACCACCGCAATGTTGCCTCCAGTCAGGTTCGTCGGCGTCAGCACGAGCCCCGAGTCCCGGAGGATGTTCGTCAGAATCTGCCGCGACAGCAGGGTCGTATCGCCGGTGCCGGCCAGGCCGACCACCAACCCAATGCCGTTGAGCGGGTTGCTGCGAATGCCTTCGACATCCACAATATCCTTGATCCGCTCACCCGGAGCCGGAATGCAGGCCGTGAGCGTCACGACGAGCACCACGGCAATGTGAAGACCTCCCGATCGAGGTCCAGGCGTATGACGAGCACGCACGTCCATGATTGTCGTTCTCCAGAGACAACACATCACGCTTGGGAATCACTCCTACCAGGGCCACAGGACATCGAAGATGCGGCCCACCCACCCGGGTCGAGTGTAGGGAGCAGACACGCCCTTGTTCTTCGTGACAATGCGGAAGTTGGCGACCTGCTCGCTTTGAACGGTGTTGTCAAAGGCGATGTCGCTCGGGCGCACGAGCCCACTGACTTCGATCGTCTGCACGTCCCCCGCAATCCGCCGGTCACGCGTCCCCGCCACGACCAGATTCCCGTTCGGGAGCACGTCCATGACGACCACGCTGACCCGGTCTTCGAAGCTGCGCTCGTCCTTGAAATCCGCCTTGCTCTTGAGCTCGTTCGAGGAGTCGGCGCTCATCGTGAAACCCGGAATGCTCTCCAGGATATTGTCGATGCCCAGCTCGCCATCGAATTCGGCGGACCGCCCGGTCTCCTTCTTCAGATCGCGCTTGCCTTTGTTGTCCACCTTGCTCGCCTCGCTGACCTTGATGGTCAGCGTATCCCCGATGCCACGGGCCACGTCGTCCGCGTACAGGCTCTTCATGCCCTTCGTCCGCTTGGCCCAGATCGAGCCCGCGCCGGCACAATCACAGGCCCACAGCACCAACACCAGGACGAAGACCGCCCTGATGTCCCGAAATGATGTCCATCTGATTTCCATTTTGCACAACTCCACTCACAGGATGGGCTCCACAGTCCCGTCCTCGTTCACTTTGCACATGATGACACGATGGGAGTCCGTGTTGCGGACCTTCATGTATTGTCCCGCGTGTGCCTCCTGCATGGCCAGACCGGTGGCCGTCACCAGGAACCCCGGGCGCTGCACGCGGATCACCACGGTTTCGTTGCGCCGGATGACGAGCGATGGCTGGGGCGTGTCGATCATATCATTGCGAATCTCCGTCCTGGCCGGCAGGTTGCGCAGGGCGACCAGCCCGTACGGCGATTTCCACCCGGTCTCCGGCCGATCGGAAACGGTCTCCTCGATCTTCACATTCTCCGGCGTCAGCTTCGTCCCTTCCGGGATCTCCTGTAGAGTGACGGCCCTGTGGCAACGGTACCGCAGGCGAAGCGGGATGCTCCGCGAGCCGACCTCCTGACCATCGACGACGACGGCCACCTGGACGGTGACGTAACCGCTGGCCCCGTTCTCAACGAACTTCGGCACGAGCTGCATACTCCTGGGCTCATCGGACAGGGCCAGGTCCTTGGGCCGGGCCACCGCCGTGCCGTCACAGGCCAACGAGCCAGGCGGGTTCTGTTGCAGGAACAATCTCGCAAACGAGACGAACTCGTCTCCGCTGATGACCTGCTGGCGCCGGCGAACCACAATGGCCTCGGCACCGGTCAAGGCCGCTCTCTCGGCGGCGATGCCCTGCGAAGCGAGGCGGCTCAGGATCGTCGCGCGATCCAGCGTGATCTTCTGTCCGGGCACCGAGAACCGACCCAGGCGCACCGCGGCCGCCGTGCTCGCCAAGGGCTCGGCCCCCGTGATCACAGTCACCTGACCGAGACTCAGCAGCGCGTTCCGCACCGTCACCTCACGCGGCAGGTGAATGTGCAGCACGTCGTCGCGCGAGCCGGTTTCGCCGCCGGCCGCGACGCAGAACGATGGAGAGCACAGCACGCAGATGATCGGGACGATCCATGACCGATTGTGATTCATGCGTGACTCCTAACGGGTGATGCTGTTGGTCTCACGAAGCATGTCGTCGCCGGCCTTGATGGCCCGCGAGTTGATCTCGTACGCTCTCTGCGCGGTGATCAGGTTCACCAGCTCGTTGACCATCTGGACGTTCGACTTTTCGAGGAATCCCGCCTGGATGGCTCCGAGCCCGTCCTGGCCCGGGTTGCCGGGCACCGGGTCGCCGCTGGCGTCCGTCGGGGCAAACAGGTTCTCCCCCTGATTGGTCAGACCGGTCGGGTTCGGGAAACGCACCAGTTGAATCGTCCCGACCGTGGAACGCGAACCGGAGGAATCGGTGACGTTGACGCCCCCGTCGGGCCCGATGTCCACCGACGCGGCATCCGTCGGGATGCTGATCGCCGGCTCCAGGGTATATCCCGTCATCGTCACGAGCTGGCCGTTCGCATTCATCTCCAGCGAGCCGTCGCGCGTGTAGCGAATATCTCCATTCGGCAGAAGGACCTGAAGGAATCCGTTTCCACGGATGGCGATGTCGAGCTTTCGACCGGTGTTGTCGAGCTCCCCGACACTGAAGACCTTGAGCGTGGCGCCGACTTGCACGCCGCTGCCCACCTCGAGCCCGGTCGGGGCATTGACGCCCGGCGAGACCTCCGTGCCGGACTCCTTGAGCTTGTCGTACAGCAGGTCCTGGAAGTCGATCTGGCTGCGCTTGAATCCGGTCGTGTTCACGTTGGCCAGGTTGTTGGCGATGACATCGACCAGCGTTTGCTGAGCCATCATGCCTGTGGCCGCCGTGGAAAATGCTCTGAGCATAAGCTACCCTTCACGAATGCGCGATTGACGCTCTGCGATCTCTATCGGCGATTGCGGGCATCGGATTTCCGCAAGGCCGGATCAGGAATCCCTTTATCCCATAGCCACATTGACCATGCTGTTGGTGGCGTCCTTGTTCACGTTCACCAGTCTCATGTTCGCCTCGTACAGGCGCGACACCGTGATCATGTTGACCAGTTCATCGACCACTTTGACGTTCGAGGCCTCCTGGTAGCCCTGCTTGACCACCGGACTCGTCGCCTCGACCGGCTGCACTCCCTTTGGGGCTCGCAGACAGGTGTTGCCGACAGAAATGAGCTGATCTTCGGTCTCGGGAAACTCGACCACGCGGAACTGCCCGATCCCTGCGCCGGCTGCGCTGATCCGCCCGTCGGTAGAGACATTGATCTGCAACGGGTCGATGTCCGCGGGCAGGGAAATCGGCCCGGCGACACCCGCCACGACCCGGCCGGAGATGTCCACAACCTGCCCGTTCGGATTCGTCTGGAAGACGCCGTGTCGCGTGTAGAGCGGGCCATCCGGCGTCTCGATTACGAAGAACCCTTTGCCATAGAGGGCGAAATCGAGGGTTCGGTCCGTCTGGACCAGACTGCCCTGTGAGAAGTCCAACGCCGTCTGCGTCTTCTCCCCGGCACCGCTGTCCTCCTGCCCGCCCGTCTGGCCCTCAAGGGCTTTGGTGAACGCATTGCAGCGGCGCTTGTAGCCCGCCGTGTTGGCATTGGCCAGATTGTGCGCAACGATATCGAACTCCCTTGTCAGGGCATCGAGGCTCGCACTTACCTGGGTTCCGATATCTGACACGTCATGCTCCTTGCGTTGCCTGTGCATGAACCGGCTCGCTCGCACCCGACGCGGCCGCCCGCGTCAGGCGGACAAGCTCATCGATCTCCCGATTCTGCAAGTCCGTCAGATCTACAGTGATCGCCGTCTCGTCGCCCTTGGCCTGGCTGCGCGTCACGCGGCCGGCGTGCGCAACGATATGCCCGCGACGATCGGCACCGTTTGTCGTCTCTCCTGCCGGCGCCGGCCACAGTGCGAACACGACGAGCACTCTCTCGCCCACCCGGACCTGCAACGAACTGCGGATTTGTAGACTGGTGCCCGACATCTCTGTCACGACCCCGCGAACCGGCTCGAACCAATCGGTCGGGGTCATATCCGTCGGTTCCGTTGCGGCTGCCTGGATCAAGGGGAAACGAGCCACGGTCGCGGGGGCATGGAGGATCGCGCGCCCCGGGCGGTCGCGCGGCACGGCGCGAAGCTGCCCGCCATGATTGAGGATCAGCCTGTGCCCTTCGCCGGAGACAGCGAGCGTCTCGAACTCCCAGGCCCCACCATTGAGGTGGCAGCGAACCCGCCAAGCCTCGCCTGCCGTACTGGTCACGGGCACTCTCGCCTCCACGGCGATTTCCAGATCGTCGTTGCGCACCACGACGGCCTCCAGCGCCAAATCCTCGGGATCGCCTTTGCGCTGCAACTCCACCATTGCCCCCAGCGGGATGTCCTGGCTGCTCTCGACCGTCACCTGCCCGCGTTTGCCCTTCACCCGGTAGGCGAGTTTCTCGCGCAGGCCGGCCACCTCGGCGCGCAGCCGCGCATATTCCTGGGCCGTCCGGCTGCGTGCACACTCCGCCAGCAGCTTTGCCGCTCCCCGGTCGAAGGCGTCCGGCGTGATGAAGATGTCGTGACTTCGCCGCAGGCCGCTCCTCGCGACAATCGCCAGAAGCAGGCGACGTTCTCGCAACCCCAACTCTCTCCTTGCGGCGGCGTCCGAAAACAGGTCTCTCGCCGGCACAGGAGGCACATGGGTGCGTCTGTGACTGATCCACCCCAAGAGCACCAGCAGAGCCAGTACCAGGAGTCCGATCGCCAGGATCGTCGTGTACTCCTGCACAGCACGAGGCTGGACGTTCCGCGTGGCAGCCCATCTCTCAAGGGCCGTCAGCGCCAGAAGCGTCATATCGCAAGGGTTCCCCATGCCGCTGTAGATCATCGAATCCTCATTGGCAGTACTGTCAACTCAGGAACGCGTCGCTATCGAATCAGGTTCGTCAGTTCGCGGAGGATATCCGTGGCCACCCGAATCGTCCTGGCATTGGCCTGGAACCCATTCTGGGCCTCAATCATGTTGACGAACTCGGTGGCCACATCGGCGTTCGATTTCTCCAGGGCGCCGCCGTGGATCGAGCCGGCGCCGCTGCGCATGGCCTGGGTGGCCACGGCGCCGCCGGAGTTCGCCGAGGGTGCATAGTAGCCGCCGCCGACGCTTTGTAGCCCGGCCGGGTTGTTGAACAGGGCCACTTGCAGCGCCGCGATCTCCTTCTTGATGCCGTTGGAGAACGCCCCGATCATCACACCTTCGCTATCCACGGACACGACGGACAGATTGCCGGCCTCGTACCCATCCTGTTCGCGCGCCACCGCCGTCGAGTTGCCCGCGAACTGTGTCAGACCATCGAACGAACCTGCGGTCCCAAGATCCATCACAATCGTTTGGGGGTGCAGGACATCGTAATCGAACGTTATGACAAACTGGGGATCGACCCCCGTCGGCACGCCGGCGAAGGCGCCTGTCTGCGCGTTGAACGCAAGACCGTTGATCCGGCGATTCCCGGTGCTGATGGATTCGACGTTGCCGGTGATAGACGTCAGAACCATGTCCCATGTATTCATGGTGTCGGTCCGCACAAGAGCGGCGGACAGCACGTGCTTGCCGCCCTGGGAATCGTATATTGCGATGTTGATATTCTTGACCTCGTCACCGCCGACGGTGGTGACCTCAAAATACGCCGGCGTCTGCAACTCACCGTCACCGGCGTAGGAGAAGGAGATATCGGACTTGCTGTACCCGGTCTGATCGTCCGTGACGCGAATGCGACCGTTGACCAACGATGCCGTCACTCCGTTGAGCACTTGGTTGTTCAGATGATCGATCAGGTCCCCCAGGGTCGTACTGTCGGTCACAGTGAAGGACAAGCCGCTGCTCAGCGAGGACCCATCCGGCTGATATCCGGAGATCGTGATCGTCCCGGTTTCCCCTGTGCCGAGTTGGCCGCCGAGTCCGGAGCCGCCACTGAATTGGTCGAGCTGGTCCAGCTCTATGGCATCCGTGGGTTCTCTTCCTCCGTCATACGTGTAATGCAGGTTGGAGGTCAGGACCTGAGTGAGCGGCGTGCTGCTCGCGTCGGAGCTGAGGTTGCCGCTTACGGAGATCTGGGACGTTGCCTTGGCCGGAAGGGCCACATCGTACGGCACGCGAATGCTGCTGTCACCGGCCACCTGGAACCCATCAGACTCTCCGGTCAGACCGATGCGCTGGACCCGATAGCCGGTGGAGGGGTCGACGAGCCGGCCGGCCGCATCGATTCCGAACGCGCCCGCGCGCGTGTACAGGTACTGCTCGCCGTCGCTGACCACGAAATATCCCGTACCTTCGATCGCGACGTCCAGGGGACTGCCCGTGTTTACAATACTGCCCTGCTCGGTGTTGGGAGTGATACCCGACACGCCCACGCCGCTGCCGATCTGCTCCGGGTTCGTGCCGCCGACCCGATCCGTCGGCTGCGACCCCTGCTCGACCGTCTGACTCAACAGCTCCTCGAACGTGATCCGGCTGGTCTTGAACGCGGTCGTATTCAGGTTCGCCAGGTTGTTCCCCGCGACGTCCAGCATCCTCTGGTGGGCCTGCAGGCCCGTTACCCCTGACGACAATGCATAAGTCATGTTTCATGTCTCCCACTATTGAAATCGCCGACTTGCCCGTCACTGGCGGATCGATAACACATCCGTCAGATCCACTTTCTGATCCCCGACGACCAGGGTGATCGTTCCGTCTTTGCCCATGAGCACCTCATCCACCGTTCCGGTCTGTGTTTCCGCCATGCCGTCTGCCGTCGTGGTGGTGAACGAGACCTCCTTGCCGATCAGCGAGCTGGCGTAGCTGCGCTGCATGGAGTCCAGCACTTTGCCGAAGGAGGAGTTCATGCCCTCCAACTGCTGAAGCTGTGAGAACTGCGCCAACTGGGCCGTCATGTCCTTGTTGTCCAGAGGATCCAGTGGATCCTGGTTTTGCAGTTGCGTGACCAGCAGTCTCATGTAATCCATCTGGATGTTGCTCGCGGATGCGACCGTGCCTGTCACCGTCATAGGTTCCACCTTCCATCGCAAGGAACTCGAGAGCAAAAAGAACACCCCGTCGCCATTTGCCTTTCACGAGAACGACGGCACCTGTCCGGCGGAGCAAGCAACCACCGTGCCAGAACCCGGTGCCGCGCACAAATTCAGGCATCATGTGCCCGGAAATGGCTGTTCACGAGCGTAACTGCGCGTCCTGTGACCGATGCGACGCGCACGATCGTCCGTGGCCCGGGGAAGAATCTTCCGACACGATCCGGAAAAATCTGCCACAGCCCTCGCGCCCGGCGCGCCAACGGGCTCCGGTTTCGCGTCCAGATTCCGCAGGGACCCCGAGTCCCATAAGAAGCGACATCGAATTCCTGCGCACGCGCCGCTCACGAGAGCCCGCCGCCGTTGTCGCGGAAGACGTGGCGACTCCACCGCGAACGACTGCCCGCCAGAGCCGACCCCGCCGTCCAATAAAGATTAAAGTTGTTGGAAATGTCCTGCCGATGTGCCGGTATCCATGCCGGAGCACCTGGTCGGATGGCGGTCGGCAACTGGGTGACAGAATCGAGGAGATATGAGCCTGCTTCGAAGGATCGTGGTCGTCAGCAACAAGTCACATCTCTGTGCTCTCGCACAGGAGATCGCACGCGAGGTGTTCGCGGCGGACGACCTCGTCGAGGCAGCCGCTATTGTCAACACCGTGACACCAGATATGACGGTGCTCGACGAGACATTCGCGCTCGATGAGATCGCGGAGTTTCTGCGAAGGACCGATAACGGCCCCGGGCCCCGTCCCATCAGCGTGGCCGCGGTCGCGCAGCATGCCCCATTCTCCGATCGCGACTACGAGACCGTGGGCGTATCGCACTGTCTTCGGGGCGAGCAGGAACACCAGCGGCTGCGGGAGATCGCTCGGCAGATCGTGGCGGGCGTGCAGGAGAGGCACCGCGATGCGGCGGACGACGCCTGCTTCGTGGATGAGCTGGCCGCCGCGGCCGGGATCGTCGGCCGAAGCGAGGCCATCCGCAAGACGGTCGAGATGATCCGACTCGTAGCCCGGAGCCGGTGCAATCCCATCCTCGTCACCGGGGAGACGGGAACCGGCAAGGAGCTGGCCGCCCGCGCGATTCATGCGATCCGGCATCCGGACAAGCCTTTCGTCGCCGTCAATTGCGCCGCACTGACTGCCACCCTGCTCGAAAGCGAACTTTTCGGACATATCAAGGGATCCTTCACCGGCGCCGACCGCGACAAGGTCGGGCTGCTCGAGTGCGCCGACGAAGGCACGCTCTTTCTCGACGAGATCAGCGAGATGCCCCTCGACCTGCAGGCCAAGCTCCTGCGCGTGTTGCAGGAGCGAACATTCCGCAAAGTCGGCGGCGTCAAGGACGTCGCCTGCCGGGCCACGATCATCGCTTCGAGCAATCGCAACCTGCGTACGGAAGTGGACGAGCGGCGGTTCCGGCAGGACCTGTACTACCGGCTGAACATCTGTCCGATCGATATGGCGCCGCTGAGATCCTCCGAGCGAAGAGCAGACATTCGGCTGCTGACCGAGCACTTCCTGCGGACATCGACGATCTGCGGCCACGGGCAGACCAAGGTGAGCGCCATCACGCCTCTGGCGCTCGAGGCCATCGAGAGACACGACTGGCCGGGCAACGTGCGCGAGCTGCGCAACGTGATCGAGCGAGCGATCCTGCTGGAGACCACCGACAGAATCGGCCTGCGCAGCATTGTGATCGAGACAGAACGGACGCAGGCGGGACCGGGCACATCCGCCGGCCGCCGGGTGAGGGACTTCTCCCTGGAGAAGGCCGAGCGGGAGCTCATCGCTCGCGCCCTGCACGAGACCGGCTGGCAAAAGACCCAGGCGGCCTCGCTGCTCGGAATCACCCGCGCCACACTGTACGCCAAGGTCAAACAGTACAACATCCAACGACAGAGGTCTCAGCAGAACGACAGCGAGCTGGCCCCCTTCCATGCTCCGGAACCGGAGTCCGTAGCCGTCGGCTGATCGGTCCCGAGCCGTAGTCCTCAATTGCCCCGACCTGTGTCCATCCTGCGAATCGCAGAGTCTTCCACCACGATGCACAGGCGTCCACCCTTCCATCCTTCGCACGCGAACGGCTCTTGTCAGAAAATCTGCCGGTCCGTATAGAATCCTGACACGATTCACGAGCCTCTGCGGCAGACCTTTCACGAAAGAGAGATCCGTACGTCGCCCACTGCACAGGGAAAGCCAGCGATGGGAGCAGGCGGGCTGCTTCGGGCGACGACCAGGCGAGCCTGGCACAGCTATTGCTGCTACGGGGCAAGGTCCGCAGCCATTTCGTGGAAATACTGTCCGGCTGCGGCGAACCAGGACCCTTGAGCGACGACCCAAGAGGCAGCGACCATCAGAAAAGAGCGGCCAAACCGACACAAGAGGATGCAGGCGCCATCGGAGCCCCCGCAGGCTGGGTCGGGCGCCCGGGCCGACGCCCCCCCTGAGTTTGACGACATCTTCGATCCACTGCTTGCCTACGTGTCCGACCCGCAGGAGGACCGCTTCGACGCGGAGCCGGTGCCCCTCCCGCCGACCGGCGGCCCGCCACTCGCTCCCAAGCCGCGACTAAGCCTGGAGAGCGTACTGACGGCAGGGATCATCTGTGTGGTGGGAGCCCTCCTCTATATGGTGCTTGATAGAGTGAAAGCGCCGGCGATCATGGTGCCGGTGTCCGTGCCGGCCGCCGGTCCCGTCGCTCCGCACGGTCTCGCCCAGACACCCGTTCAGGCTGCGCCCGGGGTCGAGGAGCCGGCCGCCTATGAGGGACCTGAAGCAGCTACGCCCCAAATGGAGCCCCTGTCGCTCCAGACCGCGCAGAAGTACTATCTCGACGCCGATTACGACAACGCATTCCTTGCGTACGACAAGCTCAATCGCCGCCTGCCGGCGACACCCCAGAACCAGCCGGTGAAGGACTTCTTGCTGCTGAGAATGGCGCTGTGCAGCCGAGGCGGCGGCAACGTGCAACAAGCCGACACCATGTTCCGAACCGTCGCGCTGAGCCGCCTCCCGGTCCTTCGGGCGATTGCACGCTACTACCAAAGCATGACTCTGATCGACCGCCAGCGATACCTGGAGGCGGCGGCCCGCGCCTACCAGACGATCGCCCTCATCGAGGTCGTGGATTGTGACCCCAAGTGGTCGGCTATGGTGCAGAGGCAGTGCTGCTTTCTCGCCGCCGAGGCGCTGACGCGCCACCTCCTGTCCCTGCAAGGCGCCGACAACGACACGACGAAGGGACTGTGGGGCGGGTCTCCGCAGATCGATCCATTCATCAACCTTGACGAAGCGCAACTGAAGCTCTTTCTCAACTCCGGGCGCCAGACGCTGGACCAGGCACTGCTGGGCCCGCAGATTCGCTCCGTGTCCGGCGAGGCGGAGATGCCGCGGTGGTCCGTCGTCTGTGACGGCGCACCGCTGGAGGAACTGCTCGCTCGCCTCACGAGCCAGTCGCGGATCAACGTGCGCTGGATGGACAGCCGGCAGACCGCCGACGAGGAAGCCGGGAGGCAACGGCCCGTCTATCTCTATCTGGCTCGCGCCACGGCGCAACAGCTTGTGACGACGGCCGCCGGCAGCGTCGGCCTGTTGGCCCACACGAACGAGAAGGGAAGCGTGACCATCGTGGATCCGTCATCCTATTCCTCACTTGCCGAGTACACGAAGCTCCTGGCGGATGAGTCCGCGTCGCTCTGGCAGCGGTTCCTGCTCGGAACCGAGGAGGATCAGCGGGTCCCGAACGGGCATTTCGCCCTGGCGATGATTCATGCGGCGAGAGACCGGCCCGACGAGGCGGCGGCCGAGTACAAGCTGGTGGCCAGCCGCTTTTCGAGGCACGCTCTGGCGCCACAGGCCCTGTTGCGATCGGGCCGGCTCAAGGTCAGGCTCCGGGATTACCTCGGCGCCCACGAGGATTTCAAGCGGCTCGTGGAACTCTATCCGGACGCGGAGTCCTCGGAGCAGGCCTGCCTGGAGCTGGCCGATGTCACAGCGAAAGCCGGACTGTACGAGGAAGCCGCGGGCTTGTACCGCAAGGTCTTCAACCTGGGCCTGTCCCTCGATTCCCAGATCGGGTCGGCATTGGGGGCGGGACGGTGCTTCCATGAGTTGAAGGACCACGACGCCGCTGCACAGTGGCTCAACCGGTACATCATGCTGGCACGCGATCAGAAGCGTCTGGAATTCCACGGCGCGTGCCTGCTGCTCGGCAAAACGTGCCTGGCTCTGAATAATCTCCAGCAGGCCCGGGCGGCGCTGAACCTCGCGCTGCAAGGCGAGCTTTCCCGGGAGCAGCTCGTGGAGACCTTCTCCACGCTGGCGCGAATCTACCTTCAGCAGGGGCTCTTCATCGACGCGCTCAACGTGCTCGAGGGCACACAGGCCTGGCAGTTGTCACAGCAGGAGATGGTCGATCTGCTGTTGCTTCGCGCGCGGGCCCTTCGCGCCATCGGCCTGATGGAGAAGGCGATCGCCATCCTGGCGGACAAGATCACGATCGTGCCCAGTCCGGAGCTGAAGGGGGCGATCGCGCTGGAGATGGCGGAATGTCACGCCGCCAGAGGCGACCTCGCCCAGGCGATCAAAGTGCTCGGCAATACGCTCGCTCTCGTCCAGCCGGGCGATCTGGCTCAACAGATCGGCGGCAAGCTGGCCGAGCTATGCCTGCGGGCGGACCAGTTGGAACAGGCGATATCCGTGTGCTCACAGCTTCTCGACTCGGCATCGGATGCACGGCGAGAGCACCTGCTGAAGCTTCAGGCCGAGGCGTACCGGCGGCAGAAAGAGTACGGCCGGGCGGTCGCCGCGTTGCTGAGCCGCTACGGCGATCCCGCGCAGTGGAAATCGAAGGACGCCGGCGCGACGACAGGGGAACGGAAGCAGGAGTAGGAAGATGACGCTGACAAGCCAACCGGGACGAACGCGGATGTTGCTCTTGCTCGTGCTATGGACGATGACGAGCAAGGCGGCGACGAATCCGCAGGCCGAGCCCAACGACTCCTCCGGTCTGGCCACCGTTCTCAGCCGGATCATGAGGACCCACAGCAGCAAGGCGGCCGAGATACAGCGTCCGACTCAGGGCGCCATCACTCGACAACTCTGGCGCAACCGGGTGTTGGCGCCCGAGCGAACCGACGATGTAGAGACTCAGATCGCCCTGAACGAGCTGGTCCGCAGGATCCGGTCGATGAAATTCGAGGCCAAAGAGTTGCCGGCCGCTGCTGCCCCGTTCGCCGCTCCCGAACCGGTCGAGAGAAGGCTCGATGCCGCACGTGATGAGGGGATGGCGAGACACAAGCCCGTGCCGTCTCCCGCCGCGTCGCCTGTCACGCCCGAAGAGCCGCTCTCCCCCAGGGCGGCCGAGGCCCTCAAGCATCTGATCGCCGACCCGAACCAGGCGAGCGATCCCCTGGAGCTGGCGGAGTTGTTGTACCTGACCGGCAGACTTCCCGAGGCGGCGGTCCTCTACCGCAAGGCTCTCGAGGCAACGGTCAACAACACCGCCGCAGCGCAGGCAGACCGGGCCTGGATTCTGCTACAGCTCGGCAACTGCCTGCGCGACACGGACCCGGCACAGGCCCGGGACATGTACGCCAGGCTGGTGGCGGAGCATCCGGATTGCCCGTGGGTGGACCTGGCGAAGGCGCACAGCCAGCTCATTACCTGGTACGAGCAGGTGCAGCCTCGTCAGTGGGTCGCCGGGCAGGAGACGCCGCCGGCCAGACAGGTCGCCGCGTCACCGAGATCCCAGCCTTGATCCGTCTGATCGGAGACATGAATTGTGAGCAGGACCGTCGTGGAAAACAGGAACCGAAGTCAGCCGCAGCCGGACAGCGCCACGGTGCTGATCGTCGATGATGATCCCGAGGCGATTCGGCTGTTGCTTGAGTTGCTGGCCCGTAAAGGCATCGGTGCGCAACTGGCCGCAGACCGCCGGGCCGTCCTCGAGGCGATGGACAGGAACGACTACGATCTCGCTTTTATCAGCACCCAGCTCGAAGAGGGCTCCGCCCAGTCGAGCTGCCTCGAGCTCCTCCATGAAATCAGATCTCGCACGCCCGAAATGCCCCTGATCGTGATGGCTCGTTCTCGAACGGAACGCACCGAGGCAGATCTGCTCCACTGCGGCACCCGGGCGGCGGTGCGTGCCGTGCGTGCCGGCTGCTGCGATTTCCTGCTCAAGCCGCTCCACCAACAGGATGTCGAGGCGGCGCTCCACGCTTCGCTCCCGAGCCGCCCGGTGGCGACCGGCGCCTGCGGGCACGAGGCGGACCGTTGCCTCTACCGCATTGTCGGACGCAGTCCCAGACTGATGCGGACCATCGCGCTGGCGGAGCGGATCGCGCCCACGTCCGTGCCTGTCCTGGTCAGCGGAGAGAGCGGCACGGGTAAGGAGCTCATCGCCCTGCTGGTCCATCACAAGAGCCGCCGGTCGCTCGGGCCCTTCGTGCGAGTCAACTGCGCGGCGCTCAGCGACACGCTGCTCGAGAGCGAGCTGTTCGGGCATGAGAAGGGTGCCTTCACCGGCGCGTACACGCAGCGCAAAGGCCGCTTCGAGATGGCGCACGGCGGAACGCTCCTGCTCGATGAGATCAGCGAGACACCGGTCCACTTCCAGGCGAAGCTCCTGCGCATTCTGGAGCAACAGGAGTTCGAGCGCGTCGGCGGCAATGAGAACGTCAAGGTCAACGTCCGCGTCATCAGCACAACGAACCGGGACCTCGTCCAGGAGGTCCAGGCCGGCCGCTTCCGCGCCGACCTGTACTACCGCCTGAGCACGGCCCGGATCGTCCTGGCGCCGCTTCGCGAGCGTAGGGAGGATCTGCCGGAGCTCGTGTGGCACTTCGTCAACCTCTCTGCTCGGGAGGCCCAACGGCATGTCACGGAGCTCGATCCCGTGATGATGGGCATCTTCGCGAAGCATCCCTGGCCCGGCAACGTCCGTCAGTTGCGAAACGTCGTGCTGACCTCGCTCATTCTCGGCGTCGGGCCGGTGTTGTCGCTGGCGGACGTCTCCTGGCTTTTCGACGAGTTGCAGCCGCTGACGCAGTCCGGCCCGAGCCAGCATCCCGCAAGCCAGGACAGGAATATGGACATGAGACACGGCCCCATCGGAGGCCGACCTCTCGCGGATCTGGAGCGGCAGGCGATCCTGGAGACGCTTCGCCAGACCTCCGGGAACCAGACGAAGGCCGCGAAGGTCCTTGGCATCAGCGACCGCACGCTGCGCGAGAAAGTGCGGCGGTATCGCGGGCAACAGTGTCTTCAGGCGGTGCCGTAACAGAAGGATAGCAGAGCGTCCGGATCGTGGAGAAGTCGAATGGCGGATGAACCGAATGTCACGCAAGAGCAAGGCAGCGCCCCGCAGGCGGAGGCCCCGCTGCCGAAGGCGGTGCAAGGCAAAATCATGCCGTGGTTGATCACCGCCCTGGCGGTCGTGGTCTGTACTGCCGGTGGTTTTCTCGTCGGCCGGATGTTCGGGACCCGGGGCAAGGCCCAGACAGCTTCCGCCGCCGAGCCGGCGCGCCATGTGGCAGGCGCACACGAGAAATCCAAGCCGCGATCGGAGAAAGGCGAGCCCTGGTTCTACGATATCGAGCCGATCGTCGCCAACCTGAACGAGCCGGGGGTGACGCGATACGTTCGTGTGGCCTTGACCCTTGAAGTCAGCAACGACGTGGAGGCGACCGCAGGGAAGGAACTCCTGGACCAGAAGAAGCCGCTTCTGAAGCACTGGCTGACCTTGTACCTGTCCAACCAGACCCTGGAGGGTATCCGGGGGGAGAAGAACCTTCGGCAGGTGCAAACACAGATGACGGACGCATTGAACCAGGGGCTGTTCCCCAACGACAAGCCGCAGATCGTCAACGTGCTGTTCAAGGAGTTGTCGATCCAATGAGCCGCCTGTCTGCCACGCATCTGAACCACGCCAACTCGCGCCGGCTCTTGCAGGCTGTGGGGTCGAGCCCTGCCGCAGAGGCGTCCGTGCAGGCAACGAAATACGACTGGCACAGTCCTCGCTATTTCAGCGAGGAGCAGTACAACCGGCTCGCGGCGGTCATGAGCCAGATCGCCGCCGTCATTGCCGCCGGACTCGGGCGGTACTTCAACCGGGAGATGACCGTCTCCCCGGCTTCGATCGCACAACATTTCGCCGGCTCTTTGCAGGACCTCGGAATCGCTCAGAGCCGGTACTACCTGACGTTCGGCGCGGACCAGGACAAAGCCTCCGGCTTCCTGAGCATCACGGCCGAAACCGCCCTGAAGTGGGTCACACACTTGCTTGGCGATTCAGGTTCGGCCGCCGGCACGAATCGGGCCCTTTCCTCATTGGAGGAATCGCTCCTGATCGATGTGGTCACGGCGGTGGCGGACGCCTTCTTGTCGGCGCTGCAGGCCCATGCGCAACTGTGTCCGGGCGACCACCTCCTCAAGGACAATCCGTCTGTACCGTTCGAGCCGGCGCAGGAGATCTGCATGATCGTCTTCTCCATCACAGGCGGTGAGTCGGACGAGAAGGACGAGGTGCTGTTTCTGTTGCCCTGCGAGCTGCTGGCCCTTCTCGTGGGCAAGGGCCGCCAGGCAATACAACAGGTCTCGCCGGACGAGTCGTCGCGCACGTTGCTGGAACACGTGCAGCAGATGCCGGTCACGATCGTCGGGCGGCTGGCCTGCACGACACTCGACTTCGGAGAGCTGCTTGGACTGGAAGAAGAGGACATCTTTCTGCTGGACAAGCCCCTGGATGAGCCCGTCGAATTGCTTGTCGACAACCGGGTCCTCTTCCGCGGGCATATCGCCCGGTCCGCAACGCGACGCGCCGTGGTGGTGACGCAATCCATGCTCAATCCCGCGCAAAAGACAACGAAGATGGCAGCAAGATAAGCAGGCGAAAGGACAGGCGATTATGGCCGAAGTGGCACAGGCTCCGATCGACAACGAGACGCAACAGACTGAGGATGTGGCTTCTGCCGGCGACGGGAATGCCACACAGGCTCACCCGGTGGAGTTTCCGGAGGCGCCGCAGGATGCCCCGGCCGGGTCCGGCGGACAGATTGACATCCTGCTCGACATGGACGTCCCGGTGTCCGTCGTGCTCGGCGCGACGCGCATCCCCGTCCGGCGGCTCTTGCAGATTGGACCCGGCTCTGTCCTGAAGCTCGACAAACCTATCGAGGCGCCGGCGGAGCTGTTTCTCAAGGAGTCCAAGTTCGCCGAGGCGGAGGTGGTTGTGGTGGACGACCGCTTCGCGGTGCGCATTACACAGATCGTCAAGGCCGGCGCCACAGGCAGTCCGGCATAGGTCGCTACGATGTCCGATGAGTCCGACAGATTGCACGCTCACCCCAGGAGATTATGGCTTCTGATCAGGCGATGACATCCAGTTTGCCGGTCGCCAACGACGGGCTGCTCAGCACCCCATTTGGCTCGTACAGCAATGTTGTGCTGGCGATGGGGCTGGTTGCCATTCTGGCCACCCTGATCATCCCCCTGCCGACGGCCCTGCTGGACATGCTGCTGGCGTGCAGCATCTCCATGGCCATCGCCGTGCTCATCATCACGTTGTCCTCGCGGGAATCGCTGGAGCTGTCCACTTTCCCGTCCATGCTGCTGTTTGCGACGCTCTTTCGACTCTCCCTGAACGTGGCCTCGACGCGACTGATCCTCCTACAGGGCAACGCCGGCAGGATCATCCAGACGTTCGGGGAGTTCGTCGCCGGCGGAAGTCTCGTCGTCGGTCTGGTGATCTTCCTTATCCTGGTGATCATTCAGTTCATCGTGATCACCAAAGGCGCCGAGCGAATCAGTGAAGTGGCAGCGAGATTCACCCTGGACGCCATGCCGGGCAAGCAGATGGCGATCGATGCCGATCTCAACGCCGGGACGATCACCGAGACGCAGGCCAACGAGCGCCGCGCCAAGATCGTCAAGGAAAGCGAGTTCTACGGCGCTATGGACGGGGCCAGCAAATTCATCCGGGGCGATGCCAAGGCCAGCCTGATCATCACGGCCGTCAACCTGGTCGGCGGCATCGCCATGGGTTGTGTCCGCGGCATGACGGTCACGACCGCTGTCAACACCTATTCGATCTTGTCCATCGGCGACGGCCTGGTCAGCCAGATCCCCTCCGTGATCATCTCCGTCAGCTCCGGCTTTCTCGTGACCAAGATCTCCTCCAGTCATAGCGTCAGCCAAGACCTCGCCCGGCAGTTCCTGCGGACCGCCCAACCGTTGATGACGGCCGCGTGCATCATCGCCGCGATGGCCTTCGTGCCGGGCATGCCCAAGGTCCAGTTCCTCATGCTCGCCGCTGGTACCGCCCTGATCGGAAGGATGACCGCCAAAACGGAGAAGGCACAGGCGAAGTCAGCCCCTGCTCCGAAGAAGAAGACCGAAAAGGAGCCCGTGGAAGAGCTGCTCGACATGGACCGAATCTCCGTCCACGTGGGCGTGCGCCTGATCGGCATGGTCGATCCGCGCAAGACGAACACGATCTTCGACCGGATCGGCGCATTGAGAAGGCAGTTCGCGCAACAGCTCGGCGTTGTCGTTCCGCTGGTCCGGCTGCGCGACGATCTGAATATCGAGCCGAATGCCTATGAGATCCGGCTCAGTGAGATACCTGTGGCCAAGGGGTCGCTGGAGCCGGACATGTTCCTGGCCATGGATTCGGGCCTCGCGCAGCGTAAGATCGATGGGATCAAGACGACCGAGCCGGTGTACGGCCTGCCGGCACTGTGGATCGCCGCCAACAAGAAGGAGACGGCGGAACTGGACGGCTATACGGTCATCGACCCCGAATCCGTCTTCATCACCCATCTGTCGGAGACCCTCAAGAGACATGCCGACGAGTTGCTCACTCGCGAGGATGTCCAGCTCCTCGTCGATCGGCTCCGCAAGAGCCAGCCCTCTCTCGTCGGGGAGATGATCGGGACGGAGAGCCCGATCTCCATCGGCCTGCTTCAGCGAGTCTTGAAGAACCTGCTGCGCAGCGGAATTGCGATTCGGGAGCTGACTGCAATTCTGGAGGCCCTGGCCGAGAACGCCCCGAAGACCAAGAACCCGGTCATGCTGACGGAAATGGTCCGAAAGGCGCTGAGCCGAACGATCACCGAGCAGTACAAGGACGAGGCCGGCAAGATCTCCTCGATCACGCTCGATCCGGCGTTCGAGCATCGCATGGTCACGGCCCTTCGCCAGGACAATGGCGAGCTGATCCTCGGCCTGCCGGCGGAAGCCGCCCTTGAATTGAACCGCAAGGTCGCGGCGGCGTGGAAGACCGCCATGGACCAGAGCAAGGACAAGCTCGTCCTGCTGTGTGACGCCCGGCTGCGGGCGCCGCTGGCCCAGATGCTGGGCCGTACACTCCCGATGTTGTCCGTGTTGGCCTATGACGAGATCGTCCTCGGCACCGAGGTCGAGCCAGTGGAAACGGTCTCCGTGCAACAGGACGAGATCGAGATGGCAAACGGGCGGGAACAACTTGTCCCCGCCGCCGCAGGAGTATGACACGGTATGAGTATCCTATCAGAGACAGCGACCAGTAGGCGACGAGGAGAATGATTATGCTGCACGCGCGGTCCATCGCGGTGAGCAGCGCCGTGATCTGCATCTTTGCGGTGGCGATCATCGGCTCCATCGGCGGCCTTTCGCCATGGTCGTGCTGCGAGAGGGCGTTGCTGGCGGCGGTGGTCGTCTACTTGGCGGCCGGTGTTGCCGTGCGGGCCATCAACACTATTCTGATACAGGCAATCGCTGACAGACAGGTCGGTAAGGAACGCGGCAGTGAAGGCCAGAGCTGACAGTGCGTTTGAGACAACGGGCGAAGCCACGCTGGAGCACGAGGCTGACCACAGCGGGCATTTGAAGGCGGTGGCGGCTCGCACCTACCAAGGTCACAAGAACCGGCGCATTGGCGACGAGGAGATTCTCAGCCTCCTGCCGATGGTCCGCAGGATTGCGCGTCGCGCGGTCAGCTACATCCGACCGCCCTTGTCCATGGACGACCTGGTCTCGGCCGGGACCATCGGGTTGCTCAAGGCAGCACGGGACTTCGATGCCTCTCGCCAGGCGGAGTTCAAAACCTATGCCTATATCCGGATCAAAGGGGCAGTGCTCGACGAGTTGCGCAGGGCTTCTCTGCTGCCCTCGGGCGTCAGCAAGCAGGTGCACCAGGCCCTGGAACTCAGCCGCAAGATCGCCGAGGAGACGGGCAGCCTGCCTACGGATGAGGAGCTGGCCCGCAGGCTGAATATCCCGGTGGAGGACGTGTACGAGCTGTTTGAAAACGCCAGGGCCCAGCACTTCGTGTCCATCGACGGGTTCGCCGGAGAGCAGCCAGCGCTGGGCGAGCTTCTGGCAGTGGATGCTGCCACTCCGGACGGCAGGCTCGAGAGGACCGAACTGATCGAGAGGCTGACCAAGGCCATGCAGGAACTCGATAAACGGAGGCTGCAAGTGATCGTGTTGTATTATCATCAGCAGTTGACCATGAAGCAGATCGCCAACGTGCTTGACATCACGGAATCCCGCGTCAGTCAATTGCACGCGAGTGCACTATTCAGCCTCTCTGTGAAATTGGAGCAATGGAAAGATGGCGGAATCTGATTTCAACTTCATACCTCCCGTGGAGCACCTGAACAGTGTCCCGAGCCTGACTCCGGCCAAGGACCGCGAGGAACGCAAGCGTCGCCATCGCGCCGCCATCGGCAAGCGCGAGCCGGCCGGGCAGGACGAGCCAGAGCAGAATGACGGGGACTCAGGCGACAGCCAGTCTCATTCGATTGACTACTGCGCGTAGGGCCGTAAGATATCGCGAAGGTGCGAATACGAAAGGTCCAGGACCATGGGGCATGTAGTGAAGGCGAAGCGAATTCGACTTGAGGAGCCGTTGCGTTTGAATATTGACGGGACGGAGGCGCCGGCGCCCGGCGGCTCACACCGGCCGGGGATGCAGCCTCGCGTCCGCGTCGCCGACAGCAACGCGGAGTTCGCCGTCCTCGAAATCGTATGCACCTGTGGCAGGGTGACCCACGTGCGCTGTGACTATGCAGCCGGGAGTGCGACCACGCCTTCGCCAGGGGCGGCACAGCCCTGACGTGTCGGCCGGGACGATTCGTGTAACCGCAGAAACGATGGAGAAAGACGATGAGCATGATGGCAAGAAACCTGACGATCTTTCTGGCGGCCGCGCTGGTGTGGGCGGCGGCCGGGTGCGGTTCGACCGAAGGCTCGTTCGGCGCAATCACTTCCGACAGTTCGCAATCGCCCGTTGCCGGTGACACCGCCGCCAAGCGATTCCAGAACGCCCCTCTGGGCGGCCGGACGGCGGTCGAGTCGGCGATCGAGCTGTCCCAGAAATACGCCAGCCTGTCGGATCAGACGGTGGCACTTCGGGAAGAGAATCAGCGATTGAAAACGGAGAATGAGAACCTCCGGCAGCAGGTGGCCGGCCTGGAGACTCGGTTGAAACAAACGCAGAAGGAGCTGAATGAGGCCAACGATCTGCTCATCGAGATGCTGGCAGAACTCAACAACTGGAAGAACAACATCCTCGGCTTCCGCGGCGAGATGAGGGATGCCGCAAAGGCCCAGTTGGAGGCGTTGCTGAAAGTGCTCGAGATTCTTGGCGGCAAGGCGGAGGCAGATGCGATCGCGCAGCAGCAGGAGGGCACACGGACCCCCGAGTTGAATGCGACAACAGAACCAAACGGCCTGTCCATATCGCCAACAGAGGACGTGAACGATGTCCAGTGAGCCCCAGTTCGACTTCCAGGAGCGCGTGCGCAACCAGCCGGGGGTGAGCGCGGGGTGGGCGGGACTGTGTCTGACCGTGGGTCTGGTCCTGAGTATGCTCTGCGGCTGTGAGTCCTCCTCCCGCGGCACGATGGACAATGCGTACTATCTGACCAGCTATGAAAGTCTGCGCGAGCTGGGACGCGTCACGCTGGTCGAGCTGGACAACGTGTCGGTGTACCATGAGATCTCCGTGGACGTGACGAAAGCCCTGTTCATGGAGTTGCAGAAGAAGCAGGTTTTCAGTGTGACCACCGTGGGCCGGGAGGATCCGGGCTGGAGGGCCCTCCAGCAGAACCTCGACTCGCTCCAGGCCATGCAGACGTTGTTGACGATTCGCGAGAACCTCCGCTGCAACGGGTTGCTCCTCGGCACGATCACGGAGTACCGGCCGTACCCACGGCTCACTATCGCTCTGCGAATGAAGCTGCTCGATCTGACAGACGGCCAGGTGCTCTGGGGTGTCGAACAGGTCTGGGACAGCACCGACAAGAACGTGCGAAAACGGCTGGAGGACTATTTTCATAACGAGCTTCATTCCTGGCTCGACTTTGACCCCAGTCCGCTGCCTGAGCAGTTGCTCGCCGTCAGCTCGCTGGAGTTTGCCAAATTCGTCGCCTACGAGGTCGCCAGGACCCTTGAGGGCAGGAAGAGATAGGCTGGAAGATCGATTCTGCTGGAAGAAACTCGGTTTCCAATAGTGAAAACACTTTTCATCGACAGATGGCCTCAAGTTCTTGAGAAATGACTCGAAGATAGTAGCAGAAGCATGGCTCTGGTTTGAAGGTATGGCACGATGATCGATAACGTTGTCAACGACGTGGGGCAAGCTCTGGGCAAAACGCCGCTTCCACCCCCCGATCCTGCAAACATGCGTCCCTCGAGCGATTCCGACGCAACGATTCAGATGCAGTTCGCGGATATCCTGAATCGAGCCCGCGAGGCAGACGAGACCGATAATGACGCGGTGGAAAAGGCGCGTGAGCTATTGCTTTCCGGCCGGCTCACCAGTCCCGAGAACGTCCGTGGGACCGCCGAGAGCATCGTGAACTTCGGCATCTGAAGCAGATACGGTGACTACACGATCGAGGCACGGGGCCCCGTCAAGGAAGACAAGAGCCCCGTCTTTTGTTGCGCACTTCGAGCGGGCGCTGTAAGAGTCGGCCAGGAATGAGCTTATGACATTCACATATAGCAGTCCAGCAGCGACCCGACAGGGCGTGACTCGTGAACTGGCCTGGCCCTCGGGATTTGCCTGGCGGAAACGAGAGGATCATCACACACGAGGCGAAGGCGGACGTGAACAGGCGTGCCCTGTGGCTGGCGCACCGCCCCGGAAAGCATGGGCCGCACAGTCGGCGATACGAAGGCCGTTAACGCCTGAACGTGGCTGAACTTACCGCAGATTGGATCAAGCACTATTTCTACCCCCAATATCGAATTATTATAGCGAAATCCCGTGAATCAGTCAAGAGGAATCCGACTCGGGGAGGCCTGTAGCGGACCCATCAGCCCAGTACGTCCGAGATCTCGGCCATTATAGGACTGTCGCGCAACACTCGTTCGTGTTTGAGATTCCCGTGCCGATCTGGCCGATGTACTGAAGAACAGAACCACCCCGGTGGCTTGATACAAGGGTATTTCGGATGCAGATCATTGTCCAGTGTCCCCGTTGTGGCTTTCGCTGCACGCTGACCGCCGATGCTGCCGACCGCCGCTGGCGGTGTGCCAGGTGTCTCACGTTGCTGAAAGTCCCTGACTTCACTGACGTCCCCGACGCTACCAGAGTCATAACTCGCGCCGCAAGCGAGCTTTACGTGGATGAGTCCGGCCGCACCTACGGCTGAAAGACCCCCGGCAGAGTCCGCTCCTCTCCCGTCCATCCATGACGCGCACCCTGAGCGCATTTCCTCATTGCCTTTCGCCAACGCGTAGCTATGCTTGTCCGGTACGGTCGCGTGATCCCCGCGTCGCCCACGTGGAGCGGCCGGACACGGACCGATGTCAGTCGAAGGGGCCACAGCGAAGCCATGCTGCCGCGGAGGCAACCCGCCGCCGGCCTCTCACGGGGAAAACTGAATAGGAGGTCATCATGGGAAGCAGGAATCGAACGATCGTGCTCGCAGGCTGTATGATTCTCATTGCCGCCGGGTGCGTCCTGGGACAGGACTGGCCGCAATGGCGGGGCCCCAACCGGGACGGAAAGGTCACCGGCTTCGCCGTACCACAGACGTGGCCGACGGAGTTGAAGCCAAAGTGGAGGACAACCGTGGGCGCCGGGTGCGCGACGCCTGCCCTGGTCGGGGACAAGCTCTATGTCTTCGTGCGGCAGGGCGACGAGGAGGTCACGTTGTGCCTGGACGCTGCAAATGGCCTGGAGATCTGGAGAGACAAGTATGTAGCCCAGGCGGTGACCGGCGCCGCCTCACGACATCCGGGGCCCCGCAGCTCGCCTGCCGTCGCGGAGGGGAAGGTCGTCACGCTCGGCGTGGGCGGAGTCGTCTCCTGTCTGGATGCCGGGTCGGGAAAGCTCGCGTGGCGCAAGGACCCATTTCCGAGAGTCGTGCCGCAGTTCTTCACGGGCACCTCGCCAATCATCATCGACGGCAAGGCGATCGTGCACGTAGGTGGCAAGGACAGCGGGGCGCTCATCGCATTCGACCTGGTCGGTGGGGATGAGAAGTGGAGATGGGCGGCGGAAGGCCCGGCCTATTCCTCGCCGGTGCTGCTGACCGTTGACGGCGTGAAGCAGGTCGTGACTCTCTCGGACAAGAGCCTCGTCGGCATCAGCGTCGCCGACGGCAGGCTGCTGTGGCAACTGCCGTTCGTGTCCCAGGGCCGGGCATACAACGCCGCCACACCGATCGTCGATGGCCAGACGGTGATTTATACCGGGTCGGGCCGGGGCGCCAAGGCGGTGAAGATCGAGAAGCAGGCGAACGGCTTTGCCGCCAAAGAGCTGTGGAGCAATCCGGACCTGGCGCCGCAATTCAACACGCCGGTGCTTAAGGACGGTCTGCTCTTCGGCTGCACCGACAGGAACAATCTCTATTGCATCGACGCAAGAACCGGCAAGACAGCCTGGACCGACGCGACGGCGCGCGGCAGCGGCGGCTTCGCCGCAATCGTCGACGCCGGCTCCTGCCTCCTCGCCCTGCCCAACAACTCCGAACTGATCGTCTACAAGCCCAGCGGAACACAGTACGAAGAAGTAGTCAAGATCAAGGTCTCCGATACCCCCACGTACGCGCATCTGGTACTCGCAGGCAACCGGATCTTCGTCAAGGACCAGGAGAACCTGACGATGTTGAGAATCCAGTGACGCAGAAGTGCCTCTACAACAGGACGACTGGACCTTCCTCGGAGCCGCGAAGGCACCCGGATGCCGGCGAGAGCTGAGCATTTCAGAAGCCTCCGCGGCTCCGCAGGCGAACGCTGCTCCTGTCCACTACCGGGACGATGGGTCCATCGATAGCGATCTTCGGTTGCCTGCTGGAGGTGAAACCATGGAAGTCAGAATCGAGCGTCTGGAACCCTTGCACGTCGCGTTCGTGCGACACGTCGGGCCGTACAATCAGGTGCAAGCTGCACAAGAACGAGTATGCGACGCCGAAGAGCCCGGTGCTGGTCACCGTGGGCGAGGCGACGTACCTGACCGTGTGCGGCCGCGGCGAGCCGGGTGGCCTGGAATTCACGGACCGGATCGTAGCGTGTTCTCGCGTGCATACTGTGGATCGATGAACCTCAGTAGTCCTTCATGGGCCGAATCCAGTCGGGCCAATCGTCGTCACGCACGCCGCCGGCGCGGGTCCACGGGCCGGCGGTATTGAACTGCCTGCTCCACTTGAGCGTGTACAGCTCCTTGCAGCCGACCTTGCGCACCGTGGCGTCGGCAAAGACACAGCCCACGAAACCCTGGTGCCGGTTGATGCAGCAGCGAGCCATGTCCTGGTTCGTCCAGGCCTCGAACTCATTCTGGGCGGGCGGCGTCGTGTACACAGGCCACAGGTCAAACCGCAAGGCATCCAGAAAGAGCGGGACATTGTTGGCGTTCGTCACGTTCGTCAACAGGCCCCAATAGGACTTCTTCGCGTCATCCGTGGTCAACGGCCGACTCAGAAACCAACTGTTGAGACCATAGCTGCCGGCCACCCCGACGTGGCCCGCCTCATACCCGCCATAGGGATCCTTGAAGATGCCCCAGGCGTTGAAGATATTGAGTGTCGCCACGGTGACGCCGTACTGGTCGGTGATCGGTTTCGTAGCCGTCGGACAGAACCACGTCTTGTTCTCTTTCCAGCATCGCAGTTCCTCCGGAAGCTGGAACAGCCACCACCAGTAGTCCGGAGGAATGCCGCTCCAGAGCTTGCCGCTGTTGTCCTCCGCGTACATCGTGCACGTGACGCCCCACTGGCGCAGGTTCGCCTGGCATCCAATGGTTCGCGCCTGCTCCTTCACCTTTGCCAGGGCCGGCATCAGAATCGACATCAGCAGCGCAATGATGGCAATCACAACCAGAAGCTCGATCAGTGTAGAACCTCTCTTGCCGCCCATATGTCCCTCGCATTCATCAGGGATGTCAATGACGGACCACCTGGCAAAGATACGAGCACAGAATCCGATCTCTTCGTGACGAGCGGTCGAACGCTCGCACGACCGAGCCATCATACCATTTTCGCTCTGGGTGTGTCGAAAGTAGCTGTAGGCAATTTGACGATGGAGGCGCCGGGCTTCCTCAGCATCGTCAACAGCCAGGGCCAGATCGCCAGGACAACAGCCGGCACGAGCAGGGCCATGAGGCCAAAGACGAAGAGTGGAGCGGACCACGATGTTGTGGCGATCCGCATGCATATCGCCCCGACCATGAACTGATAGAAGACGAGGAACGCGGAGGCCGAGCCGATGTCCTGACTCACCTGTTCGAGGATGAGGTTGTTGCTGAGCGGCCGGCTCATACCGCCGGAGAAGGTGATCACGCACATGCACGCCGCGAACGCGGCATAGTGCCAGCCGCCCCAGAGGAGGATACCCGCTCCGCCGGCCGCACAGCCGATCAGGCAGGCGGTCAACAACGTCGCGTCCGACAGGAACCTCGTCAAACGCGTGCAGACGTACGCTCCAAGCATGCCCATCAGCGCGTTGAGGCCGAACAGAATGCCGAAGGCCTGGCTCGAAAGGCCGTAGATCTGAATGTAGACGACAGGCGCGAACGCGATGAAGCCGAAGAAGGGCCCAACGATCAGACCCATGGCCGTGACAGACAGCAAATACCGGCGGTTGTTCACCAACCGAGCATAGCGACCCATCAACGCAAGGATGCGGCCGGAGACACGCTGAGCCGCCGTCTCGCGGTACAATCGCCACGATGTCAGCAGCACGACGGCCCCCAAAACCGTCTGGACGGCGAAAATCGCTCGCCACGTGGAAACCTTCAGCAGCATCGCACCGATGCTCGGAGAGAGCATTGGCGCCAATGCGAGAATGATGCCGATCCAGGCGAGGACGTGTTTCCGTCGCGACCCGTCGTACCGGTCGCGGCAGATGGCCATGCACATGGAGGATGGACCTGACGCTCCGATCCCCTGGAAGATGCGGAACACAATCAACTGCGCGACGTTCGTCGCCAGCATGCAGGCGGCGGTCGCGCCGGTGAAGAGCGTCAGCCCAGCCAGTAGGACCGGCCGCCGGCCGTACTTGTCCGACAGCGGCCCGCAGATCAGCAGAAACACACTGAACGTGGCAAACCACAGCACCAATGACAGTGCTACCTGGCTGCTTGCCACGCCCCACTGGGCGGCAATGGTGGGCATCGCCGGCAGGTACATGTCCGTCGCCATCGCCGGCACCGCCGCGATCGTCGCCAGAAACACTACGTACAACGACCCCTTCTCCTTTCTCGTTTCGGCGCTTCTCAACTGGATCACCTTCTGGATAGAAAGCGGGCGATCTTACCACAGCAGGCACGAGCCGGCGACTGTTTCGGTGATGTCAGATACTAACCTGCAACTCGGTTAGTGCCGGGTGAATCTGTCGAACACAGTGATAACGGGCAAAGCGTTGACGTCGTCGTCGAAGAAGCCTCGGCTGCGCAGGTGCCCCGTGACGGCGGGCTCCCACCAGAAGACGCCCTTGCCGCGATTGTCCGGTGTGCTCAGGACCAGCCGATTCACCTCCTCCAGGAACTGCTTCTGTCCCTCGGGGCTCTCCGGGAACGGGGCGAGCTTGTTCCTATACTCTGTGGGCCGCCAATTGTAGGCGACCTCCACGAGGATGATGTCCTTCTTGTACTCATTGGCCATGAAGATCAGGTTCTCGCGCAGATCGAGCAGCGAGCCGTGCCACCACGGATAGTAGGATTGTCCGATGACGTCATAATCCACGCCGTACGAGTGCCACTTATCGAAGAACGCCTTGGTGCGGTCCTTGTTGCCGCCCTGGTCAATGTGGATCATGATGAGAGGACGAGCCGCGTTTCGCCGACCGGCCTCCACGCCCTCGATCCCGGCGTGCACCAGCTCCGCGAAATTGTCCCAGTTGCCGGCCAGCCTGCCATCGGGCCAGAGCATGCCGTTGATGACCTCGTTGCCGATTTGGACCATGTCCGGCTGGATACGG
>JAFGJR010000120.1 GCA_016928975.1 Sedimentisphaerales bacterium | reverse complement strand
TCATGGACATTCCTTTCAAAATGGGTATCAAACTACTCACTACCACTCAATCTGGGAATGTCCAATTCCATCTGAGGCAACACAATCTCCTTGGCAAGCCTGTTCACGAGCGGCTCCTTTCGAGGACGTCGGTGAGTTGGCTGATGGGCATCTTTTCCTGATGGTCAGAGAGCTTGAGCATTTCGCGCAGGCCGCCTGTTGGTAGAGCAACGGCACGCGGTTGGCGTAGCGCAGCAGGCGGGCCAGATCGTCGGCAGGCAGCGAGCCGCCGTAGGCTACACCTGCCTCGATCTGAAAGGGATTGCCGCGATACACCGAGGGCGGGCGTGTCACGGCCGTGTAGAAGTCCGCCTCGATCTGCTTCTTCAGACCGGCCAGGATCAGGTCCTCCCCAACGGGGCTCAGGCAATCCGTGGGCGGATTCATGATCTTGGTCTCGTTGATGGCGTTGAAGAGGCCATCCGCCTCTTCACAGGCGTCCAGCGAGTTGTCCACACCCTCCTTGATCGTCGTCAGCAGGGCCTTACGTGGGTTGTCGAAACCGAGCAGGTGCCGGTTCTTCGTGAAGAACTCGGCTACCGAGATCTCGCGCTGCCGCTTGGCCATGTCCTCTGCTGTCGCGGGCCTCGGCGGCTCCTTCTTCGCGGGCTGGCTCGCCGTCTGTGGCTCCCGAGATAGCTGGGGCGCAGCCCTCGTCTTCGCTGCTCCCGTCGCCGGCCGGGAGGCAAGCTTGGGTTTGACTCCTGTTCCTTTCTTCGCGACCTTGCGACCCGTCTGGTTCTTCGGTTTGCCCCGGGTCCGGTTCCTTCTTGTCATAGGCTTAGCTCGTCATCCTTGTTGGGGTCGGGCGGAATCGGTTCCGCATCCCGCGGTGATAGCGGAATCTCCCACTTGCGTCGAGCATGCGGAGCACGGATTGGCGGGAGATACACAACACCATGATCTCACAGGAGGATTCCGGGATTCCGCCAACCAAATTCATAGTTCCCACATGATGATTCGGAGTGTTATGATACTGTGTTGCACAACTCGCCATTTCGAGGTGACGTGCCATGAAGAACGGTTCACTGGGAGAAAGACATGCCGAACATCGCTGCAGTACTCAAGGAGGAGATCGTGCGACTTGCACGCAGGGAGACCCGCAGACAGACGAACGTCCTCAAGAGGGCCTCGGCTCAGTATCGCAAGGACATCGCCGAGTTGAAGCGCCGGGTGTCCGATCTCCAACGCAAGGTTACCCCCCTGCAAAAGCAAGTGCTCAAGAGTGTTCCGTCCCAAGTCGCTAAGGTTGATGCACAACGTCTGCGATTCACAGCCAGTGGCCTGCGTTCCCAGCGAGCGCGTTTGGGACTCTCCGCTGCGGACTGCGGCAGGCTCATCGGGGTAACGGATCAGACCATCTACAACTGGGAGCACAAGGCCAGCCGGCCGCGCAAGGAGCAACTGGCACGTATCGCTTCTCTTCGCCGCATGGGCCAGAGAGAGGCCGGGGCACGCCTGGAGCAACTGAAGGATGAAGGCAAGAAGAGGAAGACGAAATAAACGGTTGCCTGTGTTCGTACTGGTCCCACGTACAGTGCGATGATATTGGCGGGTAGCCCTGCTCGTGCACGATATTGGACGCGCCTCCAGGCCGGATCACCAAGACGCGTCGGCCAATGACTCTGGTTGTCCCAGGGTGACTCCAGGGACTGAGGGCATTTTGGAATAGGTGCAGGACCATGTTCAAGCACATCGTATCCGCCGGATTGCTGGTGCTCGTGGAGACGGCTTGTCTCACCGGCACTGCCCCTCAGGCGCAATGGGAGAACGCCCGCAGGCGAATGAGCGATCTCCGCTTCGGCTCGTACGCGACATCGCGGCAGGTCGAGCGGCTTGCCACAGATGAGACCTTTCGAGCCCGTGTATGGCAGGCGATTCAGACACTGGGGATCACCAAGCTGTATGTGGAGGTCTATCGCGGCGGTCATGTTGTCTCCCCGGATCAGCTTGTTTTTGTTCGTGATTGGCTCCGGCAAAGGGGTCTCGACGTCGTCGGCGGGATCGCCACCGTGCCAGGGGGCGAGATCGGTGTTCGACAAGAAGGGCCTCTGGACTGGTTCAACTGGCAGAATGACAAGACCCGGCGTGATTTGGAGAAGATCGTGCGGACCGCGGCGCCCCTCTTCGATTCCTTTATCATCGACGACTTCCTGTGCACGGGCGATGTCAGCGAGGAATCGAAGCGTGCGAAAGGAGACCGCTCCTGGGGTGAGTATCGCCGGGCTTTGATGACACGAGTGGCTCAATCTGTCTTCGTTGGCCCCGCCCATCAGATGAATCCCGGCATCACCATGATCGTCAAGTACCCTCAATGGTACGACCGGTTTCACCTCTTCGGCTACGATACGCAGAGGCTTCCTCTCCTCTTCGACCGAGTCTGGGTAGGTACAGAAACTCGGGGCCGTAGCACCCAGCGGTTCGGCTTCGTCCAGCCCTACGAGGGGTTTGTCAACTACCGCTGGTTGGCGGGGATTGCCGGCGACAAGATCGGCGGGGCATGGTTCGATCACGGCGACTGTGCTGAGTATGACTTTCTGGATCAGGCCTATATGAGCGTTCTGGCCGGCGCGCCGGAATTGGTCTTCTTCAACCTCGGCGACATCGTGACGGGCCATCCGGATCATGAAAAGGTCGTTGCGGAATTCGAACGGCTTGTCGATCTTGCCGCGTTCGTCCGGACACATCCTGTCACGGGCGTGCCGGCCTACAAGCCGCCCAACAGTGAGCCCTACGGTGATATGTACCTCATGGACTTTCTGGGGATGTTGGGTATCCCCTTGGTCCCTGTACACCAGTTCCCCGAGGGAGCACCCGTTGTCCTGCTGCCGGCGCAGGCAGCTACCGACCCCGATCTTCTCAATCACGTGAACAAGGCTATGGCAAAGGGCGTGCACGTTATCGTCACGGCCAGCCTTCTGATCACTCTGTCACAAGGCGGCGAGCTGGCCCGGATGGTTGGCGTGGATCCAAACATCAAATCCTCGCCGACGCGTGCACGCTGCGCGACCGGGGCGACAGAAGTAATGATCGATCTCGAAGCGCCCATCGAGACCACGCCACGGCTAGGTGATATCGTGTGTACGGCTTCAGGAAAGACCCTGTTGCTCTTACGTACCGTGGCAACGCCGGATGGCACGATTTCCCTGCTCCACACACATACGTACAATCAGGCGGACTTCGACGCCGTCGGCGAGGTGCTGCTGTGCCCCCGACGGCTGGGCCTGCTGTCTCTGGATGGGCCACCGCTTTCTTCCCTTCGCGCTGTCTTCGGGAGCAGTGTCGTGGGGACGATCCATGACGGCCCGAGCGGCGTCACCTTTCATCCGTTCTCCGGTTCCGGTGGTCTCGATTTCGTCCTCCAGAATTTCAATGCTCGAGACGTGAGTGTTAGCATCCGTGTGGCAGTTGAGCCTGATGCGTCGATCGGTTTCATGGATCGGTTCACGGGCAGGCGGCTGCCGTTTCACACGACCGACTCACGGGTCGCCGGAGAGGTGGAATTGACCATTCCTGCCAGAGGACGAGCCTGGGTTCAGGAGGCGAGCCGTGGACCTTGACTCCTATGCGATCCGACGTACAGTAGATGCACAGCAACTACAACGGCCAGTGATGCTGAGAGTTCTTCTCGCCGCGGCGGCATTGGCAATCACGATCTGCGGTTGCGAGAGACAGAAAGGACCCATGGAGGTCAGCGAAGAAAGGAGCCAAGACATGACAATCTCAGTCAGTAGCTCAGCATTCGCGGAAGCAGGCATGATCCCGGTGAAGTACACCTGTGATGGAAACGACGTGTCGCCCCCATTGAAGTGGACGGGGGTACCCGAGGCGACGAAGAGCCTGGCGCTGGTCAGCGATGACCCGGACGCCCCTATGGGAACATGGGTCCACTGGGTTCTGTGGAATATTCCGCCCTCCGTACAGGAACTGGCAGAGAACGTGCCTCCCGAACCGGAGTTGCCTGATGGTTCTCAACAGGGAATCTCAGATTTCAGACGCCCCGGCTACGGCGGGCCCTGCCCACCGAGCGGCGTGCATCGTTACTACTTCAGGGTCTATGCTCTGGATACCCTGCTGGACCTGCCGAGCAGCACGAGAAAGGCCGACCTGCTCAAGGCAATGAAGGGGCACATCCTCGCGGAAGGACAATTGATGGGCAAGTACAGCAGACGATAAGGAATTCCTCTGGTCGTCACATGACTCCATCGGTACGCGCTCTGGTGAGGATCCTCTGACGACCGGCACGCTTTCAGCGACGCAGCCGGTGCGCGCGATATCGCGGTGGCAGGGGGGGCGGTCCAATCCGACGGCGCCGGTCGCTGTGAGCAGCGGAGTGAATATGGACCCCACGATGACGGTCTCGTGCCTCGACATGCACCGCGGTTCTCAGTCTGTGCTCTGGGGTGCATTCCACAAGGCGGTCAACTGCTTGACGGTCTCATCGACAAGGGCCTGGCCGCCCCGGGGACCGACGACGAATCTGTCCGCGCTGTATCCACCGCCTTTGACGGCCTTCTCCGTCGGCAGATAGCCGCAATGCTGACAAGACAACTGGACCAGCAGAGTCAGGACCGCCGGGCTGCGAGCCTTGATCCGAGTGCCGTAATCGAGGTACAGCTCGAACGGATTGGTGGCTATCGCGACATCGCCGAGCCGTATGACGTGGGACTCCACCGGGTCAATCGTATCCGTTGTGTAGAAGGGCGTCGCCGCGGGCTCTTGCGGCGGAAGGCTGACTCTCGCGATCACATGTTTGAAGAGGGGCGTGGTCTGGATATCCTGCTTCGCGAGGGGCAATGTGCTCTCGACGGCGTCCACGATTCGGCGTGCGATCTCCTGGCGGCTGGAGAGGCCTCGCCGCTGTCGCATGAGCTCCTCCGCGCGAGAACGGTAGAGCAGATGCGGCGACACGTCTCCGGCGGCGGCGCATTGCGGCAGGATGAAGATGTCTCGTGCGAATCGCCGCTTCACTTCCGTTCGCACGTCGTGCCAGAAATCCGCGGAGATTTCGCTCAACCCCTCCGTCTCCTGCGCGGTGCAGGCGATATTGACCACGATCCCGACCGGCGCCTTGTCCTCATTCCAGAAGAACAGCAATTCCACGCCGTGGTCCTCGTAACCTTCGACATTGACGAAGTCCGGGCGGTTCGTCGCGCCGTACATGGTGGTCGAGCCGTCAGCGTAGTGCGCCCGGCGGTTCCTACCGACGACCGCATGACCGAGCGCCCAGCTCATGCCGCAGGGCTTACGGCTGCGCCATGCATCCACGGCGACCTTCGCGGCGCGATCCAGGAAGAAGTCCGCATACTCGGATGCCTTCATGACACCTTCGTCCTTGCTGACGTCGTACAGGTTGCCGAAATCGTCATCGGCGAAGCCGGGCCCGGTATGAGTGTGCGTGGCGTTGAGGAGCAGCTTCTCGACATTCAGATCAGGTAATTGCGTTTTGACGGCCTGTCGGAGTCTCTGCTGAATCCCGTTGCGAATGTACAGCAGGTCACAGGAGATCAGCAGGGCCTGCTCTCGCTGGCCCTCGGCGGCTCTGGTCTCCATCGCCAGCGCGGTGGCCGTCAGAGGATCGCGAACCTTCTGGGAGATGCGCTTGTGCAACTGGCCGATCAGTGCAACTGGCTTGGTGGGCGTGATGTCGATGCTCGCCCAGCCGGCCCACAGAACGTCGCCGTGAGGGGGGCCGAGTGGTTCGGTTGTCGCACCCTGGGCCATGAGCGGAACGAATAGAGCCGTGCACGCTATGAAGACAGGTCTCATGTGGTTCTCCCCTTCGATGCCGAAATCACAGGCGGCTATAGATGCCAGGGACTGCGCATCGGGCGTGACAACATCCGGCTGGCCTCCGGATCGTTCACGAAATCCTCCTTTTGCGGGTCCCACTGGAGCTTTCGCCCAAGCCTTGTACAGATATCGGTCAAGTGGCAGATCGTGTCCGTGCGGACCGCGACATCAATCGGGCAGATCGTCGCCCCGCGTGTCTTGACGGCGTCGAGGAAGTCCCGTTGGTGGCCCTTGCTCTGCGGCAGGTGAATCTCGTCCTGGCCGATCACGGAGGTCAGAAGTGATTGCGGCTCGGCCCAGATGCCCTGGCGGGTAATGTGTACCCATCCCTCGGTGCCCTGGAAGGTCACGCCGTGCTTGGACTGCGCCTCGTCCATGTACACCATCGTGATGCCGTCGGCGTACTTGTGACTGACCTTCCAATTGGTGGCGCAGTCCGCGAGCCCATCGTTCGGGAACGCCGCGGCTCCTTCGATCTCCACCGGGCCGGTATTGTCGGTTCCGTGGCCCCACTGCGCGATGTCCACGTGATGGACGCCCCAGTAGCCGCCGATGCCGCCCAGGCAATAGTCGGAAATGTGATACCAGATCGAGTAGCTTTCCTCCTTCGTCCACGGCCGGCAACGCTGGTACGTGTACGGCGCCCACGGCGCCGGGCCAAGCCACATGTCATAGTCGAGGCCGTCCGGCACGGATTGCGTCGGCTGGCTCGGCACGGCGAAATCGTACGGCACGCCGACGAGGATTGTATGCAATTTGCCGAGCCGGCCGTTGCGAGCCAGCTCACAGCCGAAACGGAAGTTCCGGTCCGAGCGTTGCTGCGTGCCCCACTGGAAGACCGTGCCATATCTGTGGCACACGTCGCGGAGCGCCTTGTCCCACGCGACGCTCAGACCCAGGGCTTTTTCCGTGTACATGTCCTTGTGGTTGCGAGCCGCCTCCAGCGAGACCAGAACATGCCAATGGTCCGGCGTTGCGACGCAAACGGCGTCGATATCCGGGCGCCGGCACACCTCGCGGAAATCGTTGTACGCGACGCAGTCGCCGTTGCCGTAGTGTTGATCGACAATGCCCTTGGCCTTCTGTCGCTGGCTTTCGCGGACATCGCATACGGCGACGACTTGCGCGTCCTTCTGACCGAGAAATGCCTGCATCAGGCCGGTTCCTTGAATCCCCAGGCCGATGCAACCCACTGCGATCCGCTCGCTGGGGGCAATGGTTCCAGCGTTCCCCAGCGCCGAGGATGGGATGACGGTGGGGAACGTGGCGAGCCCCGCGACGGCGGCGGCACCTTTGAGGAACTGACGGCGTGAGCTTGTCCTGCTTTGCGGCATATGTGCCTCCTGTATTTTGGCCACAGGATACCAGATGCGAGGCCGCAAGTAAAACAAGGATCCCGGTCACGTCTACGACGGCGACGAGTCTTGATCGTCGTGGCCGATTGTGGTATCATAAGACTTGAGGTACATCCGATTGTGGGGGGGAGGACTGGAGAAAGAGGTGTGTGAATCCATGAGATTGCCGTGGTTTGCAGCTCTGTGCACGATGTTCCTGACGATCTCCCCGGCGCCAGAGGTCCGGGCCAATGATGGGCAGACCCAGGGCGGAACGCTGTTGATCAGTGAGTTCATGGCGAGCAACGGCAGCCGGCTTCCCCTTGGCCCGGGCGACCTTCTGGATGCGGACGGCGATTCATCCGACTGGATCGAGATCTACAACCCGACGGACGAAGACGTTGATGTCGGGGGCTGGTACCTGACCGACGATCACCGCGACCTGACCAGGTGGCGGTTTCCTGACGGCGTGACTATGAAGGCAGGCGAGTTCCTTGTGGTGTTCGCGTCAGGCAAAGACCACGGCGGGGCCGAGCTTCATACGAACTTCCGGCTGGATGCCGACGGCAGCTACCTGGCGCTGGTGTACAGCGATGGCGCCACGGTCGTTCATGAGTATGCGCCGAGGTATCCGAGGCAACTGACCGACGTCTCGTACGGCCTGCGGCAGTATGCCAGGACACTCGTCCCGGCGGGGGCGAAGGTCTCCTATCATGTCCCGACCGCGGCCGATGCGGGGGCGAACTGGACGTCCATCGGCTTTAACGACTCGGCGTGGGATGTCGGCCCGACGGGATTGGGATTTGGCTTCGGCGGCGTCGCCAGGAAAGCCTACAACGACTGCGTGTATCGCAACACCGACCAGTACATCGCGGATAGCGTGACGACGTACAGCATCGGCAATGGGTATTCCGGCCCGACCTCGGGGCTGCTCGTTGATCAGGCGACGGGCGAAGAAATGGGCGTCACGGTGACGCTGACGGAGAGTGGCGGCGTGAATTGGCAGCCGGAGCCCAGCGCGGCGGGCAGTGACTGTGCGGTCGGGACCGACGCCTACAATACCTTCAGCGGGATCGCTGACATGACCGGCGTGATCTACTACGGCAGCGCCGGCTGGTGGGTGGACGTGATGTTCACCGGGCTCGATCCGGCCACCGAGTACACCTTTGCCACGTCGTCGGCCCGCAACAGCTATTCAGATCGGCTGACCATCTACACATTGTCCGGCGCCGACACGTACGTGAACGCGAGCACGGAAGGTGTAGACGTGTTGGCCGACAACCAGGTGCGTTTCAATAGCGGCGACAACCACAACCAAGGGTATGTCGCCCGGTGGACCGGCATCACCGCCGCCGACGGCACGTTCTCCGTTCGAGCGGAGGCCGACCCGAGCAGTCCCAGCGGAAGGGCGTACGCCTTCGATGTCTTCATGCTCGAAGGCGGCTTCTCCGGCGCCAACATCCACGAGAAGATGGAGAACGTCAATGCGTCGCTGTGGGTGCGGGCGGAGTTCGAATTCACGGACAGCCTGGACCTGTTCGACACACTGACGCTGCGCATGAAATTTGACGACGGTTTCGTGGCCTATCTGAACGGCGTCGAGGTGGCCAGGAGCAACGTCACCGGAACGCCGGGGTTCAACGCCCACGCGGACGGCGATCGCTCGGACGATCTGGCCAGGGGCTTCGCGACGTTCGACATTTCCAGCCATCTCGACCTGCTGCGTCAGGGCGTCAACGTGCTGGCCGTCCATGCCCTCAACGACAGCGCGGACGACGCGACCTTCCTCGTGCTGCCGGAGCTGGTGATCGCCACGAGCACCGGGGTCCATCAGTACTTTACGGAGGCCACGCCCGGCAGATTCAATGTATCCGGCGCTCTCGACGTCGTCGGCGAGGCGGACATCAGTCACGACCGGGGCTTCTATAGCATGCCTTTCGACGTGACGATTTCCACACAGACGCCGGGGGCGAGCGTCCGCTTCACGACGGATGGCAGCGTTCCGTCCGCGACCCACGGGCAGGAGTACGCGGGTCCAATTCACGTGGACCGCACGATGTGTCTGAGAGCGGTGGCGCTGAAGCCCGGCTGGGTCTCGAGCTCCGTGAATACTCAGACGTACCTCTTTCTCGATCAGGTCATTCGCCAATCCGGCAGTCCAACCGGCTTCCCGACGTCATGGGGAGGGACCAACGCAGACTACCAGATGGATACACGCGTGACGAACGACAGCCGCTACCGCGGACAGATGAAGGCGGCCCTGTTGTCGATCCCGACGCTGTCCATCGTGACGGACGTGGACGGCCTGTTCGGAGCACAGGGCATCTACAGCAACCCCGGCAACGTGGGACCCGCCTGGGAGCGCCCGGTCTGTGCCGAGTGGATCAATCCCGACGGCACGACCGGCTTTGCCGTCGATGCGGGTCTTCGCATCCAGGGCGGCGCCTTTCGTGGTTTCAACCTGAGCATGAAGAAATCGTTCCGGCTGGTCTTCAAACGCGACTACGGCCCGACAAAGCTGGAGTTCGCGATGTTCGACGACCCGCAGGCGACGACGA
The DNA here is from genome assembly GCA_016928975.1 of Sedimentisphaerales bacterium. The sequence continues at coordinate 9,582 of JAFGJR010000120.1, read as the reverse complement.
GCTTTGACGCCATCGTCCTGCGGGCGGGGGCGAACGACGCCTGGAACTTCTGGGGCAATGCAAACACCCAGTACATTGTCGACGAGTTCGTGCGCCGGACCCAGTTGGCCCTGGGCCAGCCTTCCGCTCACGGCACGTTCGTGCACCTGTACTTGAACGGGCTCTACTGGGGTCTGTACAACGCGACGGAGCGGCCGGACGGGGCGTTCTGCGCCACATACTTCGGCGGTGAGAAAGAGCAGTGGGATGCCCTCAACTCCGGAGAGCCCAAGGGCGAGAGCAACACGACGATCTGGAACGCCATGCTCAACCAGGCCAGGGCCGGCCTGTCGGACATTGCCGCATATGAGAAAATCCAGGGCAACAATCTCGACGGCACCGACAACCCGCTCTATGACGACCTGCTCGACGTGGAGAACTACGTCGACTACATGTTCTCCAACTTCTGGGGCGGGACGGGCGACTGGCCCTGGCACAACTGGTTCGTCGGGTGCCGCCGGCCGCCGGACGCCACAGGCTTCAAGTTCTTCAACTGGGACTCGGAAGGGGCAATCACCGTCTGGTCGAACCTCAACGCCAATGTCACCGGCGCCAGCGACGGCGCAGCGATCCCCCACGTCGCATTGAAGCAGAACCCGGAATACCTCCTGCTTTTTGGCGATCACGCCCATCGCTTTCTGTTCAACAATGGGCCGGGGACAGTCAACCCGTCCCACGCACGCTACAAGAAGCTGGCCGATCAGGTCGAGCTGGCGATCATCGCGGAGTCGGCCCGCTGGGGCGACATGGCGCGGAGCACGCCCTATACGCAGGCGGACTGGCGAACGATGCGGGACTACATCCTCAATACCTACATGAAACAGCGTTCGGCGGTGGTGCTCCAGCAACTGCAGGCTGCCGGCTTGTACCCGGACGTCGGCGCCCCGTCATTCGTGGTCAACGGCACGCCGGGCTATACCGGCCCCGTCCCATCAGGCAGTCTGCTGACGATGACCACCGCTGGCGGGCAGATCTATTACACGCTCGATGGCAGCGATCCTCGCATCCCCATCCCCAAGTCCGCGCCGGGCCAGAGCGTGACACTCGTTGCGGAGAACGCGCCAAAACGAGTCTTCGTGCCCACCGTCGCCAATGGGGGCGACCGCCTCGGCACGACGCCGGCCGAATTCCAGGTGACGTTCTACAAAGCGACCGGAACGGTCAGCAGCTTGTCGGCGGCGGAATCCGTTATCAGCACCCCCGCCAATCGGAGCACTGTTGTCACCGCCACCGCCCCGGTGATCAATTTCTTCAATACCGGCGATCAGGCCCATTTCACGCCGGACAGTCCCTTCCCGGGAACCACATCGGGCAGCGACGTGGACAACTACGTCATCCTTGTGACGGCCAGCCTGATCATTCCCACGGCCGGCTCATGGTCATTCGGAGTCAACAGCGACGATGGCTTCGGCATGACGCTGACCCGCGGCAGCCAGGTCTTCTCCATGTCCTATCCCGACCCACGTTCCCCCGGCGACACGATCTCGACGTTCAACGTGACGCAACCGGGGGCCTACAACCTGCGTCTGGTCTTCTACGAGCAGGGCGGCGGGTCCGGCCTGGAGTTCTTCGTGGCCAAGGGCGCCTTCGGGGCGTTCGATGTGAGCAAGTTCCACCTCGTCGGCGACCTCGCCGGGGGCGTCCAGGTCGGCGAGGGCAACGTCTGGTTCACCAGCTACCTCAACGATGCGACCTGGGCGTCGGGAACGGGCGGCGTCGGTTACGATACCGGCGCAGGGTACGTCGGTCTGATCGGCACGAACGTCCAGGCGGACATGCTCGGCAAGAACAGCACGTGCTATATCCGGATTCCTTTCACGTCGGCCAACGTCGAGTACAGCCGCGTGATGCTGAGGATGCGATACGACGACGGGTTCATCGCGTACCTCAACGGCATGGAAGTGGCCCGACGCAACCTCGACGGCGACCCGAAGTGGAACTCGGCGGCCAGCGCGGAGCGTGCCGACAGTGCAGCCGTGACATTTGAAGAGATCGACGTCTCCAACTACGCCAACGCGCTGGGATACGGCGCCAACCTCCTGGCCATCCAGGGGCTCAACGCATCCGCCGGCGACGAGGATTTCCTCATCTCCTGTGAGCTGGTGGCCAGCGAGCAGAGCCAGGGCGACGTTGCACCTATGGCGGTCCGCTACACCGCACCGATCCGGCTGACGCGAAGCGCCGTCGTGAAGGCGAGAATGCTGGCGGGCAAATGGAGCGCGGTCAACGAAGTCGCCTTTGCAGTCGGCCCGGTGGCCCAGAACCTGCGGGTCGGCGAGATCATGTACCACCCGGTAGATAACGGCGACGCAAACGATCCCAATACGGAATACATCGAGCTGACCAACATCGGGGCCGAGAGCATCAATCTCAACCTCGTGCGTTTTGCCAAAGGGATTGACTGCACGTTCCCGAGTGTGGACCTGGCTCCAGGGCGGTATGTTCTGGTGGTCAAGAACATTCGCGCGTTCGAGGCCAAGTACGGCACGGGCCTGCCTGTTGCGGGCCAGTACGTCGGCACGCTCAGTAACGCAGGCGAGAGGATCGAATTGTGTGACGCGGCGGGTCGAGTCTTTCAGAGCTTCGAGTACAGGGACAACTGGTACGACCTGACGGACGGGTTGGGCTTCTCGTTGACGGTGAGAGATCCTGTTCACGCCGAGCCCAACGCGCTTTCCGACAAAGACCTGTGGCGACCCAGCGCCAATGCCGGCGGCTCTCCGGGGGCCGGTGACGCAGGGCAGGTGCCCGAGCCGGGCGCTGTCGTCATCAACGAGGTGATGGCCTATCCGCCGACCGGTGGGGCTGACTGGATCGAGTTGTGCAATACGACCGATCAGGCCATCGCCATTGGCGGCTGGTTTCTCAGTGACGACGCCGATAACCTGGCGAAATACGAAATCGCGGCGGGCACGGTGATCGACGCCGGCGGCTATCTTGTCTTCGATGAAGGCCGGCATTTCGGCAGCAACGGTGCGGCCGGCGCCTACGAGCCGTTCGGGCTGAGCCGCAACGGCGAGACAGTGTACCTGCACTCGGGTTCAGGGGGCGTCGTGACAGGCTATAGTGAACAGGCGAAGTACGGCGTCTGCGAGCAGGGAGTCTCCTTCGGCCGGCACCTCAAGAGCACCGGCGGCTCTGACTTCGTCGCGATGAGCGAGCCGACGATGGGCCAGGAGAACGCGGAGCCCCTGGTCGGTCCCATCGTTATCAACGAGATCATGTACCATCCGGCATTGCCGACGGACGTGGAGTACGTGGAGCTGCTGAACGTCAGTGACGCGGCGGTGACGTTGTATGATCCGGCCGTGGAGGAAGACTGGCGATTCACGGACGATCCGGACGATCCGGCGATCGACTTTCTGTTCCCCACCACGGAACCGGTGACGCTGGACCCCGGTCAGTACCTGCTGCTGGTACGGGATTTGACGCTGTTCAATCTGAAGTGCAGCGTGCCGGCAGGCGTGCAGATCTTCGCGTGGGGCGCCGGCCGGTTGTCGGACGACGGTGCGAAGATCCAGCTCAGCAGGCCCGGCGACGTGGATGCCGACGGAGTCCGGCGGTGGATTCGCGTGGACCGCGTCAGCTACAGCGACGGCGCACATGCGGCGGACTTCCTCTTGGGTGTCGATCCGTGGCCGGCCATGGCCGATGGCAAGGGGGCTTCTCTGAACCGCATCGTCACACACGAGTATGGCAACGACCCGGCGAATTGGCGAGCGGTGGCGCCGACTCCCGGCACGGCCAATCAGTAGCTTTGCACAGCCGCCACGGGAGTGGTTGTCTGTTCAGCATCGGCCGGGGCTTTCGTGGAGCCGTTCCAGACCCGCAGCTCGGTGATCTCCACTTCAGTATGGAGAGCCTCGGCAGAGTCATTGTCGCACGTGTGCTGCGCAATGAAGTACCTTCGTGAACCCGGCATGATCGGGCCGCGCCATTCGCCATCCGTCGCGACTGGGGTCGCCGCCCATTCCTGGGATTCGCAGTGAAGCTGGCCGTTCTCATCGAGCAGAATGATGCGCAACGAAAGCAAGGAGACGACCTCTTGGCCGTTGTTGGTGATTTCTATCGCCATGCGGGCAAAGCTGTGGTGCCCCGTGCGAGGCAACACCTTCGTTGAGATCGCCAGGTGGCCGGCGTAATCCGGCTGGCGGTGGTCGTTGAGCATATCGGACAATACTGGCGGCAGGGATTTCGAGAACTCCGGCAGGCCCCGGATCGCGCCCTCCGCCAATGTGACCAGCCGCTCCGATTTCTCGCCCGCCAGGTGAACGGTATACAGCAGGACCGTGGTGCAGCAGACGAGGATCGTGATAATCACGGCACTGAAGCCCATCGCCACGCTGGACAGAAACGTATGCTTCTTGTACGTGATGTGTGGTACCTGGCCCGTCATATGGTCTCTCCTGAAATCGACTACCCAATCCGATGTGTGAGTCGGTCGACAGGCGAAGATATTTCCTGGCCGTCGAACATTTTCCTCGCAAATCGACGGTTCCAGGGTCCTGAGCTGCGGGCATGTTTGCCTTGCGTCGTGGGAGCCGTAGCGCCATAATGAGCACGTCTGAAGTACGGCCTTGGGCCTGGGCTCAGCCGTGGTCTATTCCGTGAAGGAAAGGGGTGCCTGATGAACCTGCGCAACGACAGTCGAGACCGTTCCACTTCCCGTCGGGATTTTCTCAAGCAATCGTCCGGCGCATTGGCCGGGGCGGCGCTGGCCGGCGCCATCAATGCGCGGGCGTATGCCGGCGAGCAGAACACGATCAAGATCGCCCTGGTCGGTTGCGGCGGGCGTGGCACCGGCGCGGCGGAGCAGGCGATGTCCACCAAGGGACCGACGCAGTTGGTGGCGATGGCCGACGCGTTCGACGACCGGTTGCAGGCGAGCCACAGAAACCTGGCGGGGAAGTTCGCCACGCAGATGGACGTGCCCAAAGACCGGCAGTTTGTTGGGATCGACGGATTCACCAAGGCGATTGACTGTGTCGCCCCGGGTGGAGTGGTCTTGCTGGCGACGCCACCGGCCTTTCGGCCGATTCACGTGGAGTACGCCGTGAGCAAGGGCTGTCATGTGTTCATGGAGAAGGCATTCGCCGTGGATGCTCCCGGCGTCCGGCGAATCCTCGATGCCGGCAAGCAGGCCCAAGCGAAGAATCTCAAGGTCGCCGGTGGCTTGATGAGCCGGCACTCCAAGCCGTTGGAGGAGGCCGTCCGCCAGATCCACGACGGCGCGATCGGCGACGTGATCACCTGCTGGGCCTACCGCGAGCATGGCCCCGTGCCGTTCTCCGACAGGCGCCAGGGTGAAAACGAGCTGGCCCACCAGATTCGCAACTTCCACTGTTTTACCTGGGCCAACGGCAGCTTCCTTCTGGACTGGCTGATCCACAATATCGACGTGTGCTGCTGGGTCGCCGGTGTCTGGCCGGTCTCGGCGCAGGGCCAGGGCGGGCGGCAGGTCCGCACGAACCCGGATCAGTTGTTCGATCACTATGCGATCGAGTACCACTTCCCGAATGGGGCGCGGCTGTTTGCGCAGGGGCGCCACATCGACAATTGCTGGGGCTTCTTCGGCGACATCATCCACGGCACCAAGGGCTCGGCCGTACTGGGCGAGGGGATCAGCGATCCCCGTCTGTACAAGGGACACAACCAGACGCCTGAGAATGTGATCTGGCGATACAGGGGGCCGCCGTGCAACCAGTACCAGGTCGAGCACGATCTGCTGTTTCAGGCGATTCGCGACGACAAACCCTACAACGAGGCGGAACGTTCGGCCTATGCGGCCATGGCGGGCATTCTCGGCCGAATGGCGGCCGAATCCGGCCAGAGGATCACCTGGGAGGAGGCGATGGCGTCGAACCTGGAGCTCGCCCCCGGACTGGACCGTTACACAATGAACTCGAATCCGCCGGTCATGTCCGATGCCAATGGAAAGTACCCGGTGGCGATGCCCGGGTCCACCAAGGTCCTGTAGGGCCTCCGAAGGAATGAGAAGGCCCTCTCAGATCGTTCGCGAGGGCGACGATCGCGTGCTGTACTTCCTTTCGCCGCAGATCCCCGCATTCTCCTTCAAACAACGAGCCCTGCCATCCAGATCGATCCCGCGCGTGCCGTCGCCACCTGCCTGAAACCTGCCGACGGTGACGGCACGGCAGGAGTCATATCGATGTCAGGGCAAATCCACATGGTCTTCGCTGTGTCCGGATGTTGCCCTGAACTGACGGGATGGTCCGCAAAAACCGGCGGATTTCCGCACATCTGTCGGTATCCTACGTACTTGATTCCAGAAGACACAAGCCCACGGGGCAATGAGAAGGATCAAGCAGCCCAGGGAGGGGGCAATATACGAACACCGACATCTTCACTTTCTTTTCAACTCCCCGGCATACCCACCCAGTAGCCGGGGTGTTTCCGTATCCGGCGACTACGGGAGGCCCTGGTCGCCTGGACACGACAACCCCGGGCCGGCGAGTGCGCCAAGCAGGCCGCCTTCTAACCTCAGAGCGATGGGACCGTCGACGAGGCGGGCGTGCATCGCACCTCATTCAGATTTGATCACTCGGATATCGTCGATGTAGATCGTCCCTGCGCCGCCCGGCTTTGGGGCATTGCGGCTGCCCAGCCCGATGTACATCTTCTTGATCGCGCTCACGTTGACGCCGGCGTCGCTGAAGACCGTCAGGCGGAACGTCAGCCCGACCCACTGAGTCACCTCGACGCTCAATGCGCTCGGGTAAGACGCGGAGGCGGTCTGGTTGTTCTTGTCCTGAAGGGCGACGTAGAAGGGAGCGGAGCCGTTAGTGGCAGCGCCTCGGACGTAGAGGATCAGCGTGTCCATTCCGTTGACAGTCCAGTTCTGGGGGGTGACCCAGGTCCGCTCGGCCTCCGAGTAGTACGGCGCGATCACGTTGTTGTAGTCCATCGGCATGGATTGGGCGCCGCTGTGGACGACCTTGGTCTCCGAGACCATGCCGCCGTAATACGGACTGTCCGCGCTCCAGATATCATGCCCGACGATCGCGTTGGTCCCATTGCCGGAGACGAATTGCGGCTCCGTATAGCCATAGCCGTCGAGCCACGTCTGGAACACACGATTCGGGATGTCATTGGTATAGATTTCAAAATCGTCGACGACGAGGAAGCCGGCGGTAGTGAAGCTCCAGACGCTGCCTCGCCACGGGCTGTCGGCGCTGGCGGTGTTGACTTCGTCCACGCGCCAGTAGTAGGTCTTGCCCCACTCCAGGCTGCCGGGGTTGTACGTGACGATGCCGGCCGGTCGGCGGTCCCGGTAGACTCCCATGGTTGTCACATCCGCATCGGCCACGGCCTGGGCATCGTCGCCGAAGTACACGTCGTGATGGGCCGCACTCTCACCGGCCGACCAGCGCAGCTCCAGGGTCTGAGGTGCATTCACAGCGGTGTTCGCCGGGTAGGGAGCCGTCGCGCGACACGGCAATTGCAGCGGGCCGGCCGGGATCACCTGCCGCGCGATCGTCGGGCTCTGCCACGACAGAACCGCCACGGCGCTGCCGCCGCTTTCGTAGTAGTCCATCTGCACGCGGTAGACCTGGCCGGCGATGAGATCGACCGTCGCGACGTCGTCCGTACTGCCGTGGTTGTTCCAGTGATTGATGAGCAGCGTGCCGTCCAGCCAGAGCCGGACCCCGTCGTCCGAGGTCGTGATCAGTTGATACGTTTCCGTGAATGGAATCTCAAGGTCCGCGGTCCACATCGCCGACACGTTGTCACTCAATCCGGCGGCGATCTCCCCGCTGCCCCAGTTGTGATCGATAGAGTCCTCCACCCGGGTCAGCACGGGGGTGCCGGAGGCGCTCGTGTCGCGGAAGTACCGGGCGTTAACGCCCAGGCCCGGACCGACCGTCGTGAAGCTCCACACCTGGCCGGGACGGACCTCGCCGTCCTCGGTGCGTTCGTCGATCCGCCAGTAGTAGGTGGTGTTGGCCGCGAGGGTATCGAGCTGGAACCTCATCATCACGACATTGCCTTTGAACGTGCTCGGATCGCCTGCCTGGACGGCCGCCTTGTCGGTACCGAAGTACACGTCGTGGGTGATCGCTCCGGCGCCGGGCTGCCATGCGAGGTCCGTCTCGACATCCACTCCCTTGCGATTGTTCCAGGGCTCTGGCGAGTAGGCGGCCGCCGATGCCGACGTGAAGCTCCATACATTGCCCGGAAAGAGGGTGCCGCCGGGACCGATCTCGTTCACTCGCCAGTAGTACGTTGTCTCGGGCAGGAAATCGCCAGGGGGCACGCAAGCGGTCTGTGAAAGGGGCAGTCGGCCCACATGCTCCGCCTCGCCCAGCTCCGGGCTGAGTCCGAAGTACACATTGTGGCCGATCGCGGTCACGCCCGGGGTCCACTGAAGGATCGGCGAGATGACTTGCGTGGCCTTATCCGCCGGATCGGGGTCGGACGCGGTCGCAGGCCCCTTGTCGAAGACGGCCGTCACCAGCTTGCCCCCCACGCCCGAGGTGACTGCATAGCCAATGTAGATCGTCGGAGGTATCCCCGCCGCCTCGTCGCTGCCTATCTCCGTCCACGTCTTGCCGTCGGGCGAGACCGACCCGGAGAACGTGTTCCCGGCGCGCTTCACTTTGACCCAGTAGGGTGCAGTCATCTCCCCGGAACTCTCCGGCAGAGCGATGCCGCCCACAGAAGTCCGGTACAACAGCGTAACCCCGTGGTCCTTGGTGTCCGAATTGACAGTGACCCCCATGAAGACGAACGGCGAGCCCGCCAGGGTTGGGACCACGCGGATCATGACCCCCGCCATGGACCAGTCGCTCAGAGGCGGGTCTATGCTGGCAACCCGCGCGACCAGCTCGCCGTCTCCATTGAGCGTCTTGTAGACGTATCGGAACTGGTCCGACGTGCCCATAATGCCGGTGCCGTCACCCTGGATGGTCCAGGAGTCCGTGGCGGCCTGGTACTGGGCGCTGCCGGCGGCCGCCGGGCCGCCAATGTCCTGGCTCGTCCATCCCGCCGGCAATTGAGCGCCTGTAGAGGAAGCAAGGCATACGACCAAGAGAATCCCAACCAGACAAGTCCCCGTTCTACACATGGTGTTCCTCCTTCAAGAGTGAGACCTCCAGTGCCGTTCTGTGCCCCAAGAGGCATCTCCTGCACTGTTGAAGAGCTGCTAAACCCTACAAGTTGGCAAAGAGTCATCGGCAGAAATGACTACCCTGTATCATAACAAATCGCCTCCCTCGCGACAAGGGGAAAACAGCCACATTATCGGATCAGTCGTGGCTGCGATGGGGCGCCCCGTCCCGTCTTGCGCGATCCGCGTTTGGCGAGGTCACATGGACAAGGCAGGCAATTTCGGCCCTGGGAAATGGCTTTGTTTTGCACGGACGCGCAACCGTCTCATAACCACATGTCCCAACAATACTTACACTCCAGCCAGCTTCCACCGAATTGGCTTTGTTTGACGCCTACGACAAAAGTCCCGAAGTCAGGTTTCGACCCGCGTTTCTGGGACAATACCAAGGATCAGGTCGGCTGACCCGGACTTTT
>JAFGJR010000119.1 GCA_016928975.1 Sedimentisphaerales bacterium | reverse complement strand
GGCATGTCCGATTGAAGGCCGATCTCCATGGAGAAGTAGGCGATGGACGTTCGATGTAGAGGCATCGCCCGCTGTTGATTCGTCATACGCTGTCCCTGAACCCTTTCACTCATCAAAACTCATGCCCGTCCACGCGGGCTCCCGAAAACCACGGGCCTTGCTTACCGTGTTCTGCCCCCGGCGTCAAGACTCGGTCTTGTGATCAAGGCTATGGAAAGACCACGTGCGTGGACATGGCGCCCCCGGCTTGAGCGTGCGCAATCGCGTGCCGCCTGGCAGTGCTACTTGTCCTTCAATGAGGCCAGGTAGTATCGTGCCCAGGTGTGGCCGGCATTGAAGTTGAGCGTCTGCTCGAACTGGTTCTTCGCCTCCTCCAGCTTGCCCTGGCCCAGCAGTCCCAGGCCCAGCTCGTAGTGAGCGGCGGCCCGCTGGCCCTGGCGGGTCTGCTGCTCGCCGAACTTGGCGAAGAAATCGATCTCTCCTCCACCCGAGAGCCTCCTGGTGCCCGCGGCGACCAAGCTCTCGAAGATGTCGTCGGCCTTCTCTTTCTGGCCGAGCTCTCGCAGCGCCATCGCCTGGTAGAAGCGGGCCTCCGACCCGCCGAACCGGATCTGCTGGGTCGTCGCCTGGGTGTAGGACTCATTCGCCTGCTCCGTCTGGCCCATCGCGGCGTAGGCGGTGGCGGTCAGGTACGCCACCTGCGGGCTGCGTCGATCGTTCTGGGGTCGCTCGATCGCCAGGTTGTCCGGGTATTCCGAGGCCAAGCGGAAGTGCTTCAGCGCCGGCTCATACCGTGTGTCCTTCGCATACGCCAGGCCACGAAGCAGGTGCGCATCGACATGGGCATCGTGCAGCTCGCGTCCGCCGCCTTCGCTCGTGTAGAACTGGTTGTTCGTCAGCAGGTCGATGGCCCGGTCGTATTTGCCGGCCTGCACGAGCAGCGTGATCTCGCGGATCAGCAGGGGCTTTCGCCGGACGATCAGATCGTGGTTCTCTTCGAACATCTTCAGCCGCTTCTCCGGTGTCGCGTTTGCCTGCTCATAGAGGTCGTCCAGTTCCAGGTAGTAGCCGGCATCACGGCCGCTGCAGGTGATCGCCTTCTCGTAGCTGGCGATCGCCCTGGCCGTATTGCCGTCGTGACGGTAGTAACCCCAGCCGAGATTGCGATGGACGACGGCAAACGAGGCATCGAGGGACGCAGACTTCTCCCAGGCCTCGATCGCCTTGTCCGGCTGGTTATCGTAGAGCAGGTTGCCGAGATAGTAGTAGGCTCGTGCGTCAGAGGGATTGGCCCTGAGGGCGGCCTTGAGGACATCCACCGATTCCAGCCGGAACGGGAAACAGTAATCGACAGGCATCTTCGCGGCCACCCGGTACTGCCCGACCGCCCTCTGCGTCTCGCCCTTCTGCTCATAGAGGTATCCGATGTAGTAATGCACCATCGGGTATGTGGCGGCGATGCCCATCTGGGAAGTCACCGGCCGCTGAAGGACGTCGAAGGCCTCATCCCAGAGGCCGCAGTCCATGTAGTCCGCGGCCAGCTCCAGGTAAGACTGCACCTCGCCCCGCATGGCGGCCGTCATCCGATCGAGCATCGCAGCGGCGCCCGGTTGCCCGGCCTTGGCGGATCGCAGCAGGTACTGTTCATTCATCGCCACAAAATCGAGCGGATCGATGGCAAGCACGGCCGTGACAGCCGATGCCGCCTCCTCACGTCGGTCGAGCTTTCGCAGCATCGCCGCCCGAAAATCGAGGGCCTTTGTGTTCAGTGCGTTCGTCGAGAGGGAACGGTCGATGTGGTCCAGGGCTCCGGCGAAATCGCCTTTACGGCTTGACAGTGTCGCCAATTGGAAAGACCCGGCGCTATGGAACGCATAGTCCCACGTCGAGCGGTAGAAGGCGTCATACGCCTCATCCAGCCGGCCCTGTCCCTTCAGCGTCAGGCCCAGGTGGTAGTAGGCCTCGGTGTTGATGGGTCGGGTGTACTCCGCCGACAGTTTCTGGATCGTGCGCCGCAGGTGCTCCTCCGCCTGCTCGTACATGCCGCGCTTGTTGTAGTTGACGCCGACAATGGTGTTAGTGCGCGAATCGTTCGGGTCCCGCTTCAACGCCTCGCGGTAATAATCGAACGGATCGACGGTGGGATTGCAGATTTGTTCGAGGCGCAGGCCCGTCAGATACAGGTCCTCGATCTTCTCGATGTCCTTTGGCGCCGGCGGGGCCTTGACGGTGTCGGGCAGCTTCGAGGGTCGTGCCCTCTCCTGCGGTTGATAGGATACGAGCGTACGACCGTCCGAAGTCACGAGGGACGCCTTGAGATCGGTCGGCCGTGTGCCGTCGGGGACCTTGACCTGCTTGGCGTACGGCTTGTCGGGGCTGATGTCCACGGATTGCTCGAAGAGGGTCTTGTCGCCGGCAGAGAGCAGAGCCTTTGCCCTGAATCGAGAGGTCGCGTTGAATCCGAACGTGGCCACGCCGTTCGGATCGAGTTCGAGATTCACCGCCGCGTCGAGGTTGGCGTTCTTCATACCGCCGATCTGGCGGATCGGGTACCAGTACTGCTTGATTGTCTTGGCCTCGTAGGGCTTGATCCAGCTATAGTCGGGTTGATTGTCCGAGAACGCCCCGACCATCAGCTCCGCGTACGGCCCGTCAGAGTCCGTCAGCACCTTGGTGTCCCAGAGGTTGTTCGGCCCCCATTCCCACAGCTTGGCGCCGGTGACGACGTGGTGGTCGCCGATGCTGGCGACGCCGGCGTCCCGGCCGTGATCGTAGCCGCCCATGAAGTCCTCCTGCCGGTCCCAGGCGAAGAACGACACGGCGTTTGGGTGGTTCTTCCACCAGCTCAGGTCTATGCCGGTGTAGTCCACGCCACGATACCGCCCTTGTCCAATCGGCCAATAAGAGAAATCATTCTTGGAGTGATAGGTCGCCACTTGCACGCTCGGCGGGAAGATCACCTGGTAGTCGTCATTCACGTGCACCGCGACGTTCGCCCAGTACAGGATCGAGTTCGGCAGGGCCGTGCGATTGAACATCTTGATCGTCGCCTCGATGTACGACTTGTCCGGGTACAGCGTGATCCCGATGATCCATCGCATCCGGTGACGCCGCTCCATCTCACCGAGCCAGATCGTCTTGCTCCCGTCGGCGTTCTCCGCCAGCGTGTAATCGACCGGCATGTGCGTCGTGTTTCGATGGTGGTGGAAGACACACCACTCGACCCCGCCGGAAATCCACGCTCCGAGCATCCCGATCAGCGCCGGCTTGATCACGTGCTGATGGTAGAAGATGTCATAGTTGTTCGTCTTGTCCACGGCCGAGAACAGCCGTCCCCCGACCTCCGGCAGAATCGACAGGCGGATGTACCGGTTCTCCAGGTTCAGGGACTTCCATGTCTGTTCGTGGCGAATTCCGGTGATCCCGTCGATCAGCGGGTACGGATAGACTCGTTTCTGCGCCCCCTGGTAGGACGCTCCGGTGTAGAACATCGGGCTCGGGTCAGGCGGGTCCACCCGGTAGGAGGGCAGTGCGAGCGGCTCCTCCCAGACCCGCACGCCTCTCGTCACGGGAGCAGAGGGCGGCTGGGCCGAGGCGGTGACTGCTACCAGGCAAACAGCAAGCACAACAACGCGTCTGATGGAAACCATATCGGAGTCCCTTTCTCTGCCGGTCCACGGGGCACGATACACCTGTTCCTACACGCTCCAGCGGAGCGGCCCTCCAGTCTACCGAGGTTTGCTCGCCGTTGCCAGATGCGGGTCTGTGGGCTTCTCTGTGTGGAGCAAATGCGGACACGGCTGCGGCTTGGCAATGAAGAGGCCGCAAGCTATAATGCACGCACCGTGTTGAAACGTAGAATGTAGAACGTCCTTTGGGAGAATACAGATGCTTGCAACTCGACGGGCTATGTCAGCGCTCATGCTCTCTGTCGTCGTGGCTCTTGCTGTCGGAGTCCGGGTGACGGCGGGGGCGGATTGGCCAAATTACCGTGGACCGAACCATGACGGCATTAGCAGCGAGACAGACTGGCAATCGCGGTGGGGCGATTCCGGTCCCGTTGTGCTCTGGAGGAGCTCCATCGGCATTGGCTTCGCCACGACGGCGGTCGCGAACGGGCGCGCATATGTCTCCGGAAACACCGGCAAGGACGACGCCACTGACCTTGTCTTCTGCTTTGACGCCGAAACCGGCAAGGAGGTCTGGAGACATTCATATCCGTGCCCGCTGCTGCCCAAGAGCTATGAGGGCGGCACGCTTTCGACGCCCACTGTGGACAGCGGCAAAGTCTACTCACTGAGCAAAGTGGGCGACCTGTTCTGCTTGGACGCGGCGACGGGCAAGGTGGTCTGGCAGAGGCGACTGAACGAGGACATGGGCTTTGAACTGCCGACGTGGCACTTTTCCAGCTCCGGGCTGATCGCCGGCGACATGCTGATCTTCAACGTGGGCTCGGCGGGTCTGGCCCTGAACAAGAACACGGGCGAGGTCATCTGGCAGAACGGCAAAGGCAAGTGCGGCTACGCGACCCCGGTGCCGTTTCAGATGGACGGCCAGCCGTGCCTGGCGATCATGAGCGAGGTGACGCTGTTTGCCGTCAGGCAGGCGGACGGCGGGCAACTGTGGCAATTCCCCTGGAAGACGAAGTACGAGATCAATGCCGCCGACCCGGTGGTCGTTGGCAATCGGATGCTGATCACGTCCGGATACAAGCACGGCTGCGCGTTGCTGGAGATCGGCCTTGCCGGTGCCAAGAGCCTCTGGCAGAACAATGTGATGTCGATGCAGATCAACAGCCCGGTCGTGCGCGACGGATATGTCTACGGCTTTGACGAGAACATCTTCAAGTGTGTCAGGCTCGACGACGGGAACGAGCAATGGCAGGACCGTGGTCTTGGCAAAGGCTCGCTCATGATGAGCGCCGACGGCAGGTTGATCATCATGAGTGAGAAGGGCGAGCTTGTGATCGCTCAGGCCGATCCTCAGGAGTTCACCGTCCTGGCGCGTGGGCAGATTCTGCCGCGGACGAGATGCTGGACGTCGCCGGTCCTGGCCAACGGCCGGATCTACGCGCGCAACGCCAACGGCGACTACGTGTGCGTCGATGTGACTAAGCGCGGCAACTGACAACGGGATCAGTCGAAGCCGTATATCGCGATTTGCGATTGGCCGCCGCCGGTGTTGTCGCACGTCAGGTGGATGAAACGGATGTTTCGCTCGTTCAACTGGTCCAGGATCGCCGCAGAGATGCCAGGCTCGAGCCTCGGCTCGAAAAGGAAGTTCTCGATCTGGTTGTGGTGCTCGGGCCGGTACGTCTGCGAGTAGTAGCCTTCCAGGACGATCGGGTCATCGGTCAGGCCGGCGATCACCGTTTGCTTCCATCGCAGCAGCGGCGCCGTGGCCAATTCCCACGAGCCGAATCCTCCAGGCGGCGGCGGGTAGTAGAACGACGCGTGGATCGAGATCCCGCCTGATGTGAAGGATCGCTCCTGGAGGATGTCCCCGTCGCTTGGGTTCTGTCGGGGCCACAGATAGACGCGATTGGTCATGGTCACGCTCAATCCCGAGGCGGCGCTCGATTGCAGTGACCGCTGGGTCCACGATGTGACAGGCTTCTCATAGTCCACCGTCAGGCCGAGGCACTTATACGGCAGATCGACGTTCATGATGTTGCGGGCGTTGCTGCCCAGGTCCGCCAGCGTGAAGATGGGACACTGGGTCGGCAGGACGGAGGTGGGGACGTTCGTCGTGTACAGGTGATACGTGCGGGGATTGTCGAGGTCCGTCAACTGCCAGCTATCGATGCTTTCATTGGCGTCGAAGGTATGCTTCGCGGACGGCAACAGCGACACGTCGCCGCCGACCGTGCGAACATAGTCACCGTCGAGATACTCGATCTCCACTCTGCCGTACAATCCCAGGGCCAGGTTGTTGCTGTCCAGGGGCATCGTTCTCGTCTCGAGCCTCCAGCGGGACTTCAGGCGGTGATCGGCGAAGACGTCGGTGGCGTCGAACAGGGCAAACTCGCCGGGGAAGACCTCGAACTCGATCGGCACATTGACGATGAACGGCGTCTGCATCCGGCTCGGCGAGGGCACCTGTCGCACCTGTTTGACGACCAGTCCGCCGGCCGGCATCGCCCGGCCGCCCGGGGCCACCTTCTTGTACTCCAGATCGAGGGTGTAGCTCGTCTTGCCCGTCACGACGCTGAAGCGGTTCGAGACCTGCATGAGCAGAGTCACCAGGGCTTTGTAGTCGTCGATCCAGTCCATGACGGTCCTGCCGGCCGGCACGAGACTGGATGGCTGCTTCAGCGGCTTGAGCGACCGTGAGTTCAGTTGGATGTACCCGGAAGGCAGGACCTCGACGACGACCTCTTCCGGAATCGCGTCCCCCTCGGGATTGGTCACGGAGACCGCGTCCTTCTGGGTGATGAGCGTGATGAACGTGCTGTCCTTGGCGCTCTTGTGTTCGACGGTGGCCACGCCGTTGGCCAGCTCGATCTCATCAGGGAAGGAGTGGTGAACGAGCAGGGCCATGCCCACCTGCGTCTCATTCACGCCGCGCCGAAGCCGTTCCAGGTAGGCGTTGTCATTGTAGAAACTGGCAAACGCCTGCCGGATCGCATCGAATACGCTGTCCTCGGTCTCGCGGTTGGGATCGCAGGCGCAGGGGCCGGCGGTGTCATCGTCCAGATCATCGGCCAGGCAGCCGCTGTAACTGTCATACATGCCCGCCCCGACGAAGTCCTCGCTGTCCTCCACGTTGGTCGAGCTTCGAAACCGCAGGTTCGCGCTGGGATCGAAGCCGTGTTGAGGGTCGGCCAGAAAACTGACGACGGCGTCGCGGAGCCCTGCATCAAGGGGCGTCGTATGGGCGTTGGCGAAGAAAGCGCGGATGGCGGCCAGGTCCGTGTAGAGCATCTGCAAGTCGCGGGGCGGATACGAATCGTACTTGGAGAGTCGCTGCTGGATCTCTTCCCGAAGCGTTCCACCATGAGTGACCGGAGGGATCTGCCATTTCGTGGGTCGGTTGACATCGTCCGTCAGGTAAAGGCCGTTAAGGACGATCGGATTGTCGGATGCATTGTACAGCTCGATCCAGTCGGCGTATTCACCTGGCTCGCACGGGTCCTGGATCGTGCGCCGGTTGACGGCCATGAACTCGTTGATGACCAGCCCGCGTCCTGCCGGGCCGCGGTCGCTGGAATTCGGTCGTCCCGGTGTCGGGGTCGTGAAGGCTTGCCATGCGTCGCCTGCGTCCACCGATCGGCCGTAGGAGATATCGGTGTCTTGCGGCCCGAACTCGATGGCGTCGATGAGCGTGGACCCGTCGCCGGCATACAGGGCAATCGCTTCCCCGTCCCGACTCAGCGCGAAGCTCGTATGCGTGGGACCCTGCTCCTCGTCGTCGTCGGCCCAGAACAGCATGCACTGTCCGGGCGCCAGAACCAGCTCCGCTGTGGGCTCCATCGACTGATCGAGAAACGCATTCCACAGGTCGAAGCTCAGGGCAATGGATTGTGGGCTGTTGTCGGGGATGGCCTGGCGCAGGATGCCGGAATTGGCTGCTTTGCCCCCGAAGTATCTCGCGTCTGCCGGCGTCAGAGGCTCGGTCGATGCGCCGATTGCGCCGTAGGGCGCCATCGGCGATATGTCCAATGAAGGTGGGCGCTTGAGATCGACGATCTGCTCCGCTGTGGCGTCGTCGAGAAGCCCGGTCGTGTCGATCAGCCGTACGTCGGAGTCTCCGTAGGCGTCGTCATAGGCGCTGTAGATTATGCGGCGTCCGACGAGCTGTCGCGCCCGCTCGGCGTCGGCCGACACAGCCAGATGCACGAACGGCACGCCGTAGCTTTTTGCGAGAATCGCCACATGAGAGTTGGGCGTGGAGGGAGCCAGCGAAATGATGCCGGCCAGGAAGGGCACCTCGGCAGGGACTCCGTCGGTCAGCAGGATGTCATTCGGCTCGAGCTGGCCGGCATGGTAGGCGGTGGCGATCTCACTGCCGGTGACGAACTTCAACGTGCCCAGAGCCCAGCCCTGGGAATAACAGGCGTTGCCCTCGATCCATCGGGCGGTTGAGCCAAGGAATATACCTTGAGACTCGAACCATCCGCGGTCTGCCAGGGCCGCCGCCTGCTGCTCGTACGTCGGAAAATACAGGGCCTGTACATCAGGCGAGGCCGCCACACAGGCCTTCACGCGGTTGAACAGGTCGCGAATCTCCTCTCGCGCGTAGGGCTCCTGCCGCACGAATTGGATGCCGTACTCATTGAAGAGCGGCACCGGAGGCGACCCGCTCATGGGCGGAAAGAGGACCGCCCCGAGGACCGCCTGTTGATTCTCCTCAAACAGGCTGATCGCATTGAATTGGTCCAGCGTCATCCCCAGGAAAGGACGCAGGCACTTGGTCGCGAACGGATGATGGAACAGGTAGGACTTGCCGTTTTGAAAGTAGACGTTCGGGTCGCTGGGCTGCACGACAATCGTGAACTTGACCCACCTTGGCTCGCCCTCCTGTGTGTAGTAGGCGTAGGGATCGTCGGGAAACGTGATGCAGGTCTTGTATCCGGTTTGCGTGGTCTGCCCGAACGCACAGAGAGCATGGAGCGTGATCGACAAGCTCATCCATGCGAGCAGGTTGCCTGTGCTGGTCCTGTGGTTCATATCCTCCTCGGATGAAGCGAAGCTGCCCTGGAGCGTCAGAAAGATCCCTCTCGGTGACACATACCCCAGTTCGATATTATAGCAGACGACAGTGACTTTTCAAGAGAAATGTGGGCGTGGTTGTGCGGTCCGGGAATATGCGAACGGGGGATGCGTGGCGACGTGCACAGGAGTCGCACGGTGAATTGCGTCTGCGGTCAGGGAGAGGACAAGCCATGTCGTCAGGGGTACTCCGGCAAGACTTCCCCTACGGGGCACAGTTGGTTGGGCAGGACTTGCTGGCCTCTGCGGTGCCGCCGTAGACGCCCAGGTTGATGATCCCGCCGTTCGGCGATGGCTCGGAACCGACCGGGGTGACCGGATCGCCGGCATCGATGCATGGGCTGGTCGCGGTGTCCTGTCGCCACTGGCCCGTCTGGGGCTCCCAGCAGCCCGTCTGGGACTGCAGGTGGCAATCGCCCATGATCCAGGCGGCGCCAGGATCGTCCGCTCTGACCGTCACATCGGGATTGGCGCCGTCTGCCCATCGGCCACGGCCTGCAAACCGTGGATCGGCCTGGATATTGCCCTGGCTCGGCCAGCCACCTGCCACCGTGCAGTAGCGAACAGAGGGCAAGTAGTCCCCTTCATAGTTGATCTCCTTTGGCCAGTTGCCCCAGAGGATCGAGTTGGCCACCGTGACGTGGCCATTCACGGCGGAAAGACCGGCGCCGAACTGTCCCCCGCGATTGTCAACGACGGTGCAGTTGGTGAACACCGCGTTGCTGTCCGTGCAGAAGATCGCGGCGCCGTTCCACTCGGTAGCGCGGTTGCCCGCGATCAAGCAGTTGGCGATGGTTGGACCGCTGGCCGTGCAGCGGATGGCGCCCGTGGTTCGTCCCTTGCCTCCCGTGATGACAAAGCCGGTGAGAAGGCAGTTCGCGTCCTCGCCGCGGGTGAAGCTGACTACGGGGCCCTTGCCGTCGCCATGGAGGACAGGCCAGGCCGCACTTTCGGGATCATTTGGATCGAACCCCGTCAGCTCAAGTTGCTTACCCAGCAAGTCGATGGTTTCGCAGTACGTTCCCGCCTGCACGAAGATCGTGGCTCCCTTGCCGGCAACCTCAATCGCGTCTTGAATCCGATCGAAGGGATGCTCGCGGGTTCCGTTCTCCAGCGGGTCGCTGACAGTTGGATTGCCCGGACCCGGGTCTGCCGGAGCATCATCATCGACGTACAGGCTCTTCGACAGACTGATGAAGTTCGCTCGGATGTCGCTGTCGTACTCGAGCACAAAGATCATAGGATTCAATGAAGAGGTGACGTTGCCCGAGAACCCGGCAAAGGCGAAGCCCGGGTCGGCCTTGGCCTCCACGACGATGTCCGTGCGGCCCTCGTAGGTGAACTCCCCCTCGCCGGGCACGACGACCGACCCGCCCGGGCCGGCCGAGAGTCTCAGGCGGACTTCAGCGCGATCGTGCAGGATCACAATGCCTGGATTGTTCTCTTCAATCTGTGGAATGTGAATCCCGTAGGCCTCCTCGTTCAAGGGGTCGCTTCTCACGTCGAGGTGGCTGAGGGACGTCAGGCTCAGCAGAGGCGAGAGGTCGCTGACCAGAGTGTCTTCCATGCACAGGTACTGCAAATTGACCAAACCGGACAGGGGTGAGATGTTTGAGACCTTCGTGTCCTGGAAGTTCAAGCTCTGTAGATCGGTCAGTCCTGCAAGGGGCGAAAGATCCGTGATTGGATTCTCCATGACGGACAGCTCACGCAGATTGACTGCGTACTGAAGCCCTGCCAGGCTGCTGATGTGGCTATTGCAGCATCTCAGACTGGTCAGCCCCAGCATGTCCGAGGGGGTCGGGTCCACCAGCCAAAGTGTCTGTTCCACCGCCTTCTTCAGCACGGGATCGGCAAAGTCGACCGGACTTTCCGCGCCCGCCGCGAAGGGTAACCATAGAAATCCGGCCAGTACAAGGGACAGCACTTTCACGAGTCCTTCCCTCCTTCGTTGGATCAACCACCCTCTTCAGATCCTGCAACCGTATCGTTGAATGGGATCCCTCCCCACAAGCGAAATCAAGCTCTTAGCATACCAGATATGCCGATGGATTGCAACGGAATTTCGTGACCGACGTGCCTGTGGTACTTGGGGTCGTCCAGTACTTGCTCGCGCCGGTCATAGCTTTCTCATGGCGATTGGCTCGGAGAAGAGGACCTGCTGGCTTCGGCGGTTCCGCCGTAAGCACCCATGTTGATGATCCCGGCGTTGGGCAAGGGCTCGGAACCGACCGGCGTCGCGGGATCGCCGGCGTCGATGCATGGACTGGTCACGCTGTCCAGCCGCCACTGGCCTGTCCCGGACTCCCGGCAGCCCGCTTGCGATTGCAGATGGTAGTCGCCCATGACCCAGACGGCGCTGGGGTCATCCGCCTTGACGGTCACATTTGGATCGGTGCCATCCACCCATCGGCCACGGCTGACAAACAGCGGGTCGGCCTTGATGTCACCCTGGCCGAACCAGCCGCTTGCCACTGTGCAGTAGCGAACGACAGGCAACAACTGCCCTTCGTAGTCAACCTCCTTGGGCCAGTTGCCCCAGAGGATCGAATTGGCCACGGTGATCTGCCTGTTCACTGTAGAAAGGGCGGCGCCGAACTGGCCGCCGCGATTGTCCACGATCGTGCAGTTGGTGAATACGGCGTCGCTGTCGGTGCAGAGGATCGCGGCGCCATTCCACTCGGTGGCGCGGTTGCCTGCGATCAGGCAATTGGCGATGGTCGGGCTGCTGGCCATGCAGCGGATGGCTCCGGCGGTTCGGCCCTTGCCTCCGGTGATCACGAAGCCGCTCAGCACGCAGCACGGGTCCTCGTTGTGCGTGAAGCTCACCACCGGGCCGCTGCCGCCGCCGTCGATCACGGGCCAGCCACAGACGCCGGGCTCATTGGGATCGAATCCCGTCAGTGCCACCGTCTTGCCCGGCCATTCAAGGGTCTCGCGATACGCCCCTGCACGGACGAAGATGGTCGCCCCGTCGGCGACGACGTCGAGTGCCTTGCGAATGCCGTCGAATGGATGCGCCGCGGTCCCGTTCTCCTGCGGATCGCTGACGGCGGGATTGCATGGGCCCGGGTCGGCCGGGGCGTCGTCATCCACGTGGATTGTGCGGAGAAGGCTGACGAAATTCGCCCGCAAGGTGTAGTCCTGATCGATGGTCAGAGGCAGGGGGTTCTGGGTCGTGGCATAGGAGCCGGACCATCCGGCGAAGACGAAGCCGGGATCGGCCTGTGCCTCCAGCGTGTAGGAGTCGCCAAATACGGTGGAAAATGTCCCTTCGCCCGGCGTGACCACCGAGCCGCCGATCGAGGAAGAGATCACGAGCTGGCCGGCGAAGAACCCGTCGTACAGGACGGTGATGCCGGGGTTGTTCTCCTCGATCTGAGGGATGTACGTGCTGTAGGCGGACTCGCTCAGCGGAAGAGCTCGCAGGTCCAGCCAGTGGAGAGACGTGAGGCTCGTCAGGGGCGAGATATCGCTGACGAAATTCCGATGCAGGCACAAGGAAGACAGGCTGACCAATCCGGAGAGCGCTGAGATGTCGCTGACCTCATTCGATTCAAGGTCCAGAGACTCCAATTCCACCAGGCCGGACAGTGGCGAGACATTCGTGATCCTGTTGGCGAGAAGGACGAGCGATTTCAGATGGGTCAGGCCGGAGAGGGGAGACAGATCGCTCACGGTGTGGTAGCGGAGGTTCAACTCCGTCAGGTTGTGGGCATAGCCCAGGCCGCTGAGATCGGAGATAGCGTCGATTCGCTGCCACGTCAGGGGGATGTACAAGCTGGTCAGGCCAAGCATATCGGTCGGGGTCGGGTCCGAGAAACCCAGCTCCTCTTCCACGGCCGCTTTCAGCTTTGGATCGGAGAAGTGGACCGGGTCTTCGGCCCATGCGGTCCCGAGAAAGAACGCGGACAGAATCAGGCTTAGGGCAGCTCTCCTCATGGTCTTCTCCACGCTACGAGTTGGCGCGTTCGACGCCCCGCGGGTCCCTCCGGGTCGGGGATATTCCTGTCAGCAAGGACTTTTCATTGTAGCATATCCGGCCAGTCTTTCAAGAAAAACCACGTCTCCGCCGGAGAGGTTCTGGGGCGAATCCGAAAAGCCGGTTGGCCCGACTCTTGTGGTCGGGCCAACCGGGTGCATCATGGACTGGTCTATGCGACAGAGTCGTGGCGTTCGGCGACGCGACACGGACTCACATCGACTACGGTTTGCCGTACGTGCCTTGCCGGATCTTGTCGATCTCGGCGGCGGTCAGGATGTCGTTGAACACCGCCACCTCGTCGATGAGGCCGGCCCAGTGGGCAGCCGGACCGCCCCCTCGCAGCCACGCGCCGATCAGAACGTCGGTCGCAGTGAGGGAGATGTTGCCGTAGAAATTGCCCGTCGACTCGGTCACCGAATCTGTGGTCGCATCATAGAGACGCATACGATAGGACTTGTTGCTGTCATCATACGTGGCCCCGAGGTGGTACCACCGCCCCGCGTAGATCTGCACCGGGGCATGGGCTTTCGCCTCGTCATTCGCGCCGCCGGTCGTCCCGATGTGCGTGTGCAGATAGTAGGACGTCCCGCTGGTGTGCTCTACGGACAGAGCGAAGCTGTGGTTGTTGGTGCTGAGGGAGTCGTTCTTGGAGAACAGGACGCGACTGCTCAGCAGACTGCACTGGAACCAGAGGCTTACGGAGACCTTCTTGTTGTTGGTCCCGGACTTGAGCGGGAACTTCGTGCTCAGGGCGGCATCGGTGATCTTCATGTAATCGGTGGCGTCCCAGCTTCCGGAGGAGGCACCCTGCTTGGCTGTGGCGGAGGCGGTCACGCCATCGCCGACGTTCGTCAGGGTGTTGGTCCCGATGCTGTCCTTGGTCAGCAAGCCGGTCTCGAATTGCCAGAGGGCGGCGCAGTTGGGATCGGAGGCGAAATTGTTGCCGACGACTGTCACGCCGTAGGTGGCGGTGAGCGTCACGCCGCTGTAGGCGGCGTAGCCTCGCAGCATGATGTACCAGGTGGCGGCGGCGGGCGTGGCGATCTCCACCTTCTCGTTGTTGCCGATCAGGTAGGGCCGGTAGTCCCAGCTTGAGGTCGTCGGCTTGTCGCCTTTCTTGACGTACAGATCGGCGTCCCCTGTCCCGCCGGCGATCTCGACGTTCAGGAAGTCCTGCCCGGCGGGCACGACGATCTTATAGAACTTCTCGCTGCCGGCAGCCCCGCTCAGCCCGGGCACAGGCACGCCGTTGGTCAGAGTGACCACCGTATCCGGCACGGGGACGTACGTCGCCTTGAGCGTCACGCCGCTGTAGGCGGCGTAGCCTCGCAGCATGACGTACCAGGTGGCGGCGTCAGGGTTGTCGACGGCTACGCTCTCGTTGTTGCCGATCAAGTACGGACGGTAATCCCACTCGGTGGTGGTTGGCTTGGCGCCTTTCTTGACGTAGAGGTCCACGTCGCCGGTGCCGCCGTTGACGGTGATCTCCAGCTTGGACTGTCCGGCGGGTACGTCGATCTTGTAGAACTTCTCGCTGTCCGCCGCGCCGCTGATGCCGGTGACCGCAACCCCGTTCTGCAACGTTATCACTTCCGGCGGCGGGGTGCCACCGCTGTAGGTGGCCACGAGGGTCAGGCCGGCGTAGGCCCGGTAGCCTCGGACCATCATGAACCAGTCGTCGGCGGTGGGGTTGTTTATGGTGACGCTTTCCTCATTGCCGGCGAGGTACGGGCGATAGTCGTATTCCATAGCGGTCGGTGGTGAGCCTCGCTTGACGTACAGGTCGGCGTCGCCGGTGCCGCCGGAGATGCTGATCTCCAGCTTGGTCTGGCCGGCGGGCACGAGCAGGCGGTAGATTCGTTCACTGCCCTCGGCGCCGGAGATGTCCGTCACGGGCACGCCGTTGCTCAGCAGAGTCACCGTTCCGCCGAAAGAGTACTGGGCTTTCAGTGTCACGCCGGAGTAGGCTTGGGTGGCCTTGAGCAGGACGTACCAGGTGCCGCCGGCCGGGGAGCCGATGCTGATGCTCTCCGCGTTGCCCGACTGCACGAGCCGATGATCCCAGGTGGAGGTGGTCGGCTTGGTGCCCCGTTTGATGTAGACATCGACGTTGCCCGTCCCGCTGCTCGTCATGAATGTCAGCGTGTCTTGTCCGGTGGGCACTTCGATCTTGTAGTACTTCTCGCTGTTGAGCAGACCGGACAAGCCGTTCACCGCTACCCCGTTCTGCAGGGTGTAGACATCGCCGTAGGTGGCTTTGAGGCTCGCTCCCGAGTAATCGCTGTAGCCCAGCAGCATGACGTACCACGTGCCGGCAGTGGGGGTGTTGACAGTCACAGTCTCGTCGGTTCCGGCCAAGTACGGCCGGTAGTCATAGTCGGTCTTCGTCGGACGGGCGCCGAACTTCACATACAGGTCGGCGTCGCCGGTGCCGCCCCAGGCGGCGATCTCCAGGTTCGTCTGACCTGCCGGCACCTCGATGCGGTAGATCTTCTCGCTGTCCTTGGCGCCGGAGATGCCCGTCACGGGTACGCCGTTTTGCAGCTCCTCGCCGATGCCTCCGGTGTAGCTGGCGACCAGAGTCAGACCACTGAAGGCGGCATAGCCCCGGACCATGATGTACCATGTCCCGGCGGTCGGATTGTCGATGCTCACAGCCTCCTCACTGCCCATCAGGTAGGGCCGATAGTCGTACGAGGTCGTCGTGGGCACGGCATCTCTCTTGACGTACAGATCGGCGTCCCCGGTGCCGCCGGAGATGCTGATCTCCAGCTTCAACTGGCTGGCGGGCACGTCGATCTTGAAAAGCTGTTCGCTGGCGACGGCGCCGGCCAGGCCGGTCACCGGGACCCCGCTGGTGAGCGTGACGATGGTGATGGCCGCGGAATACGTGGCCTTGAGGGTCACGTTGGCATAATCCGAATAGCCGCGGAGCATGATATACCAGGTGCCTGCGGTGGGGCTCTCCACCGCGACAGTTTCTTCGTTGCCAGGTTTGTACGGCCGATAATCATAGCTGGTCGTCGTGGGCAGCGCCCCGAAGCGAACATACAGGTCTACGTCGCCAGTGCCACCGGTGGTGAGAATCTCCAAATCGTCCTGTCCGGCGGGGACATCGATCCTGTAGAACTTCTCACTGCTGGCAGATCCTGACTGCCCCGTCAGCGGCACGCCGTTGGTCAGCGGGGTCTCGGCCGCATACGCCACCGAGGCCAGGATGCACGTCGCGGCCAGTAGCAGGGCGACTCTTCTCGGACTATTTCTACTTGGACCAGTCATTGTGTACTCCTCTCTTGCCTGTACGGATTCACACCTTCTGCTTTCGACTGTCGAACGAACAAGTTCGCTGAATAAGTGCCACAAATGCTCACATTCGTATCGGTTCTTCCACAAAATTCCTCCTTCTCGACAGAATGTCGGCCAATTCCCGCCTCTTGTTTAGACGAAGGCGCCCACCGTATCGTCTGTGGCTCACGAGGACAGAGGGCCAGAAGGCAAAACGGCCGAAAGCGCAGACTGGCTCAACGCGGTTCAGATCACTCCTCGCAGAATCTGAACAGCCGAAGGATTGCCGGTTGCCATTCCAGACCCTCAGCGCGGGGCACACCCCCGTACCCGACGATTCGCTGGTTGTTTGGCGGCAGCGTCATCCTACCGCGTTGTCCCGATTCGTGTCAAGACTCCTGCCCGGGTTCGTGGACGCAAGCGCGGCGATCCCCCGCGCGACCCGTGGTTCCCAGGCACTTAAGACCTTGTAGACGAAGTATTTAGAGATTCGCGGCGCCTTCACCCTCGTCCTCGAAAATAATCCCGCTGACAACATCAAAGATGATGTGATTCCGGGATTCTGCCGATGGACCTGTGGGCGTGCGTACGGATGCGGCGGGCCAGGCCCAGGCGAGTCTGGTTGACGGGCCCCCAGCACGGACCGTAGAATCTGTTCGGTTTCATGGAGAAAACGGCAATGACTGTGAGCCTGCGGGGTGTGGTTCTTGCCGGCGGCACCGGGTCGCGTCTTCGTCCGCTGACGAAGGTGACGAACAAGCATCTGCTGCCGGTCGGCCAAAAACCGATGATCTACTATCCGATCGAGAAACTGACCGCGACCGGAGTTGAGGAAGTCCTGGTGGTCACAGGTGTCGAGCACATGGGGGACGTGGTTGCTCTGCTGGGCTCCGGCAAGGAGTTCGGCTGCCGGTTCACGTACAAGGTTCAGGACGAGGCGGGTGGAATCGCCCAGGCGCTCGGCCTGGCGGAGAACTTCGCCAACGGAGGAGCCACCGCAGTGATCCTGGGCGACAACATCTTCCAGGCGAACCTGAAGGAACATGCGCAGCGGTTCCTGGACCAGGGAACAGGGGCTCGACTGCTGCTCAAACAGGTGCCCGATCCCGAGCGGTTTGGCGTGGCCGAAGTCCGCGACGGCAAGGTGATCGGCATCGAAGAGAAGCCCAAGAAGCCCAGATCGGACTACGCGGTCACAGGGATTTACTTCTATGATGGATCGGTTTTCGATGTCATTCGGACGTTGAAGCCCTCGGACCGGGGGGAGCTCGAAATCACCGACGTGAACAATGATTATGTCCGTAGGGGCCAGATGGCCTGCGACATTCTGGATGGCTGGTGGACGGATGCCGGCACGTTCGAATCGCTGATCCGGGCCAATGAGCTGGTCGTGAAGGAGCCTCCGGAATGACGAAGCCGCTTGCCCCCATGAAAGCCGTCTTGGTCGACGAAGGGTTGATCGTTCGCAGCTCCGGCGGGCTTATCGCCGGGTTTGGGATCAGGCGGGCCAAGGTGATTCCCGACGAGCGGGGCCGGCTCGGCGAGATCCTGCGGGCCGACGATCCCTGGTTCGAGAAGTTCGGACAGGTATATTTCACCACCACGTATCCGGGCATCGTCAAAGCCTGGCACTACCACCGCAAGCAGACGGACCATTTCTACGTCGTCCGGGGCACGGTCAAGGTCGCGCTCTTCGACGCGCGCGAGGACTCGCCCACGCGAGGCGTCGTTCACGAGGTCTATCTGGGAGAACACTGTCCGGGGCTGGTGCGCATCCCGCCGGGCGTGCAGCACGGGTGGATGTGCGTGAGCGACGTGGAGGCGTTCATCATCAACATCGTCTCCGAGCCTTATGACTACAAGAGCCCGGACGAATTCCGGACCCATCCGCACGACAATGAGATCCCCTATGATTGGGCGCGCCGGGATGGGTAAAGAGACCGTGGCGATCCTGGGGGGCAGGGGGATGCTCGGACGCGACCTGGCGGCCGCGTGCACGGACTGTGGCTTCGAGGCGCGCGTCTACGATCTGCCGGAGTTCGATCTGCTGAATTCCCAGCAGGTTCGGGAGGTTGTCAACGGGGCGGATGCCGTGATCAACTGCGCCGCCTACACGAACGTGGGTGGCGCCGAGAGCCAGAAGGAACTCGCCCATCGCGTCAATGGCGAGGCGGTGGGGCAGTTGGGTCGCCTGGCGGCTGACAGGGGCAGGTGGCTCCTTCATTTCAGCACGGATTTCGTCTTCGACGGCGCGTTGGAGCGGCCCTACAGGGAGACGGACGCGCCGAATCCGATCAACGAATACGGCCGGAGCAAGCTGGCCGGCGAGCGGTTGCTGGAACAGAGTGGATGCGCTCATTGTATCGTGCGATTGGAGTGGACCTACGGAGCACACGGCAACAACTTCGTAACGAAGATCGTTGAGCGTGCACGGGCCACTGGACAACTGACGGTGGTGAATGACCAGATCGGCGCGCCGACGGCGACCATGGAGGTGTCGCAGGTCGCGTGCAGGCTCCTGGCGCGGCGGGTGGAAGGCCTGTTCCACTTCGCCAACTGCGGCTACGCCAGCCGTTTCGACGTGGCGAGATTCATCGTGGAGCAGCTTGCGCTGAGCGTACAGGTGTCGCCTTGCGGCAGCGCAGACTATCCCTCGCCGGCTCGCCGGCCGTTGAACAGCCGCTTTGATTGCAGCAAGATCCAGGCGCTGCTGGGCGAGCCGATCCACCCCTGGCAGGAACCGTTGACGCGATTTCTGAGGACCCTATGAGAAGCATCCTTGTGACGGGCGGCGCCGGCTTCATCGGGAGCAACTTCGTGCGGATGGTGCTCGCGGAGCATCCGGACTGTAGGGTGGTGAACCTCGACAAGCTGACGTACGCCGGCAACCTCGAAAACCTCGCGGACGTGCTGAACCACGATCGACACGCGTTCATTCACGGCGACATCTGTGATGGCCCGCTCGTGGAGAAGGTGATCGACGAGCACCGAATCGACGCAATCATCAACTTCGCCGCCGAGAGTCACGTGGACCGCTCGATCGTCGGGCCCAGGATCTTCATCGAGACGAACGTCACCGGCACGCTGACACTGTTGCAGATCGCGCGCGACAAGAAGGTGGAGCGCTTCATCCAGGTTTCCACCGACGAGGTCTACGGCTCGCTCGGCCCGCAGGGCAAATTCACGGAACACAGCCCCCTGCGCCCGAACTCACCGTATTCCGCGAGCAAGGCCGCGGCGGACCTTCTGGTGGGGGCCTTCGGTCACACCTGGGGCCTGCGATACAACATCACCCGCTGCTCCAACAACTATGGCCCGTACCAGTTCCCCGAGAAGCTCATTCCGCTGATGATCAACAACGCCCTGCACGATAAGGAGCTTCCGGTTTACGGGGATGGCCTGTACGTGCGTGACTGGCTCTACGTCTATGACCACTGCACGGCTATCTGGCATGTGCTGGCCAAGGCGCCGCCGGGTGAGATCTACAACATCGGCGGGTGCAACGAGAAGGCGAACCTGGAAGTGATCGAAATCATTCTGGAGCGGCTCCACAAGCCCAAGACCCTGATCCGACACGTGACGGACCGGCCCGGCCACGACCGCCGCTACGCCATCGACGCCGGCAGGATCATCGGTGAGCTGGGCTGGAAGCCTTCGGTGACGTTTGAGCAAGGGATCGCGCGCACGATCGATTGGTACCTGGACAACCAGGAATGGCTCAGGCACGTCATCTCCGGCGACTACCAGAAATACTACGAGTCGATGTACGGCAACCGCTGACGAAGACCGGCTCGAGGGGGATGCGCGCGAGCCCGGACGTTGTCGTGGGTGACGCGTCAATGCTGAGCTGAATGCCTACTCCTGGATGTTCTCCAGAATCTTCTGCCTTCGCCTGTCGCGGCGGCGCAGGAGGATCATGATCGCCGCGATAGCGGCATACGGAACGAGCAGCTCTTTCGGTGAGCCTCTTCCTGTCGCCGACATCGAGCAGCCGCCGAGCCCGTCGCTGCTGCCGCCCGCCGGCGTGTCACTCGACTCGGAACTACCGGCGACGAGATAGAACGGCGTGAAGTGGATCGTCTTGAACCGCAGGGCGTTCAGATCCGACGCCAGAACGACGCTCTCCACGTCCGTGATGCCCTGCTGGCTCAGCACACCGGTGAGGGAATCATACCAATAGGGAATCGCCTGCTGCCCGGCGCCGGGGGAGTACCGGTACGGAATGGTGATGGTCACGGGCTGATCGAAGTCAATGCCGCTGGGCCCGAAGTCATAACTTCCCATGCATTGGAGAGCCCGGACCTGGGGGTTCACGACGTGTGAGATTGTCACGCGCAGATCGGCCGGGCAGGCCCCGGGAGGCACGACGATGGACACGTCCTCGGGCTCATCGATCGCGGATGGTTCTGCTCCAACGGTAGCCCCGGCGGAGGCGGCCACGAGCTTCGAGTCCAATGGGTTCGGGTCGATGAACGTTGCGGCGGTATAGTAGACCTGCGTCTGCTCGGCTCGGTCGTCCGACCAGACGAGGTAGGGCTGATCATGCGCATTCACACCCATCGCGGGCTCGCTTTGCCCGGTGTTGGTGTCATCGTCGCCCACCAGGACGTTGGCCCTGGCGGCATCAGACCTCAGCTCGGCGAAGTACAAGTCCGTGTCGGAGCCCCCGCTGCCCACGTGGCGTGCATCGCGCCAGCAGGCAAAGACCTTGCCGCTCTCGGCGCACGCGACGGCCGGCGAGATCTGGTCTGCGCCGGAGGTGTCATCGACGATGTCGTGACCGGTTACCGGGCTGCTCGGCAGGCCGGCCAGCGATGCGTAGTAGATATCCTGATCGCCTCCGGCGTTGTCCACCCAGAGCAAATGCAGGGTAGACCCGCCGGGCTCGGCGGCGACCGCCGGGTCGGTCTGGGCGCCTGCGGCGGCAACGACCGGCACGTTGGTCCAGGGTCCAATGTTGGATGAGGCCCCGTAGATATCCGCCTGGCCGTTTCTCATGTCTGTCCAGAAGACGTATGCGGCGTTCTGTTCGCCGATCGCGATGTCGGGCTGTGTCTGGTCCGCCGCATTGGCGGTAATCCTCGATTCGCTCTTGGAGACGAATGCGTTGGTCGAGCTAGCCACGTAGATGTCCTGGTTACCGTCGCGATCGTCCTGCCACGCGATGTAGACGCGGCTCGGCGACTGGCCATCAGCGGCGATCACGGGGTTGATCTCGTTGTCACTGGAATCCGTGACGCGGGTCCCTCGGGAGAAGTTCTGGCCGTCGGAGCAGACGGAGACCATGATGTCCCAGTTGCCGCGTCGGTTGTCCTGCCAGGCGAGGTACACCTTGCCGTCGGGAGTGGCGACCAGGTCCGGGCTGCACTGGTCCGTCGGCTCGGTCGTTAGCCGCATGGGAGCCGAGAAGGACTCGGCGTCCGGCGTCAGCTTCGACACGTAAACGTCTCTGCTGTCCTGGGGACCTTCATGCCAGGCGATCCACAGACTCCCCGTCTTGTCCCGCACGGTAACGGGCTTGCCGGTACCGGACGCGCCAGTGCCGGCGCTGACCTGCTTGTTGGCTCCGAACGAGCGCATCTCCGTCACGAACGAGTAGGAATATGGATTCATGACGTTGCCCCGCAGGTCGGCGGCGCCAACCCGCACGGTCATTGTCTGATCGAAGCCGGACATCTGATCGGGCTGGTAGATGTATCGATAATCGCTCTTGTTGCCGGACCTGCTGCAACGGCCGTGCGCGCTCGTGTGCACGGCCTGGTTGCCTTCATAGACCACCTGATCATTCACCTGGATGACCACAGTGCCGGCGTCCACGCCTTTGCCTGCGTCGGTGACGTGGAGCATGATGACGTTGTTCAGAGGCACCTGAATCGCATCGGGCTCCGGCGCGCATCGGGCCACCACCGGCGCCGTTGTGTCGGGCGGCGCGGCGACCACCACGACGGAGGCCGTCCTGGAATCGCCGAGGCTGCCGTCGCTGACGATGAAGGTGATCTCATAGGAGCCCGCCTGGTCGGACGTGGGCGTCCAGGTGAAATCCCGGCCGGCGAGGGTCGCGCCGCCCGGCAGGCCACTGGCCGAGTAGGTCAGGGGGTCTCCGTCCGGGTCGGTGGCCGAAAGGCTGAACGTCAGCGTGCTGTCGGTATCGACGGACCGGTCGCTGACGTTGCTCAGGGTCGGTGTCCTGTTCACGTTGGCGACGGAGATCGTGACCGTCTCGGAATCCTGATCGCGACCATCGTTGACGGTGAAGGTCACGTGATAGCTGCCTGCCTGGCTGTAGCTGGGTTCCCAATTGAAGACCTCTCCAGAGAACGTTGCGCCGCTGGGCAGGCCGCTGGTGGAGTAGGTCAGTGTGTCCTGGCCATCGGCGTCGGTTGCGCTGACGGAGAAGCTCAGCAGTTGGTTCTCATTGATGGATTTGTTCCCGATGGA
Organism: Sedimentisphaerales bacterium; assembly: GCA_016928975.1. The sequence goes on along the minus strand of JAFGJR010000119.1, from coordinate 35,400 downwards.
CCCAAGCACGGGCGGCGAATTCGGTTTCTGCGGCACGGCCACCGTGATCGTGATGGTCGTCGAGGTCGGGCTGTGTCCATCGTCGGCGGTGAAGGTCACATGATATTCGCCGGTCTGGTCGGACGTGGGTGTCCAGGCGAATGTCTGTCCCAAGAATGTCGCTCCCTGGGGCAGGCCGGAGGCGGAGTAGGTCAGTGCGTCCCCGTTCGGGTCGGTGGCGGAAACCTCGAAGGTCAACAGCGTGTCAACGGTCGCGGTCTTGTCACCGATTGGATTGAACACGGGGTTTCCCAGGCTCTTATACTCGTAGCAACCCGCGTCCGGCGCCGCGTCGCGGTCCATCAGTCGAATGTCTTTCGGCGGGCTGCACGCCGGGTCGGCAAAGCCGATGGCAAACGCATGGCTCGACAGACCGTAGGTGTCCCCCGGATCGCTGTCGCCGGCCACCATGTATCCCTGGTCGGTCAACGTGGCCTGGGCGAAGGCCAGGCTGGCGAACCACGGCCCGCCGGCGAAGAAGCCGGCGCCGTCGCTGGCCAGGAACGTGCTCTTGTTGCGATCATCCCCCCAGCAATAGACCTTGTTGCCCGGGAAGGCCGCGTCGAGTCGGCTCTGGTCCATCGAATCGGTGAAGGCCCAGACGAGATTCCCGCGCCAGTGTGACCCGGCCACTCGCAGGTTGTCGCTGGCAAGGCACAGGAAGATGTTGTTGCAGATCTCGATGCCCGACGTGTCTCCCACCGTGGAGTCTATCGACGCCGTGATTCGATAGGAGCTATTTCCGAAGTAATAGGCTCCGGTTTCGCCGCGGTGAACGCCGATCACCGTATTGTTGTTGATCTTGACGCCGGAGCTGATGCGGAACATCTGGAACGCGAAGTTCACCGGGTGGTAGATCAGGTTGTTGGTGATGATGACGTTGTCAAAGACCACGTCTGCCGGCACCGGATAGGTTCGTATCGCGGCCGTGTTGCCAAAGGCGTGGATCCGGTTCGCGTTGACGGTCACGTTGTCCGTGTTGATGTAGAAGCCGGACCCGTGGGACGACATGGAGTAGTCCGTGGCCCACAGCGGCGCCTGGTTGTGGATGTTGTTGCCCTGCACGAGCACGTTCTCGCCGATGGGGGGGACTCCGGTCAGCGTGACGCCGTTCGTAGAGACAAATCCGATGTCGTTATTCGTGATTTCGACGTTGTCGCCGACGTTGTCACTGGAGAGGTAGATGCCATCCCCCGACCGGCGAATTGTGCAACCATCCACGTAGACGTCGTGCATTCCCGAGCCCGACCCGGCGACTCCCAGCCGAAGGGCCGAGCTGGTACAATAGTCCGAGCGATACCTGGGATCTCCCGGTGCGGGGTTCAGGATTCCAGTCACTTTGCAGTTGAGAATCTTCACATAGTTGCCGGCGCCGAAGTGCACCACAAGTGGGGACCTCGGAAAGGGACCGCCGGTGTCCGGGTACGTGAACGTGACCCCGTCGAAGATGACATAGAAGTTGGCGCCGGTAGACTGCATCCACATGCGTTCGATGTAGGGAGTCGTCGCCGCCTGTGGGTCCGGGGTGAACGTCAGGGCGTCATTCCAACTATGCCTGCCCATGTCGGGCGGGCAGCCGATCACCTCGTGGTAGCCGTGATTGCCCTCCATCAGGTAAATGGTGGAGTGTGGCTGGGCGCTGATCACGGCCTTCTTGATCGTCAGCCAGGGTGTGGATCGGGTGAGGCCGTCGTCGCTGTCTCGGCCGTTCGGGGAAATGTAGTACGTGGCGGCGCCCGCCGAGCACTGGATCGCGGCCGCGCACAGGACGCACAGCAACAGGACGTTGCGAATTCGAATGCGTGGCGCCGACCACTCATGGTCGTTCTTCCTATGTACATCCAACCGCATGGTCAGTCTGCCCCCATAGAACTGCGTGGTTCGTGCAAGGTCGATTTCCTCGCGATTTCTAACCAAAACGTTTCAACTAATTCTCCGTGGGACAAATGGTCACTATGCACACGCCTTCCATTATCGGGACTTGCGAGGCGGGATGCGAGCATTCTCCTGCGATTTGCGGACTTGACAGTCCGGGACCACGACCCTATACACAAGACAATGATCAGGGCTTTCCGCATGGATGGGGTGGGATCATGCCTCGGGCAAGGGATTGGGAGATAATGCTTAACTATGGCCTGCGAATGGGACGATAATACCGTTGCTGATTCGCAAGAGGCGCTCGAGTGTGGCGCTGGCCGGCAACGATGGTATCGCAGATAACGTCAAGAACCTGACACTTTCGTAAAGTCGCGTCAACTATGGAGTTACATCGCGCATGGGGTGCGACTCACGGGGACGGAGTCTGCCTGAGACGGCGCGGTCAGGCAGACGACAGGATGACCGGGCGACATTGGACCGGCCAAGAGGAGGCGGGGCGTCGACATGACCCGTAGCTGGGAGGAATGTAGCACTGACATCGTGGATGCCTGTTCCCGCGTCCGGACGACTGACGATATCGGAGCGTGGCATTGCGGGGTTCAGGCCCGTCAGAGACCTGCTTGATGATTCGTAGCGAGCCCGGTACCATGTAGACTGGTGTGCAGCGGTCTGTGTGAACGCAAACCTTGTCCGTCGTGGACTGGCGAGTCGGTGGTACGGCTGTCTCTGTGGGCGACGAAGACACGCGGACGCCTTGAGTTGGAGCCTATCGGGATGTGTGGATGGACCGCTGGGAAACTCCGGCGCGCGTGTGCGGTTCCAAAGCTCGTCTATCGTAGGGCGAATAAGATTGCAGTTCACCTTTTCGGCCCAATGCTTTGGAGGCCGAAGAGCCGCGGTCTGTCCCTGGAGAAACTGGGTTCGGAGCACGAGGGATGGACAGTGCCGGTGGACCGCCTGGACGAGTCGTCGGTCTGCTATTGCGTCGGCGTTGGCATCGACGCGAGTTTCGATTTCGCTCTCGTGGATCGCTTTCACTGCTTTGTCTTTTCATTTGATCCAACCCCGGCATCGATCACGTATATGGAGCGCGCGGAGTACGACCGCACCAAGCTTCATTTCCTGCCAGTAGGCCTCTGGGACCAGGATACGGAGCTGCGGTTGTATCTGCCGACCAACGATGAGACTCTCCTTTCGGTCTACGATCTGAAGGGCACTGGCAAGTATTTCGTGTGCAAGTGTCAGAAGCTCTCGACGATCATGCGGGACCTGGGACACACGCACATCGATTTGTTGAAACTCGACATCGAAGGTGCGTGGCACAGGGTGATCCGGAACATGGTCATGGAAGGGATCAGCATTTCCATGCTGTGTGTGGAGCTGGATTCTCCTACTTCGCTCGTCTCGGTGTTCAGGGTCATGCGCATGTTGCGACGGCTCGGTCTCGAGCTCGTGCATTTCGAGAGGGACAATTACCTGTTCGTTCAGCGGCACATGCTGGCCTGAGCAGAAGGACAGAAGGTGATTCTGAGGGGTCACGACGCGAAGCCATCCCGATACGTTCTTGTGAAGGCCAACGGCGGCATGGGGAATCGGATGCTCTGCGCGGTCACGGGCATTCTCTACGGCCAATTGACGGGCCGGACAACGGTCGTCGATTGGCGTGACCCGGCCTATTCCGTTGACGGGACGAACACATTCTCGACCTTCTTCACCTGTCCGGACGTGCACCCGGAGACGGTGTTGCCGGCGGAAGGCACAATACGCCCGGCCCTGTGGGCGAAGGAACGGGACGCTTCCATCAGCGACATGCTGCACAAGTACGATCCCACCAAGCACAGCAGCATCTTCATTCATCGCAAGTATTCCGTCGATGTCAGGAAGCTGGACTACGACGAAGACATCATCGTGTTCTGGTACTACACGCAGCGCATCCGCGCGCTCTGCCGGCACTTCAACAGGGCACAGAGTGATCTTGCGGGGCTGAGCATCGAGGGGGTCATCCGTGAGGTGCTCACGAAGCGGATGATGCTCCAGGAGGGGATTCGCCGGCAGATGGATGAGTTCAAGGCGAAGCACTGGGCGGATCAGGTGATTGGCCTGCACGTCCGCCACAGCGACAAGCAGACGAATCTCGCCGCCTACAAGCGGGCGCTGGTGCGCATCCTCCGCCGGGCGCCCAAGGCGCACATTTTCCTGGCGACCGACAATCGCGCGATCAGCGACGAGTATCACCGGGAATTCAGGAACGTATTCTCGACGCCGAAGTGGTTTCCTGATGACAGGTCCTCCATGCACCAGAACGACGGTTGTCCGGACCGAGTGGCGAACGCGATCGAGGCACTGGTCGATATGTACCTTCTATCCTGCTGCGACTACCTCATCTATCCGAGCGCCTCGACGTTCTCGTGGATCTCGCACATTCTCTCCGGGTTGTCGTGGGACCGGGTCGTCGATATTCACCGTTTCAATGCGAAGGTGCGGATCAAACGCCTCATTCGGGAGCTGGTCGTCTGACGAGGAATCATCGCGGGATGGATGTCTCTATCATCATCGTCAACTGGAATACGCGAGACATACTGCGTGACTGTCTGAAGTCGGTCTACACGCGCACGGAGGACATCATCTTCGAGGTGATCGTCGTCGACAATGCATCCTCCGACGGGTCGGCCGACATGATCCGGCGTGAGTTCCCTCCAGTGCGCTTGATTGAGAATACGGAGAACAAGGGCTTTGCCGCCGCCAACAACCAGGGCATGCGCATCGCGCAAGGCCGGTACGTGCTCTTGCTGAACAGCGACACGATCGTCCTGGACGACGCGATTCAGCGCGCCGTCCGATTCGCTGACGGTCATCTTGAGGCCGGCGTCGTTGGGTGTCGCACACTGAACGCGGACCGCTCGCTCCAGATCACCTGTTTCATGTTCCCGTCCGTGTTGAATCTCGTGCTGTGGATCACGTACCTGTATAAGGTCTTCCCACGCAGCCGGTTCTGGGGTCGCGCGCGTATGACGTGGTGGGACCGGGACGACGCGCGCGAGGTGGACGTCGTCACGGGGTGTTTCATGCTGGTCCGCCGGGACGCGATTGACCGGGTGGGCTTGATGGACGAGCAGTTCTTCATGTACGCGGAGGAGGCGGACTGGTGCTACCGGTTCTGTCAGGCCGGCTACAAGCGACTGTTCACGCCCGAGGCGCAGATCATTCATCTGGGGGGGGCCAGCAGCGACCAGATCAAGCCGCGAATGATCGCGGCATGGCGAAAAAGCACGCTGCTGTACTTCAAGAAGCACACGAGTCTTCTGTCGCAAGGCGCCGCCTGGACTCTGCTCAGCCTGTTCTACTTGACGAGGGTGCCGTACTGGGTGGCAAAGGCGGCCGTGGGCCGGATGTGGAGCCATCGACCTGAGGGGCCCATGGAGACGGTGCCCCAGGACCCTTGCGAGGAGGATGGCACGTAATAGCCCTATGCATACGGAGTTGCAGGTGAGAGCAGACGAGGACAGAACATCCGTGCAAAACGGCCACGACGCCAAGGCCGGCAACACCTACGTCCTGATCACCCCTGCCTACAATGAGGCCGCGTTGATCGCGCAGACGATCGAGAGCGTCCTCGCTCAAACGGTGTTGCCCCTGAGATGGGTCATTGTGGACGACGGGTCTACCGACGAGACGGCGGCAATCATCAACCAGTATACGGCACGGTTCCCCTGGATGGAGTGCGGTCACCGGGTGCGCCGGCCCGACGAGACGTACTATGGCAGCAACGTGTACGCGATTCTCCAGGGCTACGAACGGCTGAAAGGCTTGAGCTTCGATTACCTGGCGATCCTCGACGCGGACATCGTTTTGTGTCCCGACTACTATGAGCGGATCATAAGGCAGTTCGACGCCAATCGTGAGCTGGGCATCGCCACCGGGACGTATTTGGAAGAGATCGGCGGGCGGATGGTGGAGGCCGCAATCGACCGATGGTCCACACCAAAGGCGTTGCAGGTGTTTCGCCGGGCCTGCTATGAGAAGATCGGCGGGTACATCCCGTGCCGAAACGGAGGCGAGGACACGTGCACGGAGATCATGGCCCGGATGAATGGCTGGCAGACCTGGTCGTTTCCCCAGATCCGGGTCGTTCATCGAAGGCCAATAGGGAAGGGCGATGGCGGAAAGGTGCTCCGCGCGCGGTTTCGCCAGGGCCTGAGCGATTACTGCCTTGCATCGCACCCACTCTTCATGCTCGCCAAATCGCTGCGACGCTGTGTCAAGGAGAAGCCGTACGTGTTGGCAGGACTCGCGCGGCTGTTTGGTTTCACGTACGGGTACGTGGCAAGAGAGCCGCGGCAGATCCCTCACGATGCAGGACGATACGTGCGAAAAGAGCAGATGAAACGTCTGTTGGCGAGCGTGGGCATCGGGCCGCCACTGTGGCAACCCGCGCAACCCGACGCATGGAAATGATCCGGAACGCAGTCTCATGTGTGGCATTGCAGGCATAGTCAACTGTAGCATCGACCGGCCCGACCGGCGGATCGTCGAGGACATGATCGGCGTGATGCGCCATCGCGGCCCGGACGGTGACGGCGTGTTCGTGGACAGACACGTCGCGCTCGGCCACGTGCGCCTGAGCATCATCGACGTGGCTGGCAGCCGCCAGCCGTTGGCCAACGAGGATGAGAGCGTCTGGGTCACGTTCAATGGCGAGATCTACAACTACCGCGAGCTGCGCGAGGAGCTGGCGGCCAGAGGGCATCGCCTGCGGACCCAGGGCGACACGGAGACGCTCGTCCACCTTTACGAGGAACACGGCCCCGAGATGGTGCATCACCTGATCGGCATGTTTGCCTTCGCGATCTGGGACAAGAAACGTCGGCAGTTGTTCATGGCCCGTGATCGCATGGGCATCAAGCCGTTGTACTACTGCCGGCACGGCAACGACTTCGTCTTTGCCTCGGAAACAAAAGCGTTCTTCCAGCATCCGGAAATCCCTTTGCGTCCGAGCCGGGAAGGGATCTGGCAGTACCTGACGTATCGCTCCGTGCCCTCGCCGGCGACACTGTTCGAGAACATCATCAAAGTCAGGCCGGGTCACCTCGTCGTGGTGACGGACAAAGGCGTGCAATGCCGGGCGTACTGGGATATTCCGTTGCGGCCCAAGGCCGATCTCTCGCGGCGTGCGGAGAGCTTCGAGCAAATGCAGGACCACGTGGAATCGGTTCTGACGACTTCCGTGAAGCGCCGGCTGATCAGCGACGTGCCCCTTGGCGCCTTCCTCAGCGGCGGCGTCGACTCCAGCTTGATCGTTGCCCTGATGAGCCGGCTGACCGATGCGCCGGTGCGCACCTACTCCGTCGGTTTTCGTGATTTCGCCTCCTCGGAATTGCCCTATGCCAAAATCGTGGCGGACCGGTACAAGACCGATCACCATGAGCTGGTTCTCGAAGAGGACTGTTTCGCGGATCACCTCGAGAAGCTGACGTGGATTCGTGACAGTCCGTTGAGTGAGCCGGCGGACGTTCCTCTGTACCTGCTCTCCAAAATGGCGAGGCGCGACGTGAAAGTCCTTCTCTCCGGCGAGGGCAGCGACGAGCTGTTTGGCGGCTATCCGAAATATGCGTATGACCGTTTTGCGCCGCTCGTGAGCTCTCTGCCCGGCCAGATGGGCCGGCGGATCGGCTCGATTCTGCCCGGCAAATTCCGGCGCATGGAAGTGGCGCTGACGAGTCTTTGCCTCGCCGACCGCGTCGAGCGATGGGCCCAGTGGTTCTCGCCGTTCACTACGCAGGAGAAGTCGTTGCTCATGCCGGCGAACGATCGTTGGCCGAGCCCCACGGGCGAGTATGTGGAGCGCGCGGACGGAGCGGCCTCCCTCGACGCGATGCTATACACGGACTGCAAATTGTGGCTGCCGGACAACCTCCTGGATCGCGGCGACCGCATGACGATGGGCGCCTCCGTGGAAGGGCGGGTCCCGTTCCTCGACCACGAGCTGGTGGAGTATGCCTTCACCTTGCCGCGACAGATGAAGGTACGTGGGTTTGCGCGAAAGTACGTCGTGAAGCAGATTGCCCTGAAGTATCTGCCGCGAGAGGTGGTCTGCCGGAGGAAAGTGGGCTTTCGGTTGCCTCTGGCCCAATGGTTCCGGGGCCGGCTGCGGGAGCTGTGTTATGACCGGATCTGTACGAAGGACGGCCTGATGGCGCAGCTTCTGAGCCGGACGCAGCTTCAGAAGGTCCTGGACGATCATTGCTCCGGACGGAAAGACAACTGGCTGCAAATCTGGACCCTGCTCGGATTGTCGGTCTGGAGCGACCTGTTTGCGGATCACCCGGTGTCGGCGGCGAACCATCGCTTTGCCCGCGCCACTTGCTGCGGATCGTGACCATGTCGAATCGCTTGAAGATATGCCTGGCCGCCTCGGCTGGGGGACACCTGAGCCAGTTGCTCAAGGTCGCGGGCTGCGCCAACGGGCACGATGTATTCGTCGTGACGACATCGGAAGCGGTGCGCGCGAAACTCACCTCCCTCGGCCGGGTGCACGTGGTCGGAGAATGCAATCGTGAACATATGCTTCGCGTGCTCGGGGTCTTGGTCCGCTGCATTCGGATCGTGTTTCGGGAGAGGCCCGACGTGATCATCAGCACCGGAGCAGCGCCGCCGTGCCTCTGTTGTCTTCTGGCCAAGCTTCTCGGCGCGAAGGTCGTCTGGGTGGACAGTATCACGAACGTGGAGCGAATCTCGTTGTCGGGGCGGATGGTCCGGCCGATGGCCGACCTGTTCCTGGTGCAATGGCCGGAACTGGCCCGGAAATATCGTGGCGTCGAATACGTGGGTGCAATCATATGATTTTGTTGACCGTGGGGACGCAGTTTCCGTTCGATCGTTTGGTGAAGGCCGTCGATGACCTGTGCGACCGCGGGTTGATTCGTGAGCCGGTCCTGGCCCAGATCGGAGACAGCAAGTACCGGCCGCGCCATTTCGAGGCCGTGGCCTCTATGGACAAAGGCGCCTTCGACCGGAGTTTCCTGGAGGCCTCCGCGATCATCGGTCACGCGGGGATGGGCACGATCACGATGGCTCTGGAGAACTCCAAGCCGCTGCTGGCGATGCCCCGTCGCAAGAAGTACGGCGAGGTCGTCAACGATCACCAGGTAGTGCTGGCGATCAAGTTCGAGGCCCTCGGGCACATTCTGCTGGCCCGGGACGAGACGGAGCTGCCGGACAAGATCGGGCGACTGGCGTCCTTCGTGCCCCGGCCCCGCAAGGTCGATCCCGGCGCCGTCGCCGGCCGCATCGACGCGTTTCTGGGACAGGTCTGAGGGAGAGACGGTCATTCCCGTCGCGATGGGTGACATGAGCAGGATCAGCGTCTTCGGATTGGGTTATGTGGGGGTGGTGACCGCCGGCTGCCTGGCGAGGGACGGCCACACGGTAGTCGGTGTGGACACGAACGCCGCGAAGGTGGAGGCGGTCAACGCCGGCAGATCGCCCATCATGGAAGCCGATACCCCGGAGATTGTCTGGGAGGCCGTGCGCAAGGGGACGTTGCGTGCGACGCTGGACGCCGACGAGGCCGTGGCAAAAACGGACCTGTCGATGATCTGCGTAGGAACGCCGAGCCAGCTCAACGGCGATCTCGACCTGAAGTACGTTCGGCGGGTGTCGGAGCAGATCGGCAGAGCCCTCCGCGACAAAAGCGAGTTTCACGTCGTCGTCTGTCGAAGCACGGTGTTGCCGGGCTCGATGCGGGGCATCATTATGCCTGTCCTGGAGGACGGTTCGGGCAAACGCGCGGGGACGGACTTCGGCGTGTGCAACAATCCCGAGTTCCTGCGAGAGGGCAGCGCCGTTTCCGATTTCGATCATCCGCCGAAGATCGTGATCGGGCAGATTGACGCCCGCAGTGGGGATACCGTCGCTTGCCTGTATGAGAGGCTCGATGCGCCGATGATCCGCACGAGCGTGGAGACGGCGGAGATGGTCAAGTACGTGGACAACGTCTGGCACGCCCTGAAGATCTGTTTTGCCAACGAGATCGGCGGCCTGTGCAAGGCCCTGGGACTGGACAGCCACGAAGTGATGGACATCTTCTGCCGGGACACGAAGCTGAACCTGTCCTCGTGCTATCTCCAGCCGGGCTTTGCATTTGGGGGGTCGTGTCTGCCCAAGGATGTGCGAGCGCTGACCTACAAGGCGCGAACGCTTGATGTGGATTCGCCCGTGCTTGGCTCGATTCTTGCGAGCAATGAGCGGCAGATCGTGCAGGCATTCCGCATGATTACCAGGTTCGGCCATCGCAGAATCGGGATTCTCGGATTGAGCTTCAAGCCGGGGACGGACGACCTGCGGGAAAGCCCTATGGTGGAGCTCGTCGAACGTCTGTTGGGCAAGGGTTATGACGTCCTCATCTACGATGAGAACGTTCGCCTGCAAGATCTGACGGGCGCGAATCGGGACTACATTCTCAACCGCATTCCTCATATTGCACCCTTGCTGACGGGAGACCCACAGCGGGTCCTGGAGCATGGGCAGGTCATTGTCGTCGGCAAGCAAGCGCCGGCATTGCGGGCCATTGTGGAACAGGTCAAGAACGGGCAAGTCATCGTGGATCTGGCCAGAATCGCGGATCGTCGCAGTGACGCGGCCCGGTATGAAGGCATCGGCTGGTGACCCCGGGCGATGATCGACTGCGCATAGACGATCGCAGGCAACAATGAGTCCTATAATGCCATCTCCCTGCATCCTGGGGCACCTGGAGCCGGCGGTCCCGAGGAGGCGGCACTGACGGAGCAGGGCCATTTTTTTCTTGCATCGAGGCCTGGAGGGGGGTAGATTGAGAGTGTTCTCCACGGCAGCGAATGGCTGTTCGGAGAGAAATGGGAAACAAGGGTGGGAATCATCAAAGGATGAAAGGCCGCACGAGACTGTCTGCGGTCCCCCGGGGGGTGATTACACCTGCAGAATCGCCGAAAGCCGCTGTCGGGCCTTGCCGATAAAGGACCCTGGTGGGCTGGTCGTATCGGTTTGGCGATCCGCATAGATTGTTGTGTGGTGTGCGCCACGCGGAACAGTACGTACTGGGCAGAGGGTCTGTGTCGAAGGCTGTCCCAGAGCGTCCATATTGGTGCCGGTGGCGCAATGGTCGGGACGGATTCGGGACTACCAGGCAGGGATTGCGGTGTCCACGGACGGGATCGGCGCAGGTTTTGAATCGAGAAGGCGGATGACTGAGACAGCGGGATTTGACGAGACTCGCATCCGGACGGTGGTCCTTGCCGGCAGACAGGACTTCGGACGGTGTCCGCTCGCGGCGCGTCTGCCCGTCTCGTTATGGCCGATTGCCGGCAAGTCCGCCCTGGAGCGGCTGTTATGTCATCTCGCGTCAGAGGGAGTGAGGGACGTGGCCCTGTGCTGCGGCGCTGATGTCTCTTGCTCCATTGGCGCCATCCGGGGGGATCCGCGGCTTTCCGTCAGATTGGTGATCGAGGAGTTGAGCAACGGCACGGCCGGTTGTCTTCGTGACGCTGTGACGGCTGATCCGGGCGACCTGATCCTGGTGTTCTCGGGCAGCATGGCTTGCCCGCCGTCGATTCGGGATCTGATGGAGAAGCATGCCGCCAGTGGCGCTGACCTGACGGTGGCGTTCAATCCGGATCCATCGGGCGAGTCCGTGCACGGGACCTCGGCGGAAATCTATCTTTGTCGGCCGGACGTGCTAAGGCTCATCCCCGCCGGCGGATACTGCGACATCAAAGAAGGTCTGATCCCTGCCATCCTGCGAGCCGGCGGGATCGTCACGCCGGTGGTCCTGCCGCAAGCGGTGGGGAATTTCCATGATCAGGCAGGGTATCTCCGTGCGATATCCCTGTACGTCAGGAGCGAACGAATTGCTGACGACGGCTATGCTCTCTGCGAACGGTCGAACAAACGGTTGGCGATCAGGACGACCGGTGCGAGCGACGATTCCGAGGCGAGGATCTACGGCCCCGTGGCGGTTGCGGAGGGCGCGCATCTGGCCAGAGGCGCTGTGGTCGTTGGGCCGGCCATTCTGGACGGCGGAACGAGAATCGGCGAGAACAGTGTCGTTGTGGAGAGCGTCCTGTGGAACGACTGCACCGTGGGAGCGGACTGTGAGCTTCGCGGGTGCGTCGCTGAACGAAGCGCAGTCATTCCAGATGGCAGTATCCTCGCGGACCAGGCTGTCCTGGCGGAACGGCAGGTGGTGGCTCGCGTGCTCAACGTGGTGAAAATCGTGGGCTGGAGCAGGCGCCTGCTCAGGCTGGGTAGACCCGCCGGGGGGCATTCTGCCGAGCCCGCGGGGAGGCTGCCGGGGTGGGCGTCGCTTCTGCGGGACCACGCGGCCTGGATCTTCGGTGGCGTGGCTCTTCTGGCGGCATTTCTCTGGTCCTACTGGGCCAGTGTCATGGACCTGTTCAAGGAGTGGCGAAGGAGCGACGAATACTCCGCCGGATTGCTGGTCCCCTTCCTGGCGGCCTATGTCCTGTGGTTGCGTCGGGACAAGCTGGTTTCCGTGCCGGTCAAGCCAGTGATCGTCTGGGGCGTGGCCGTCTTCATGCTGGCTCTGGCCATGAGACTCTTCGGTTTGTGGTTCATGTATGGGTCGGCGGAGAGGCTGTCGCTGATGATTTCGGTAACGGCCCTCGTCATTGTGATGTTTGGATGGTCGGCTCTGCGAAAGGTGGCCACCGTATTGCTCTTCCTGTGCCTGATGCTTCCGTGGCCGCACCGCATTCAGGCGAAGATCAGCCTGCCTCTTCAGAGCTGGGCCACGGATTCCGCGGTGTTTTGCCTGGAGCTGGTCGGGTACGACGTCGCGCGGGACGGCAACGTCATCGGGATCGGGACGACCAATGTAGCCGTGGCGGAGGCATGCAACGGCCTGCGAATGGTCACGGCCTTCCTGGTGATCAGTGCCCTGGTGGTCCTGCTGGTCAATCGCCCGTGGTGGGAGAAGCTGGTCATTCTTGCTTCCAGTCTGCCCATCGCGCTGTTGTGCAACACACTGCGGCTGGCCATTACCGCTGTGGTTTTCACGAAACTCGAAGGACCGACCGTTGAAGAGCTGTTTCACGATTTCGGAGGGTACGCCATGATGCCGGTGGCGCTGGCCCTCGTGGTGGGGGAGTTCTGGTTGCTAGGCCGATTGGTTACGCCGGAGACGGAGATGACGCCCGCCGTGATCGCGCGGCGAAAACCGCCGCACGTGGCGGACTCTTAAGACTGGAGAATCGCTCTATGAACAACCTGGAGAAGTACCTGGATCAGGTGATCGAGCAGAAGCCTGTTGTCTACGATGCGCCGGCTACGCCCGAGCCGCCAGCGCAGCCGAGCGTCATGGCGGCGGCGCGCCGTCGCTGGTATATCCTCGTTCTGGTGGCACTGGTGATCTGTGCGCTGGCGGTGCCGGCGACGTGGCTGTGGGTCAAGCCTCGCTACGTGGTGACGGGCACCATCCGTGTGGCCGCCGTGCAACCGAGCATCCTCACGGGAGAGCAGGAGCGGGGAGAAATCGGCGATTATGACAGCTACATGAACACCCAGGCGGCCCTGATCGTGAACCCGGACATGCTGCAGCGTGTGGCCGACGAACTGCACCCACGAAAGCTGTCCTTCTTCGAGGTCGACTCGAACGACCCGCTCATCCGGCTCGGACGATGGTTCAACGTCACTCCGCGCTCCAGAGACGCGGTCGAGATTCTCAGGAAGGCGATCACCAAGGGGACGATCGCTGTAGCGCCGATTCGCAGAACGGAGCTGCTCGGTGTCACCGTGAAAAGCGGGAACGAGGGGGATGCCAGACTGATGATCGAGTCGTTGATCCGGAATTTCGTGGCCATGTACGACGACAGTTCGAGTACGCAGACAAGCAGGACGCTGGACAGCCTGCGGGTGCAGGAAGAGGCTCTGTTGAGGACGATTCAGCAGGAGCAGCGAGAGATGAACCAGGTCCATGCGAACTACGGCACTACGGAACTGAACAGCCAGCAGCAGTTGGAGATGCAGCGTGTGTCAACCCTTCAGGCGGAGGCGGCCCGGTTGGAGGCCCGTCGGATGGGCCTGGAAGCGAGCGTTGCGGCACTGGAGCAGGCAGGCGATGTGAATACGCCCGCCGAGCAAGTGGTGGCCGCACGCAAGGAATATGTTAACGCTGACTCGATGGTGAGGGAGCTGACCCGAAGCATCGTCGAGCTGAAACGCGACATGCTTATCTCCAAGCAGAGACTGGCGCCCGAGAATCCTGAGCTGGTCCGCCAGCAGCAGTTGCTGGCGACCTTCGAGGAGAATCTCAAGCAGAAAGAGAATGATCTGACCCAGGAGTTCGAGGCACAGGTGGCCGCTCGCGCGACGTCCACGAGCAAGCAGCGGATAGCAGCGTTGAGAGCCGAGCTCGACCAGATCTCCCGGTACGAAGAGAGACTGAAGAAGGCCCTGGACACCCAGGAGACGAGGACGCGTAAGGTGGGACAGGACAGCGTGGGTTTGCAGGAAGTGGCGTTCAATCTGGGCGTGAACCAGCAGCTTCACGATCAGATTCTACGCCGGATCAACGATATCACGATGGAGAGGAACCGGGCACGGCGTGTCCAGCCGTGGGGGACACCGCAAATTGCCAGCATCGAGGACAAGCGGCCCAAGTACACGGCCGTGATCGTCCTTCTGGCGCTCGCTTGCGGCTTCGGCCTGGCGGTCTTGCGGGACCGGGTGGACAAGACCCTGCGGTCCCCGGACGACCTCGCCCGCCAGCTTGACCTTCCTGTCATCGGCACCACGACCAGCTCCCGCACGCTCAAGGCGGCCCAGTTCGCCGAGCATCTGGCCGGCGACTATCAGACCATCCGCACGAACCTGTCGCTGCTGAACGCCGGCGGCATGCCCAAGAAACTCTCCGTGAGCAGCGCCGGCACCCGGGAGGGCAAGACCACGTTCGCCGTGAACCTGGCGACGAGCCTGGCCAAGTCGGGCAAGAAAGTCCTCCTGATCGACGGCGATCTTCGCAAGCCTGATATTGGGTACATGCTGGGCATCCTGAACGGTTCGGCCGGCCTACAGGACGTCCTGCTCGGAGGCAACACCAAGGACGCGGTTCATGTCGTGCCGTCCAGCGGTCTTCACGTGATCGTGGCCAACGCGCGGCACCTGGCCGACCCGTACGAGCTGCTGACCTCGACGACGGCCGCCGAGCAGCTTGAGAAGCTGAGCCGGCAGTACGACCATCTGATCGTGGATACGCCGCCGGCGCTGGCGTTTCCGGATGCGCTGGTCTGGGCGAGGCTGACGGACGCCGTCGTCCTGATCAGTTTCGCGGGTCAGACGACCGCGCCGGATCTGAAGGAGACCAGGGAGCGATTTGCGCGGATTCGCACGCACGTGCTGGGGGCCGTACTGAGCAACGTGCCGGTATATCAGAGTCTGTATCGAAGCAGTTACAGCTACCGGCCCATCGGATCGCAGGCGAAGCACAAAGCTCGCAAGGCCAGGAGGTTGTTGCTTCTCGCGCACAGTGACGAGACAGGCGCACGGATGAGACCGAATGTTGACACGGACAGCCAAGAGATGTAGTGACGCGGTCGCCGGTCGCCCCATGCTTGCCGCAAGAGTGGATTCATCTGCGCGTGTGATCGTGTTGCGGCCCACAAAGCCCGGTGGCGCCGGGGCCTGTCTGCTGGAGTACGCCCTGTCGACAGCCCCGCTCGGCCGCATCGTCCTTGATGCACTGCATCGCCCCGCCCACTGCGCGGACAGAGCTCCGGCCGGGCCGACGATCTGGGCAATTCCTCGCCATTGGCAGGCGATACTCCCCGGAGATCTCGGGCAGAACGTCCTCTACACGGATACCGTCACCATCGATCTGGCGTCGCTGGGGAACCTGGATGCGTGTTCGTGGCTCCTGATCTCAAACGGACGTTTCGTGGCGAGAATGAACCGCTGGCAACTCGAGCAGGGCCTTGCCGACGCGGACGTTGTCGCCGTCATGGCCGATCCTGAACTGGCGGCCTATCGCGAGCGAGTCCGTCTCACGCGAGAAGGCCGGCTCGTCGGCTACCGGCGAATGTATCGGGATTCTCAGGAGCCGATCCCCATGCCCGCGGACTGGCCTCATCATCTGGTGGTGAGACGGGAGGCCGTCGCCGCGATCCTGCACGGCGGCTTGCCCGATGACTTTGGGACGTTTGTCGCGACAGTCCGGTCGCGGGGCGTCCGTCTAAAATCGATCGCCGTGGCGGGCTCGTCCATAGACCTGGGAACGGAGGACGGATTGCTGTCCGTCGTGGCGGCCTCGCTCGACGGCGCATCGTGTTGCGCCGCGCACGGGCCGTCAGCCGGCGGGGGGCCTGGGATCCACCCGGCAGGTGATGGCGGCATCTCGCCGCGGTCGCGATTCGTCGGACCCGTCCGGGTCGGTGCCAACGTGTGCGTGGAGGCGGACGCCGTTGTCATAGGACCGAGCCTCCTGTGCGATCGCAGTGCCGTACGGGCCGGCGCGGTGGTCCATGCCTCCATCGTGGGGACAGATGCCGAGATTCCCCGTGATCAGATTGTGAGACATTCCCTGGTCGTGACCGATGCGGCGGCCGCGACCCGGCACGGGGCCGGCGATGACCTGGGTTGCCGGGCCCAGTATGTCCGTTTGCCGGACGCCGACGCATTCCGAAGCTGGCCCTGGCTCTCTTATGCCCGGTGCTTCAAACGCGTCGCGGATATTGTCACGGCCATCGTCGTTCTCGTACTGTTCGCTCCGATCATTCCGCTCATTGCCCTGGCCGTCAAGATCACCTCGCCGGGTCCGGCGTTTTTCAGGGATCGGCGCCAGGGGCTTCATGGCAAGCCGTTCTACTGCGTCAAGTTCCGAACCATGCGGGTGGGGGCCGACAAGCTACAGGACAAGCTGCGATTCATCAGTGACGTCGACGGTCCGCAGTTCAAGATGACCGACGATCCGCGCATCACGATGGTCGGCCGGTTCCTGCGGGAAACGTACCTCGACGAGATTCCGCAGTTCTACAACGTGCTGGTGGGCGACATGAGCGTCGTGGGTCCGCGTCCCTCGCCGGAAGCGGAGAATACACTGTGTCCCTGGTGGCGCGACGCGCGGCTTTCCGTCCGCCCCGGCATTACCGGCCTGTGGCAGATCAACCGAACGCGAGAGCCCATGAAGGACTTCCAGGAGTGGATTCATTTTGACACCCGGTACGTCCGTGAGTTCTCGTGGCGGCTGGATCTGTGGATTTGCTGGCGAACGTTCCGGAGAATGATCGTCAACTTCATCAATCAATTCTTCTGAGAGGACGGAGAAGCGCATGGCAAGGCGTTACTTCAACTGGACACTGGCGGTCGTTCTCCTGGTGGCCGTGGCGGTCTTCGCAGGGGCCGTATTCGCATTGCATCGTTGGCAGAGGAGTTCGAAGGCCGAGCGTGCGCTGCCCCTGGGAGAGAAGGCGTACGAGCAGGGGAGCTGGGACGAGGCGGCGGAGCAGCTTGGTCAGTATCTGATGGTTCGCCGCGATGACGTGGCGGTCCTGCTGAAGTACGCCGAGGCCCAGCGCAAGCGCCGCCCTGCTACGAGCGGGCACCTCCAGCAGGCGCGAGACGTCTACCGGTCCATTCTGCGGCTGGATGAGAACAACGCCGAAGCGGCGGAGCGGCTTACGGAGCTGTATTTGATGTCTGCCAATCCGGCCGAGGCGGAGAAGGTCGCGGGAACATATGTGGGGAACAACGACGATCCAAACGTCCGGCGGATGCTGGCCGTGGCGCTCGCTCAGCAAGGGAAGTACTCCGAGGCGGAGGGGAAACTGCTGGAGCTGGTCAAAGACCATCCGCAGGACATTGGTGCGTATGAGGTGCTGGGAGGACTGGCGGCCCAGCATCCGGCGGATTTCAACACGGCAGCGGCGGACTGGTATGACCGGGCGGCCAAGGCGAATCCGCAATCGGCGGCGGCGTACGTGGCTCGCGGCGCGTTTTATCGGTTGCGTAACCCGGGGGATCAGGCTCAAGCTCAGGCTCAGGCACTGGCCGAGCTCGAACAGGCCGCCCAGTGCGATCTGAGCGATGGGGACGTTCGTCTGCGGCTGGCGATCGAGTTGATCCGGGTCCGGGCTTATGACCGGGCGAAGGAGCATCTGACCGCGTTGCAGGCCCAGAAGCCCAAGGCAATCATGCTGTGGCAGGCGCAGGCGGCCGTCACGCTGGCGGCGGGCACGGTCCAGGAGCGAGAGCAGGTCGCGGAGGCCGGACTGCACGAGCTGGCCGTGTATCCGTGGGATTTCCTGCCGACCGCCGCGGAGCTCTTCGTTGCCGCCAACCGGCCGGAGAAGGCCCAGGACTGCATCGCCCGAATGCGGGAGAAAGGCTTTCATACGGGGATGCTGGCCTTCCTCGATGGTCTCGTGGCCAGCACCAGGGGCAACCTCTGGAAAGCGACGGCTTGCTGGCAGGACGCCATAGCAAAGGGACACAAGACCCACCTGTATGCAGGGGGGCTGGGTGAGGTGATGATGCCCGTGCGCATGGCGCTTTCCGCCACCTACGGCCAGTTGGGCGATCTTCAGTCGGCAAGCGTACAGCTCCAGACCCTGGTCACAGAGTATCCCGAATACCTCGGCGGGCGGCTGGCCTGGGCCCGTTTGATGGTTCGCATGAGGAACTGGGCGGGCGCTCTGGAGCAGGCGCGCGAAGTGCAGCGGCTCGTCGCGCCCCGTACACATACAGAAGCGAAACTGATCGAGCTACAGGCTCGCATCTTCCTGCTCGGTGACGCCGCCGGCTCGTCGGCCGACAGCGAGCAGGCCTGGCAGGAAATCAATCAGCAGTTGGAGCAGCTCGACCAGCCTGCCGCGGGAGCGGTGCAGGCTCAGGCGAAGCTTTTGCGCGTGCAGGCGTTCATCAGACAAGACAAATTCGCCGAAGCGACCAAGCTGCTGGAGACGGCCACGACCGCCGACTCCTCGGACTATCGAGCCGCTCTTCTGGAAGCGGAACTCCTGATTCGCGAGGACAAGGCGCCAGAAGCCATAGCGTCGCTGCGCAAGGTGATCGAGAGATTCCCCCAGGAGGTGGAGCCGGTGCAGATGCTTGCGCGGTTGCTCAACACTCAGAAAGACCAGGCGCAATGCGAGTCTGTCATCCGGGAAGCGATCGGGCGGATGGAGCAGCCTGGTTCGCGTCGCGACCTGGGACTGCTCCTGGCGGACCTGTACAACCTCTGGGCGAGGCAGGACGACCTATACAGGGGGCTGACCGAAATGGCCGGGCAGTTTCCCGACGATATCCGGGTGAAACGAGGGCTTCTGACTTGTCCGGCGGTCCTCAAAGACGTCCAGCAGGCTCAGAAGCTCGTCGATCAGATCAAGGCGCTCGAAGGAGAAGGCCCGAGCGGCTGGCAGTGGCGGTACGAGCAGGCCAGACTCTGGGTGAACCCTGCCGTCATTGCCGATGCAAATGCCTTCGTCAACCAGTACTACGCGAAGACCACGGCATTCATGCAGGAGAATCTACTCACCAATCCCGGCGACCAGGCCAGCCGGTTGCTTCTGGCGGCGGCTCATGAAAGGGCCGGCGCCGACAAACTCCCGTTGGCACTGGCGGCGTATCGTGAAGCCTACAACCGCACCCCCAACAATATCGTGGTCATCACGCGGTTGGTGGCGGCTCTGCAGACAAGCGGCACGCCGGCGGACCTGGAGGAAGCAGAGAGGATTCTCAAGGATGCCAGCGAGCAGCAGCTCTACCATCCCGACCTGGAGAAGCTGGAATTGCACGGGCAGGCGATGCAGTTGCAGGACCAGGTCCGACGCGGTGACTTGGAGAGCGCCTCCGCGACTCTGCAAGAGCTGGTCCAAAGAGACCCCAACGATGTCTCCGCCAGTCTGTCGCTGGCGCAGATCTTAATGCGGCAGAGAAAGCTCGACGAGGCAGAGGTGATTCTCAAAGAGTTGGAGGCCAAGGCGCCGTCCTCCTTCTCGGTCACTCGGACGCGAGTTCAACTGTGCATTCTGCGCGGCAACGCACAGGAGGCCGTGCGCATCTGTGATCAGACGGTGCAGACCGCGCAGAAGCCCAATCAGGCTGTCGCCTATCTGCTGCGCGCCTGGACGTATGCCCTGCTGCGCGAGAACGAGAAGGCGGCGGCGGATTTCCAGCAGGCCATTGCCAACGACCCGAACAACGCCGGACTGCGGGTGGATCGGGCCAACTTCTATCAGTCCGCGGGCCGCCAGCAGGAGGCGATCCAGGATGTGCGGAGAGCGTTGGCTCTGGCGGCAGGGAACCCGGCCATATTGGCGCGTGCTGTCCCGCTATCTCTCGCGTCCGGCAGCCGCAGGCTCGTTGAGGAGGCCGAGGCGGCTGTGGACAAGGCGCGAGCAGGTGGCGCGGACAGTCCGGAACTGAAGGTTCTGAAAGCGCAGTTCCTCCTGAGGAAAGGCACGAGGCAGTCTCTTGAGGACGGGCAGCGCATGCTACAAGAGGTGACGGAGGTCAAGCCGCAACTGTCGCAGGCATGGTTGCTGCTGGGTAGGCTGGAGCTGGGGCAGGGGCAGCCCAGAAGGGCGTTGTCTACGGCCCTGGACGGCCTGAGCCACAACGAGCAGGACCGAGCGCTACTGCTGCTGAAGGCGGACGCCGAGGCGACCCGCTCGTGGACCCTGGCTGTGCCCACGCTCGAATCCCTGGCGAAGCAGGATCCCAACGACGTCGAGGTCGAGATGCGTCTGGCCAATGCCTTATACAGGAGCGGCAATAGGACCGAGAAGAGCGAGGCGCGGTCCACGATCGAGAAGCGCATGGAGAAGGACCCAAACAACCCGGTTCCCGTGCTGACCCTCATCGGCCTTCTGATCGGGGAGCAACGCTGGACCGAAGTGACCGGGCAGGTGAGTAGTTGGCTTGGCAAGCATCCTGACGACATGTTCGTCGTCCTCGCGACGACTCGCTCGCTCATGGGCCCCCGTGAGGATGCCGAGGCTCCTGATGCAGAGGCTCTCAGAACCGCCGAGAGTCTCCTGACCGCCGCGAAGGAGCGATATCCCCAATCGGTCCATGTGCTGGGCCCGCTCGCCGTGCTGATGCAGAGCACCGGGCGCACGGCCGAGGCCGCCTCACTCAACCGCGCAGTGTTGGACCTGGACCCGAATGACGTCGTCGCTCTGAACAATCTGGCCTGGGTCCTCTGCGAGGAGGATGGGAGCTACCAGGAAGCGCTGGAGCTGGCGGAACGGGGCCTGAAGATCGCGCCGGACTATGCGGATCTGCTCGACACCCGCGGGGTGATCCTGCACCGCCTGAAAAAGTCCGACAAAGCGGCGGAAGACTTCGTCAAGTGCATCGATTTGTACCCGGCCAACGCACGGTCGTTGGTCAGCGCTCATTTCCATCTGGCTCGCGCATATGGCGAACTGGGCCAGATTGACAAGGCTCGGGAGCACATCCAGAAGATGAAGGAGCAGGACCCACAGCGTTGGGCCAGGAAGCTGACGCCGAAGGAGTCCGTCGAGGCGACGCTTCTTGACGAGAAGCTGCAGAAGGATCGTTGATCCCGGGCCACACGTCCGGCAGCGACCATTCCCCTCCACCGGGTTTCACGACCCCAAGTCCACTCCCTATCGGACCTCCCGGTCCCTTTCCTTGTCCTCTCATATCACACGCGGGGTATCCCCCGACGGGCACATGGAATGCGCAGACGCTGTCCGTCACCCTGCCACACACTCCCCTCTGTGACACGTTCCGGACAAGGGCCGGTGCGCGCAGGGTCCCTTCGTCGAGAACGTAGCGCTGCCACAGGATTGTCCACCACAGCATCTGGGTGTAGGTGCGTGGAACACAGTAGCATGCGTTAGGACCAGCACAAAGGAGTGCGAGAACGCCTTTGTCGTCGGGTGATGCGGCCTTCCCGGCGGTGAAGAGGCAGGATTTGACGAGCATGACTGCGCTGAAAAAGTCAGATTCGGATCGTTCCGGACACGTCGCGCGTGCGAAGGAACTCGGTCGTCGCGGGAGACTTTGATTCCCCGCGTCGCCGAGGCCGCAAACCGCAGAGGGAACAGCCGGATCTGAACCAGAGATGAAGTACGGAGGTGTTGTGTGGAGATTACTAATAGCAGGGTGTCTGCTGCTGACGGTGGGCATGGTCAACGCGGCTCCCACCACAGTAGAGGACACCACCCCTATCAACGTCAGTCCCGCCAATACGTTTGGCTCCTGGCATTGGGTCTTTCAGGGGAACTACACGTGGACCCACACGGTGGACTACGGCGCCCCGCCGGTCCCCGGTGCCACCCTGGATCTTCTGGCTGGGAGTCTGACGATTACCGGGTACAGCATCGACGTGCCGATAGGGATCACAGTTGATGGGGTCGCGGCGGGCAATCTGGTCACTCAAGCGCCCGGGCTGGAGCAGACGACCATAACGACGTTCGTCGCGCCGGATGACGGCACCCTGGATGCGCTTGTGCTGGATGGCGTACTCGTAGTACAGGCTATCCCCAGTGGCGATCTGGGCGCGAACTTCATTTTGAACTCGTCGAAGCTCAGCGTGACCTATGACTGGATACTACCGCCGCCGGTTGTTCCGGCTCCCGCCGGATTGGTGCTGGCTGGCATCGGCACGGCTGTCATTGGCTGGCTCAGGAGACATCAGTGCCTGTAGCATTGGCTGCAGCATGAAGTCAGGTGAGCACACGCGGAGCAGGCCTTCAAGTCTGCCCCGCTTTTTTTTGCTTTTTTGCGTTTTTCGTGATTTCGGTTGACGGTCGGACAGGGCCTTGTAAGATGATCGTCATCAGAGTAGCAGGAGGTGGTTGGCGGCCGGTTTCCGGGGTCGCGATCTACCACACAACGATAACGGAGTGAGGAGGGTGAGCAGACAGGAGATGGGAGATGTCTCTCGGCTGGGGACCCCAGTTCTTGCTCACCAGAAAGGAGTGTGGCAGCGTCTCGACAGGCGCGATGAACGTCGCGGCTGTCTGTAGACGGCTTACGCGCCTGGCCGTCGTGCCAGGCGCTGCACGTCGCATCCGTTCTTCCCTGACCGAGACCAAGTCTTTCGGATATCCCCACAGGCGCGAGCCATTTGCATACCATATTTACTTCCTGAGGTCCGCGCTCGCCCGCGGTCCGCCAGAGGCTCCCCAGGACCGGTTTTCACAAAAGGATTTGCGATTCTTGTAGCATCGACAAGGAGAAATAGATGAAACGGTTTTTGTTCCTGCTAATTCTGTGCGCGCTTGGCTCGCCAGCCTGGGCCGTCGCCACATTCACCCCGACCGTTGCTGATCTGCTGTCGTTCACGGATCTGCCTGGGTTCAGCGTGGGCGACTACACGGATTTCGGCGTGTTCACCAGCCCGGGCGCTGCCTACGGTTCAGCCAGTCTGCAGGGTGACGTTGGCTATCACGCCGACAATGTCGGTGGTGTCGGCACGCTGGAGTACGTCGGCGTCGGCAAAGGGGCCTTCGACCTGACCGGCTTCGACACGTTTGACCTAGTCATCTGCAACGACAATAACCAGGACTGGGTCTACAGGTTGTTTGCATCCGACGGCGCCACTACGGTCTACAGCGGTGCGTGGGTGGCTATCAATAGCGACAATTCCCTCCCGTTCAGTGTGGACCTTACCGGCCTCGCCACCCTCGACAGCGTCACGATCGGCTTCCAGGTGGGAAGGTCAAACCAGTCGGACGAGTTCCACACGTCCGTGTCGCCTGTCCCGGCACCGGAAGCCGTTCTACTTGCCAGTGTTGGCATCGGCCTGGTTGGCTGGCTGCGACGTCGCAACGCCTTGTAGGGGAGCAGGTGATGGGACGAAAGGGCAAGTCAGGAAGGGGACTCACAGGGAAGTGACCTCCTTCCTGTGCCCTCGGACCGGCGTCATCGGAGCGACTGCGGCGCGAGACGGGCTCCACGCTGGTCGTCCATGTCAGGACGATAAGTTGAATCGTCGCTCACGCCAAGGGTGAGCGTTCAAGAGATAACAGAAGCGATTGCAAGGCAGGGGGAAGGAATCGAACGGATGCGATTCTTCCCCTTGCTTGCCGTGTGGGGGAGATCGTCGGGTGCTGGCCGTGACAAGCCGCGCACCGGCGGGGGGATTCAGTCCAGGGAAGGCCTTCGCCAGTCCCCGATCCCGTCCCACCAGTAGGACACATAGTCGGTGGTTCTTGCGGGACCAGTTCGTTCGGCCACCATCGCCAGCGCCATCTCCCGCAACTGTCGCATGCAACTGAGTCCTCCGAGGTGCCAGGCACGCGCACCGATGTCCACTGCCTCCTGTTGCACGGTGCCGCCGGGCGCGTCGTCCGTCAGGAGGGCGGCAAGACGCTGTGCCTCGGGCTGCAAGATCTGTCGCCACCGCTCGTGCTCTCGCTCTTCTTTGTTCGCCGCGTCCGCCAGCAGCCTGTCCCGTTTCTCCTGGCGAGCCTTCCGTTCCGCCTCCGCTTGAGCCAGTCGCTCGCTGCGGTGGCGGCGGCTGGGAGGCAGCAGCATCTCGATGAGCCCGATCACCGGATCGAGCACCACCCACACGCAGAACGTCGTTCCCAGCGTCCCCAGGGCGATGCCCAGGATGTACCGGCTCAGATTGGCGGCGCCGATCATTCCGAAGACGCCTGCCAGACCGCCGAGCAGCGGAGCCGCCACGTAGAAGCCCATGTAGTAATGGGTGCTGGTGAACGGATGCTCGACCCGGATTTGCTGGGTCCCGCTCATGTCGCGGACCAGCGCAAACAGGTACACACTGACCAGGACGAAGATCGCGATGGCGGAGTGGCCCGACAGGGAGAAGATGAGCCACCATTGGAAGCCTCGCTCGCGCAACGTCCAGACAAGGATGTATCCGACGCACACGACGAACCAGATGGTGCTGGCGACATGAGTCAGCTTCAAGCCACGCCTTGCCGTCATGCGTCGTCCTCCAGGCCCTGCGCGGCGCCCGCGATCCGCGATCCTGGTCTTATCTGCCCCAGTACCCGCCACCGACCGGCGTGTAACCCTGCCCCGTCTGGGTCGGCGGGTTCGAGATCAGGTACCAGCCGTAGAAGGCCCGAGCCACGGGCGAAATGAACTCCTCGATCAGCATTCCGATGGCCGCCGGGATGGTCGGCGGGACGAAGATGATGTCCCCATCCTGGAGCAGCACGTTCTTGCGCGTGTCGCCTTGCTCTGTCATCTTCCTGTAATCCGCAGTGAATATCTTCGCCCCATCCTTCTCGGTGGCGGATGGCCGGATCACCTGTACGATCTCCTCCCAGGCCATGGGGTTGGGCTGAGTGGCGGCCAGGGCCGTCAGCACACTGTCGCGTCCGGTGTAGTTCATCGGCCCGGGGCGCGATACCTGTCCCACCACGTAAATGACCTTGCTCCCGTAGGCCGAGATGCGCACGTCGACCGGATGATCGCCCGGCACCGAGTACAACTGGGCGATCTTCTCCTTGAGCACATTGGCGACCTGCGCCGGCGTCTTGCCGGCCACGTCGATCTCCCCGAGCCCTTCGAAGCTGACCTTGCCGTCGGGACGTATCCGCTGACGTTGCAGGTGAACCTCCGGAACCTGAGCGCAATGCACCTCGATCTCGTCCGGAGGCAACAGCACGTAGTCCTCCGCGGTCACGTCCACTTCGTACGGCTTGGCAAAGAACTGTATGTTCTCATCCTTGGCAAGACACCCTGCCAGTAAACCGATAGACGCCAGTAGCAACGCGGTGCCGAGTTTCTTTAGCCAGCTCACCGTCGATCTCCTTTTCTTGGACTTATCGGACTGTTTCTGGCGTGTGCGCCCTCTGGCATACGATGCGCAGCCGGCACCCACACGCATATACTTCATATCGTGTTTTCGGTCAAGGGTCTTGATAAAAAGTGGGCCTGTCCACAGTGGAGGCAGGGCTTCTCCCTCGAGGGAACCCGCTTGCAGAAGTCCTGTCGGACCCCGGGGCCACAACAAATCGACAAACCTCTTGACGGTCATCCGTCATATCTCTTATGGTAGAAGGTACGCGATCGTTTCTAAGGACAGAGGCCGTGATATGATGAGTCTGCGTTTCGCCAGGCAATTTCTCCGGCATCCGAAGCAATGCGGAACGTTCACCGAGAGTGGCAGGACCCTCGCCCGGAGGATGGCCGAGGAAACTCGAGGCAGCAGACGGGTCATCGAGTTCGGAGCGGGCACCGGGCCGGTCACCAGGGAAATCCTGAAGGAGCTGCCCGCCGATGGCAGCCTGACCTGTTTCGAGATCAATCCAAGTTTCTGCCGGTGCCTCGAGCAAATCGGCGATCCCAGATTGCGTGTCATCAATGATGATGCCCAGAATTGTGAACGGTACGTGAACAGCCCGGACTGTGTCGTATCGGGACTGCCCCTGACCCTGTTTAGCAGGCGGGCGGTCGAGCAGATTCTGGCCATCTCCGGCAAGTCGGGGAAGTATGTCCAACTGCAATACACACCGGTGCTCAGCAGAGAGATCCGGCGGCACTTCTCCGAGGTGAAGTTGAGATTCGTGCCGCGGAACTTCCCGCCGGCATTTGTCTACGTCTGCCGGCAGTCGAAAAGCGGAGACAAGTAGCCGGGGTCCTCCATCGGCAGGACGGGGGGCGGTTGTGTCCTCCCCAAGAACCGGCGCGCGAGTACATTTCGTATGCCTGTCGAACGTGGGTGGTTCTATGAGCTGAGTTGAGTGAGGAATGAGCCATGGCGATGCAGACGGTGCCGGAGAGGGTCCGAAAGAGAGACGGGTCCATCGTCGGATTCGATGCCTCCAAGATTGAGCGAGCGATTGCGGCGGCGGCGCTGGAGGTTCTGCGCGACGAGCACCGTGCCCGGGTCGTTGCCCGGCGGGTGACGGAGGCCGTCCTTGACCGGCTGGCCCAGCAATACAAGGGCAAAACACCCCACATCGAGAACATCCAGGACACCGTCGAGACCGCCCTGATGAGCGAAGGGTACAGCAATATCGCCAAAAGCTACATCCTCTATCGCGAGCGAAAATCGCAGGAGCGCTTTGCCAAGACGGCCCTGGGACTCAAGGACGATCTCAAGCTGCCCATCAACACCGTCGAGGTCCTCAAGAGGCGGTATCTGCTCAAGGATGAGAACCGGCGGATCGTGGAGACGCCGAGTGAGCTGTTCCGCAGAGTGGCGCACCACGTGGCGCAGGCAGAGGCCAACTACGACTCCGAATCGAGCGTCGAGGACATCGAGGACCGGTTCTACCGCATGATGCGCAATCGCGAGTTCGTGCCGAACTCGCCGACCCTGATGAACGCGGGAACGCGCCTCGGCCAGCTCTCCGCATGCTTCGTGCTGCCCGTCGAGGATTCGGTCGAGGGCATCTTCAGCTCGCTGGCCGACATGGCGCGCATCCACCAGACCGGCGGCGGCACCGGCTTTGGCTTCTCGCGTCTGCGCCCCCGGGGCGATCTCGTCGGCTCGACCAACGGACGTGCCTCCGGCCCGATCTCCTTCATGAGCATCTTCGACAAGGCCACCGAGGTTATCGTCCAGGGCGGCCGGCGCCGTGGCGCCAACATGGGCGTGCTCCGCTGCGACCACCCCGACATTGTGAGCTTCATTGAGGCGAAGGTGGGCTCCGATGCGTTCCGGAACTTCAATCTCTCCGTCGGCGCCACGGACAGGTTCATGCGAGCCATCGCCGACAACCGGTCCTTCCGCCTGGTGAACCCGCGAACAGGCGAGAGCGTCAAGCAGCTTGGCGCCCGTTCCCTCTTCGACCTGATCGTCAACGCCGCCTGGCGGACGGGCGACCCCGGGCTCATCTTCCTCGACGAGATCAACCGCAGGAACCCGACGCCGCACGTGGGTGCAATCGAGGCGACGAATCCATGCGGCGAAGTCCCCTTGCTGCCGCACGAGAGCTGTATCCTGGCCTCGATCAATCTCGACAGGATGACGAAGGATGCCGGCGGCGACGGCGAGACCGGCGGGGCGGTCGTGGACTGGAACAAGCTCCGCGACACGATTCACTGGGGCGTGCGATTCCTCGACGACGTGGTCGACGTCAACAACTATCCGCTCGACTCCATTCGTGCCGCGACGCTGGGCAACCGCAAGGTCGGGCTCGGCGTCATGGGGTTTGCCGATCTGCTCATCCGGCTGGGGATCCCATACACCGCGCCGGATGCGGTCTCGTTCGCGGCCAGGCTCATGCGATTCGTCCACAAGGAGTCGCTCGCCGCCTCCGAGTCGCTCGCGCGGCAGCGAGGGGAGTTCCCGAACTTCAAAGCCTCGATCTATGCCGGTGGTCGCCGCAAGCTGCGCAACGCCACCGTGAACACGATCGCACCGACCGGCACGATCAGCATCATCGCCGGCTGCTCCAGCGGGATCGAGCCTCTGTTCGCCGTCAGCTTCGTTCGCAACGTGCTGTCGGGGACCCGGCTGTTCGAGACGAATCCGCTGTTCGAGAAGGTGGCCACCGACCGGGGCTTCCACAGCCGCGAGCTACTGGCGGAAGTGGCCCGGCGCCCGTCCTTGGCGACCATCAAAGGCATTCCCGATGACGTGAAGAGACTTTTCGTGACGGCCTTCGACGTGTCGCCCCGTCAGCACCTGGAGATTCAGGCCGCCTTCCAGAAGCACACGGACAACGCGGTGTCCAAGACGATCAACCTGCCTGCTGACGCGACGGTCGAGGATGTCCGCGAGATCTACCTGGAGGCGCATCGCCTCAAGTGCAAGGGCATCACGATCTATCGCTACGGATCGAAGTCCGATCAGGTCCTGTCCGTGAGCGAGGCACAGGACCTGCAGCACGACGAGCTGCCCGACTTCATCTCCGCCGACACTGATTACGCCGGTGGCTGCATCGGCGGCGTCTGCGAATTCTGAGGCCTTCCGCCAGAGAGGCTGTTCCGGTCGCCCCGCATGTCATTCCCGCGAAGGCGGGAATCCAGTTGCGTACCGAAGCTCCCTGGACGCCGCCTGCGCGGGGGTGACATACCTGTGCGATGTTTGCACTCCCGTAGAGTGTTCGGCCCGCTACTTGTAGTTGACGAGGATGCTTTTCGCGACGCCTTCGGTGATGACCTTCTGCTCGAGCATCGCGGTGATCGATTCTTCCATCGTTTGCATGCCGTGCTTCTTGCCCGTCTCGATGACGCTCCGCAGGAAGTAGCTGCCCTTGCGCCGGATGATGTTCTTGGCGGCGCTGGTCGTGACGAGGATCTCGCACGCCACGCGCTGCTTGCCTTCCACGGTGGGGACCAGCTCCTGGTGGACGACGCCTTGCAGCGACTCGGCCATCAGGAACCGCAGTTGGTCCTCGTCGCCCGCCGATGCATAGCTGATCAGTCGTTCGAGGATCTTGTCGATAGAGATGACGTGCAGCGTGGAAAGGACGAGCACGCCGGTCTCCGCCGCCGTCAGGGCGATCTTGATCGTCTCGTAGTCGCGCATCTCGCCGATGGCGATGACATCCGGGTCCTGGCGCAGGGCCGCCCGCAGACCGGTGTGGAAGCTCTGCGTGTCCCGGCCGACCTCGCGCTGGCGCACGACCCCGGTCTTGTTCGCGTGGATATACTCGATGGGGTCCTCGATCGTGATGACGTGCTTTTCCTGGGTGGCGTTGATCTCGTCGATCATGGCGGCCAGCGTGGTCGTCTTGCCCTGGCTGGTCGCGCCGGTGATCAGCACGAGTCCCTTCCTGCGATGGGCCAGGTCTCGCACCGTGTCCGGCAAGAGCAGATCGCCGATGGCGCGCGGGTGTGTCGGGAGGATGCGGATGGTCGCGCCCACCTGGCCATCGAAGTAGCCGATGTTCACGCGGTATCGCCCGCTCTCCTCCGCGAGCATGAGGTCGTAGTCGAGGCGATCCTCGAAGACCTTCTTCTGGGCGTCGGTGAGCAGGTCGAGTGTGATCTCGCGGCTCTGCTGCGCCGTGATCTTGTCCTTGGTCACCGGGATCAGCTTGCCTCCGATGCGGAACAGGATCGGGGCGTTGGCGCAGATGTGGATGTCTGTGGCCTCCTGCGACTTGGCGTGTTCGAGCAGTTGCTTTCTACTGATCATATGTGACCTTCAGCATCAGAATCCGTCGGGTCTGGTTTGTGACCTTCCCTGGCTCGCCGATCCGGACGGGGCAGACCCAGATGATCCTCGTCGGATCGGCGAAGACCAGGATCTGCTCCCGCCGTCCCTGCGGCACCTTGGCCGTCGTCAGGAACTTGCCGAGCTTCTTCTCGTTCTCCATGCCGAGGGGCCGGAACCTGTCCCCCGTTCGGCGTGGCCGCACGGTGACGGGCTGCCCTATGCGATCGAGATCAAGATACTCGCAGAAAGGACTTCTGTCTCGTTTGATCTGCTCCATTGGGAGTTGTGCGGCATCCAGGATCCTCGCCTCAATCCGGTGGCCGGCAAACCACGTTTCACCCGGCACCCGGAGCCCAACGGAGGACAACGCCGGAACGGGTTCCGGTGTGTGAATCCTCGATAGTACGAGCGTGTCTCGCTCTCGTCGGACGGAGAACCTCCTGGGCAGGCTCAGCTCTGTCTCCGCGGCATTTCTCGCAAGCTGTATAATTCCCGCGTAGTGATCGCGTGTCAGGTCTCGCTCGCCGCAGCCGAGGGTCACCAGTACGTGGCGAATCAGCTCGACCCCGACCAGTTCCGGCAGGGCGGCCAGTGATGATGCCGTCAGGACAACCTCGCCCGCGCCGACCGCCGCACACCTCGAGAGGGCCTCCTGGGCCTCTCGACGCACGCGGTCACGAAGCCTCCCCGCCGATGCCGCCAATTGGGACAGCTCGTCAATCAACGGGCCGCAAGACTCTTTCTGTAAGGCCGGGAGCAGCTTGTGGCGGATGTAGTTCCGCGTGTACGCCGGATCGACGTTGGTATGGTCTTCCCGCCATTCGAGCGTCCGCCGGTCGAGGTAGCCGAGGATCTCTTCCCGCGTGACATCGAGCAGGGGCCTGCCGAGCCACAGACCCTCGTCGAGCCGCCGTGCCGGCCGGATTCCGGCCAGTCCGCGAAAGCCGGTCCCGCGGCGCACCCGGTGAAGGATCGTCTCGACGTTGTCGTTTTTCTGGTGGCCGGTCGCCACCCACGCGCAGTCGCAGGCTCGGGCGATTTCACGGAGGCTCTCCAGTCGCAGCCGCCGGGCCGCCGTCTCGATCGACAGTCGATGCGCCTTGGCACAGGCTCGCACATCGACGGCCCGCGTGACTGTCGGCACTCCGAGCCGGGTCGCCTGCGCCACCACGAACTGCTCGTCCTCGTCACTCGCCGAGCCGCGCAACTGGTGATTCACGTGGGCGCAGACGAGTTCCGCCGACAGAGACCCGGCGGCTCGCAGCGAGTGCAGGATGTGCAGCAGGGCGGTCGAATCCGTGCCGCCGGAGACCGCGAGCAGAACGCGACCGGCCCCTGCGAACAGCCCGTGCAGGCGGATGAACTCAGCCGCTTTCTCTTCGATGCGGTCGAACACTCGTGTGATCCGTGCCATCAGATCGCTGGGCGGGTTGATGCACCACGCCCACCAATAAAAACGGGTCTGACTCTGCGCCAGACCCGCCAAACATCGAGGGGACCCGTCCGTCCTACTTGGGCTTGTCCGAATCGGTCAGCTCCCGGATCCGTCTCTCCACCGCAGATCGATCGATGAACGGCGCCTCCTTGACGAGCGCCTCCTGGTACAGTTGCAGCGCCTCCGCCCGACGACGCAGTTTCCCATCGAGGATCGCCGCCGCCTTGTACCGGGCCGGATAGGGCGTCGCCGGATCCCACTGATACGCCCTCTGATAGAACGACAAGGCGATCACGTAGTCCCGGAAATATTCGTGGATGCCGCTCATCCTGAATGCCGCATCGTCGATCTTGTCGCTGGTGGGGTACTGACGGAGCAACTGGCCGTACAGGCTGAGCGCCGCCCGAAGTCCCTCTTCGTCCTTCAGCACGGGCAATACCCCGGCCTTCGTCTCCGTCTCGAGCGCCGCGGCGTACAGGTTGTCGGCGGCCTGGATCTTCTGCGTCGCTTTGAGGTCCGGCGACAGCACCTGCGCCTCCACGACGTATCGGTACTGCGGGATGCGGTCCAGCGCATTGAGCTCCTTACGGGCCCAGCTCAGGTTCCGGTAATTGCCCGACGCATCATAGTACTGGATGAGCTTCTGGAGGGTGTCGTGATACGCCTGACGCTGTGCGGACAACGCCTCAACAAGGTCGATCTCGTCGGCTGAGGGCATCCCTTCCCCCGGCGTGGCGGAGGACGTCTGGACGCTGGTCGAGTCACGGTTCGGCAGTATCTGGCTGCGCCCCTGATTGCTCTGGCACCCGACGACTACAGTCACAAGTGCGATCATCGCTGCGGTTACAACTATCCTTGTCATTGTGAAGCTCCTTATACAGCTCAGCAACCGTCATTCACCGGTCCGGCAAATCGACCATTGATCTCCGCGTCCCGTTGCCATGTCACCGGCGTGTCCAACGGGCATAGTAAAGCCGGGCGGACCGTTGGCGTCAAGCAGAAAGACCGGGAAAAAGTGTTTGTCCCGGTCTGCCGACCGCATGGCCGGCGACCGGCGTGCTATAATGGCCGCCGACAGGGCTGAAAGACCCATGATTATCAGGTGTGTGCAATGGCAAAGCGGTGGACGACGGACGAGCTTATCGAGAAGGTCAGAGCGTTTCAAGGGGCCTGCGTGATCGCGGCGGCGGCCGAGCTGGATGTTTTCACCGCCCTGCGCGGCCGGCCCGCCTCGGCGAGCACCCTGGCGGAGCGGCTCGGCGCAGACCCGCGCGCGACCGCCGTGCTTCTCGATGCCCTGGTCGCCCTCGATCTGCTGGCCAAGCCGGACGACGCGTACCACGTCGCGCCGGACGTGGCCGAGCTGCTGACGGAGGATTCGCCGGCCAACGTCCTGTCGGCGATCCGCCACCAGGCGAACTGCCTGCGCCGCTGGGCACAGCTTGCCCGGGTGGTCAAAACGGGTCAACCCGCCGAGAGGCCCCCGAGCGTTCGCGGCCACCCCGGCGATTGCGAGGCCTTCATCGGCGCGATGGACAACTTCAGCATCGCCATCGCGCCGTCGGTCATCAAGAAGCTGTCGCCCTTGCGGTTCCAGCGTCTGTTGGACATCGGGGGCGCCTCCGGGACGTGGACCGCCGCGTTCCTTCGGGCTGTGCCCGACGCCACCGCCGTCCTGTTCGATCTGCCGCAAGTGATTCCCCTGGCGCGCGAGCGTCTCACCAATGCCGGTCTCATCGACCGGGTCACCCTCGTGGCCGGCGACTTCTACACTGACCCGCTGCCTGGCGGCGCCGACTTTGCCTGGCTCAGTGCGATTGCCCATCAGAGCTCCCGTCGCCAGAACCGCGACCTGTTCGCGAAGATCCGCGCCGCTCTGGCAGCCGGCGGTGTTCTGGCGATCCGTGACGTCGTCATGGATGCCTCTCGAACACGGCCGGTCGGCGGCGCGCTGTTCGCCGTCAATATGCTCGTCGGCACCGAAGGCGGCGGCACGTTCACCTTCGACGAGTTTGCCGAAGACCTGGCCTGCGCCGGCTTCTCCGGCGTTCGCCTTCTCCATCGAGACGAGAACATGAATTCCCTGATCGTTGCCCGCAAAGCGTGACGCATAATCAGTAAATGTGGGTTGTATTTAGCCTCTTTTGGTGATCGTCAGCTCCGTATAGGGGGCGATGACCTCGAAGCCCAGGCCGGCGTAGCAGGCAATCGCCGCCTCGTTGTCCGCCTTCACGTTCAGGCCGACGTGTTCCACGCTCGCCAGGACGGACCGGCACAGCCTGGCCGTCACCTGCCTGGCGTATCCTCTGTGCCGATAGGCCGGATGGGTCACGATGTTGCCGAGAGCCGCCACCCGGTACCGCTGCGAATAGACGTGGATGCCGGCCACGCTGACGAGCCGCTCGTCCCGGCGAAGGCCGAAGTACTGCCCGGCTTCCAGCACCCGCAGATCGAACCAGTTGCCCGGGTAGCTCTCCTGATACAGACGCATCAGGTCCGGCGCATCGTGCAATGTCAATGGCACAGCCTGGGAGCAATCCGCGTCGCGGACGCGCGAGGCGTCGCGAAGCACCATCTTGTAATGCGGGCCGTGCGATTCCAGCACGTGCGTCCTCGCGAAGGCACACTCTATGCCCGGGCTCAGGTGGGCATAGAACATCTCCGGCAGCAGGGGGGCGACCTCGCCGAGCAGCTTCTGCATGACCGCCGGCCGCCGCGAGATTCCAACGAGCGTGGGCAGCGTCCGGCTTGAGTAGATCATCGCGACCTCCGCCAGCTCGCCGTTGTCCTGCCAGCCATACCAGGTCGTGCAAGGCCAGAAGAAGTCGTCCAGATCGCCGAGACTGTACACGTGCAGCTCGGGATTCCGCCGCAGGAACGACTCGATCAGGGTCCTGTCGTGAAGGTGTTGGATGC
Organism: Sedimentisphaerales bacterium; assembly: GCA_016928975.1. The sequence continues at coordinate 1,081 of JAFGJR010000119.1, read as the reverse complement.
TCATCCGCCCCGGTCACTCCGCTTTCTTGAGCCTGTATCGAATAATGGTCAGGTACTTGCGGGGGTCGCCTTTCGAGAACACGCCGGGCCCTCTGAGGTATTCCTCTTCGTGCTCGCCCATTGCCTGGAAGCCGCTGTCCTTGACGAATTGCAGCAGCTTGCGGATCGTCGGTTCCTCGCTGTCGTACGGCCCGACGTGCAGGATCTCCGCGACCTGCCCGTACTCCCAGGTCATCACGTGGGCCTGCAAGCCCGACGGACTTGCTGCCACGTCGGCCGGCAACGCCGCATCATCGGGCACGGGCATGGCGTACCGCCCCACCCACTGCTCCTTCGGCGTGTTGAGCGACAGGGGCCACCGGGCTCTCGGCGCCGGCTGCTTCGGACCCTTGGGCACGCCCTTGAGCTTGAAGTAGGTCTTGAACAGTAGGCCGAACGCCTCGCCTCCCATGACGGTCGGATCGCCCCTGGCCTCCACGACAAGCATCTTCTGGCCGGGCAGCGTGGTGATTCGCGGCTCCAGCAAGTACGCGACGTCCTCCAGCTTCGGCCCATGGGACATCGTGAGCACAGCCAGTCCGCCGACCAGCGCCAACGCCGCCACCGCCATCGCGATCCCTGCGATGACAACCGTTTTGATCTTCATAAATCGCGTCCCTTCGCTCCTGTCTGCGGGAGACTCATCATCGGTCTCGAGCATCATTGCCGGACCGTTCCATCATAGCACGAGACGTGTCGTTGTCCAGACTACATCTCGCGGCAGACGGCCCCGGCCGGCTCGATTGGCTTTGTTTCGCACGCCGAGCCTGAGTCCGTCCCGCTTGACACTTCACACCTCAAACTTGACACCTCCTGTGATTGGCTTTGTTTCACACACGGGGTGATCGACGATGTAGCCCAGCCGCCCCCGGCTGGGATCACCCCCGAGGGCGGGGGTGCTACTTACTGCCTCCTCAATTGGCTTTGTTTCGCGCGAATCGTCCCCGTTCGTGGCGACGCCGCAAGGCGTTTGCTCTTGTAGAGACGCAAGATTTTGCGTCTCCACACACATCGAACGCGGCAGTTGCTGCGATTGGCTTTG
>JAFGJR010000118.1 GCA_016928975.1 Sedimentisphaerales bacterium | reverse complement strand
TGGAAGTACATGATGTCCTTGCCGATGAAGTGGTACAGCTCATTGGCCGGGCTGTTCCAGAGCTCCTCGAAGCTCAGGCCGTGACGGTCGCAGTAATTCTTTGTCGAGGCCATGTAGCCGATGGGGGCATCGAGCCACACGTAGAAGTACTTGTCGTCCTCCCCGGGGATTCTGAAGCCAAAGTACGGCCCATCGCGGGAGATGTCCCAATCTCTCAGGCCGGCCGTGAACCATTCCTCAAGCTTGTTGGCCACCGATTTCTGCGTGTAGCCTGCCGCAAACAGCTTCTTGAGATGCTCTTCGTAGTCCGCCAGCCGGAAGAAGTAGTGCTGTGAGATCCGGATCACCGGAGGGGTCCCGCAAACGGCGCAGCGCGGATGGATCAGATCGGTCGTGCGATACGTCGATCCGCAGACCTCGCAGGAATCACCGTACTGGTCCGGGGCATCGCAGCGGGGACACGTGCCGCGCACGTACCGGTCCGGCAGAAACATCTTGTCCTTCTCGCAGTACGTCTGCTCGATATCCCGCTTGACGATGGAGCCGGCCCGATTGAGCCGCTCGAAGACCGTCTCGCTGAACGCCTTGTTCTCCGGCGAATGCGTCGTGTAGTAGTTGTCGAACTCGACATGGAACCGGCTGAAGTCTGCCGTGTGCTCGCGATGCACCTGCTCGATCAACTGCTCAGGCTGGATGCCCGCTTTGCGGGCGCTGATCATGATCGGCGTGCCGTGGGTGTCATCGGCGCAGAAGTAGTAGCATTGATCGCCGCAGGCCTTGTGGAACCGGACCCAGATATCGGTCTGGATGTACTCCACGAGGTGGCCGATGTGGATCGGGCCGTTGGCGTAGGGCAAGGCGGATGTCACGACGATCGTGCGGGGCATTCTCGTTCTCTACTCCTCTTGCTGTTCGTACTCCTCTTGCGGCCCGTCGGCGTCCGCCTCTTCCGGAACGCGCTGAGCCTTGGGCGCGGCAAGTGGGCGCGGAGCGGGCGCCGATGCAGGCGGCGGACCCGCCTCCTCGGGCTGCCTTCTCCTGGCCGGCGGGTACGGCAGGACTGTGATCTCCTCCAGAGGGAACACCATCTGCTCGCCGCTGTCGTTCTCCACGACGACCAACTGCGTGAGAATATGACCGTCGACGACCTTGGCCTCGCCCTTCTTCGTCTTGACCCACGTATTCTTCTTGGGCAGGTTCCGCTTGAGATCGGTGTAGGTCTGGTCCTCGTACCGCAGGCAGCATTTGAGCCGGCCGCAGTAGCCGGAGATTTTGGACGGATCGAGCGTGGCCTTCTGCATCTTGGCCATCCGCATGTTCACGGGCTTGAGCAACTGGAGGAACCGGATACAGCAGCAGACCTGCCCACAGCTCTCGACGTCGCCGAGCAGCTTGGCCTCATCGCGGGACCCAATCTGTCGCATCTCGATACGGGTCTGGTACTCCTGGGCGAGCCTGCGGACAAGCTCGCGGAAATCGACGCGGCCGTCCGCCATGAAATAGAAGATGATGCGTTCGCCGCCGAAGATGTGCTCGGCGTCGACGATCCTCATTCTCAGGCCAAGCTCCTGGGCAAACCGCTCGCAGCAGGCGATCTCCTCACGGGTGATCTTCGTCAGGTGCTGCTCTTCGCTGATGTCGTCCGGCGTCGCAAACCGGATCACCTTACCGGCGGTTTCGCTCGCGAAGCTGATTTCACTGCTGGTGAAGTAGCTACAGATCTGTTCCTCGGTGAACCGGAAGCGTCCCTCACGGTAGGCAATCGGCTGGCCCACGACGTAGCCCAGCTCCAGGCCCTTGTCGGTTTTGACCACGACGCGGGCGGGGACCTTCGGAATCTGAGTCTCGTTGTGCTCGAACAGGCCAAGATTGTTCATGCGGCCGTAGCGGACCAGCATGTACCTCTTGCCCTTGATCAGCTTGGGCTTTGCCCCTGGCGTTTCCGTCATTTTCGACTATCCTGAGGGACGCTCGCTACGTTGGGAACAACGCAGTGAGCCCCCGTCAATGCATGCTTGAACTTCACTACCACATGGTCGCCATTATAGCAGACGGGACAAGGCGCAACAAGAACCGCTCGAAAATTAGCCGCTCGTTGACACTGGCCTCAATCCAGCGGAGCATCTCGTAGCCGTCGCTAATCGCCCGGGCGGCCTGCTCCGGGTCGAACCGACCGGCCAGAGCCGCGACCTGTCTTGCCTGGTCCGCGTTGACCAGATGCTTGTCGCCGGCAAGGGGCAACATCATGGCGTCGTGCAGAGCGCAGATCAGGATCTGAATCACTGTCTTCTGCGCCCGGCGGTTGAGGTCGGTTCTGCTGGTGGCTTTGTCCAGGTTTGCCCAGCCTGCGGCAATCTGCTTGGCGTGGCCCTGGAGTCGCTCCGCCACGTCCAGCGCGTCGATCAGCTCAAGGGCGGCAAGGGCCGCAACGGCGTCCCTCTTGATGTTGAAGAGCTCTACGCCGGCCAGCTCAAGCCGAGCCCACTGACAGGCCAGTCCCAGGCTGCCTTGTGACAAGCGAGCGAGAAACACCGCCTGTTCACGACCCAGGCCCATCCCCGCCAGGTGGGAGATGATTCGTCCCTCCTCCACCGGCCCGAATCGGACGATCTGGCAGCGCGACTTGATCGTCGGCAACAGCTTCTCCAAGCGAGTGCACAGCAGGATGATCGTGCAATA
>JAFGJR010000117.1 GCA_016928975.1 Sedimentisphaerales bacterium | reverse complement strand
GATGACCATCGGCATCGGCAACGGCAAGAGTCCCAAGCCCGACGGCGCCGGCCGCATCTTCATCGACGACATCCACGTCCTCAAGCCCACGCCGTAAGGGCAGAGGACATTGAGCGTCAATATGGCGGCAGGCTCTCGCCCATCCTGAGCCTGTTGTCAGAGAGTCACAAGCTCGGGGCCTGTATCAACCGATACAGGCCCCGGTTTCTCTGTGGCTTCCGGCGGTGCCTCGTTCACATGTCCCACCGTCGCTGTTGGCCCATTGCTCTCCGACTGGTTAGAGGCGATAATGGCCCTGTGATGGAGAAGGAAGGATGTTTGTGTGTTGGGGAGCCGCATCGTGGGCGTGCAGTCCTTTGTGGCCTGTCTGGCCATCGTGGCAGTTCTGTCTCCTTTCGCCTGTGCGAGGCTGACGGCGAGCGGACCTGCTGTGATGGACCTTGCGCCGGATCTGGGGGCCGTGCGGGAACAGTACAAGTTCCCGGCGCTGGCGGCGGCGGTGATCGTGGATGGAAAGCTGTGTGCCGCCGGCGTGGTGGGGGTGCGCAAGCACGGCGTAGACATCAAAGCAGAGCCGAACGATCCTTTTCACTTGGGATCGTGCACAAAGGCGATGACCGCGTCCCTGATCGGCCTGCTCGTGCAGCAGGGCAAGCTGACATGGGGGACAACGCTGGCACAGTATTTTCCCGATCTGAAGGACAAGATGCATCCGGACTACCGGGGCGTGACGCTCGTCCATCTGTTGTCCCATCGCGCCGGCGTTCCACCCATGACAAATGGCTTCTCGCCGGTTGGGGACGAGGAACTCAGGCGGATTCTTGCCATGAGATCACCGCGCGCCCAGCGACGACGCGTGATGGAGATCGTTCTGTGCCAGCCTCCGGTCAACAAGCCGGGGGACAAGCAGGAGTACTCTAATGCCGGCTTCACGATCGCCGGTGTGATCGCCGAAACGCTCATGGGCGAAGACTACGAGGCTCTCCTGCGGCGTCTGCTCTTTGAACCGCTGGGGATGGCATCGGCCGGGTTTGGGGCGATGGGCACGCCCGGCCGTGTCGACGCCCCCTGGCAGCACCGCAAACAGGGGGACCGACTGCTCCCGATCGGTCCGGGTCTTATGAGCGACAATCCGCCGTTCATCACGCCGGCCGGCCGGGTCCACTGCTCGATCACTGACTGGGCGAAGTACATCGAGTGCTTTCTCAAGGCCACGCGCCAGGAACAGGGGCTGCTACCGCCCGATCAGGTTCGCCAACTGAAAGAGCCTCCCTTCGGCGGCGAGTACGCCCTGGGCTGGGAGATCTGCGACCGCGCCTGGGGCGGCGGCAAAGTCCTCACGCATGCCGGTAGCAACGGCATGAACTACAGTGTCGCCTGGGTCGCCCCGGCGAAAGACTTCGCTGTGCTGGCCGCCACGAATCGCGGCGGCAACGGCGCGCCACAGGGGCTGGATCAGGTCTGCTCGGCCATGATCAAGAAGTTTCTGGCCTACAAATGAGTTCCGGCCCCAGCGGGCCATCTGCCGGAGACAGGTGCCCGGAATTCTGGTTTGTTTTCGAGGGCAGGTCGGGTACAATGTCTGTAGGCGCCCCGCGGACAGTGCGGGGACAGAATCACAGGGTAGTGTCGATGTAGGCCATTCGTGGGGAGTGGGTAGTCATGTATACTCGAAAAGCCTTCACGCTCATCGAGCTCCTCGTAGTCATCGCGATTATCGCGCTGTTGATGGGCATCCTGATGCCGGCCCTGATGCGAGCGAAGGAACATGGAAAACGGACGGTCTGCGCCAACCATGTCCGGACCCTGGGAATGGCAAACGTCGTCTACTCCGATGAATGCGATGGCTGGTACGTCCCGATCCTGTATCGACCGCCGGAGGGGATTCGCACCTGGCCGGCCAACCAGCTCTTCCGCACGCTCATTGGCTACAAGGACCGACAAAGCTCGGAGGAGAGCGATTGGCACTCACCCAAGGAGTTCCGGTGCCCGAGCGATGATGTCTCGACGAAGGAGCGTGAGGACGAGCAGTACACCAACTGGATCAGCTACGGCTACAACCTGACGGACTGGTACTACACCGACTGGTACGCGGCCCAATATGCAGGGCACAAGAACACGACCGTCCTCAATCCTGCCGGGGAGCTCATCTTCACCGAGAGCAACGACTGGTGGGCCTGGTGGAAGGGCGCGAACTACTTCGACGGGTGGGATGTGCTCGGCCAGGACACCATCATGCCTTACAAGAACGTCGGTTGTGACGGTCCGACCCTGTATCGCCACAGCGACGGCGTCAATCTCGCTTTCTATGACGGCCATATCCAGTACATGAAGAAGGAGAAGGTCTATACCCTCAAGGACTGGCAGGACGGCACGCCCGGGATGTGGTCTACCTTCCGACATTGGCCGCCAACGGCCGCCGAGCAGACGCGACTGCCGAAGCCGTAGGATTTGCCGGCAGGGTGGATCCCACTCTGCCGCCTCAGCTCAAACCCAGGTGCCTTTGCTCATCACTGTGTGCCGGTCATGACCTCTGTATCGGATACGACACGTGGAGCAGCCCGAAGGCCATATCGTGCCGGCACGACCGTCGCGGCGCAGTAGAAACGTGTCCACGTTCGCCTGTCAAGCTCAAAGCTGGGTCCTGCCGCCCCGGCGACCCGGGAAGTGTCGTGAAATACACTTGACAAGGGCGCCCGAATCTGCTATCGTGAATCGTATATCGAGGGTCTCGCATGTCTGGTGCACGAGGCGCTGGTCGAGCGAGGCCGTGTTCTTGAAAGGCGCATATCATGGAGGATGTGCCCCGAACGAATCCAACGGCGTACACGGAGCAGGAAAAAGCGCTGGCTGAGGGGCTCAAGGTGGAGCCTGAGCTCATCCGGTCGCTCCGTGCACTTGCAGAGAGAATCCGTGAGACGAATGTGAGTTGCCCGTCCAATCCACTGGTTGGATAAGCTTTTCGCAGGAGTCGGCATGGATCGGCCGTAGAGGGTGATTCTTCCGATCATCTCATGTACGCGATTTCAACTGGCACGGATGGATGCCGGGTCCCCAACAGAGGGAGGGACTGCCGAATGGTGCTTATGCTGTGTGTGCGCGGCGGGCAGGGAGCCCCAAGGATCAGGATCGTTCGTGCGGAGGCACTCGCGGTTTCCTGACCTGCAATAGGCTCATAAAAGAGCCCGCCGGCGCCCTGGCAACGTGACGCGTGGGTCATCGTTGAAGGTCCTGGACGCGTCGTGGTTGCGTTCGGGCGGTTTGACGTGATGCCGCCGGGTGCCGCGAAAAGTAGTTAAGGCAGCCCCAAAAACGCCCGAAAGCAATACTGGTGCTTTGTGCGGGTAGGTCGGATGCCGGTGCCCGTGCCGTCAGAAAATGAGAACGATAGCGATAGCCAACCAGAAGGGCGGCTGTGGCAAGACGACGACTGCGATCAATCTCGCAGTGGCCCTCGCCCAAACGGGCCGGAAGGTGCTGATCGTCGATCTGGATCCGCAGGCGTGCGCGACGCAGGCTCTCAGCGGTGAGCCGGACGCTTCCGGTGCAACCGTATATCATCCGCTCATTCATCTCCAGATCCCCATGTCCGAGGTCGTCGTGCACACCGGCCTGGACCGTCTCGACCTGGTGCCAAGCAATGTCTCGCTCGCGTCGGCGGAAATCGAGCTGATCGGCAAACCCGGCAGGGAGCTGCGCCTGGCCCGCGCGTTCCGGGCAGTGCGCGACAGCTACGAGGTGTGCGTTATCGACTGTCCGCCTTCTCTGGGCGTGCTGGCTCTCAACGCGCTGGTGGTCAGCACGGACGTGGTTGTGCCGATCCAGGTCGATTCCTACGCGTTGAAGTGTGCACAGCGGCTGCTGGAGACCGTTCTCATCGTGAGGCAACGTTTTCATCGCTACTGCGCGGGGAACGTGCGCATCCTTCTAACCTGCGTGGAGGACAGGGGCGCCCTGAGCAAGCGAGTCAAGCAGCAGATGCGAGAGCTCTTTGGAGATCTGGTTCTCACGACCACGATTCACCGGACGGTGACGCTGGCAGAGGCGTTGGCAGTAGGCCAGGCCGCCGAGACCTATGCCCCTTCGAGCACGGCCGCCCGCGAGTACAGGAAGCTGGCGGAAGAGCTGATTGCCACAGAGGCTGAGCCGGTAAAGGAAGAGACGCTGACGGAGGTGGCCGCAGTGGCCCAGAGTGCCCTGGGCCTGCAAGAGACGGAAGCGGCCTCACCTGCTTCGACCGACACATCCCTTGTGGCCGGCCAGCTCGTTGAGGAGGAGCCTCCGGGCTCGCCTGCCGCCGAGAAGCGCCCGCGGAGACGGCGAAAGCCGCGTCCTGAGGCGTCGTCGTCACCGCCGACCGAGCTGACAACCGAGGCTCAAGCTCCCGAGCTGAAACCGCCAAGGCCCCGCAGGCGGGCCAAACCGCGCACACGATCTATCAAGCCGCCGTCGGCGCAGGCCGATTTGCCGCCATCGACGGAGGTCGTGGAGCGGGAGGTGTCCGACGCACGGCCCCTGGAGCCTGCGGCGCCGCTTGCCGATGTGGTTGCGCATGGGGTCCTCGATCCGGATATGGGCGGATTCACGGCCGGGGGCGTCGCTGCGCTTCCCGCGCTGCGTCGCAAGCCCACCGCTCGCCCACGGCGCCGAGCGAAGAAGGTGCTTATCAGCCTGCTGTGTGTGGCCGTTCTTGCCATCATTGCAGCAGGTGTGTTCATCGGGTTGGGCATGATCAACAAGCCGCCTGTGGCCATCTCGGCCTCCGTGCTGGCGAAGGAGGATGCGCCCATTTCGATCGTCCTGGCAGGAAGGGATCGCGACCAGGAGCCATTGACCTACCACGTCGTGCAGAAGCCGACGCACGGGCGCCTGACCGGCAGCCCGCCGGACATGACGTACACTCCCACCGCCGACTACAGTGGTCCCGACAGCCTGACGTTCGTAGTCTATGACGGTAAGACCGATAGCGAGCCGGCCACCGTGTCGATTGAGGTCGCCGCCACGAACGACATTCCCGTTGCGAACGCCCAGTCTGCGAAAGTGGCTGACAACAAGTCCGTGACGCTTGCCTTGATCGGCACCGACGTCGACGGAGACCGGCTGAGGTTCGGCATCGTCAGTCAACCGAAACGAGGCACGCTTACGCCTGGTCCGCATTTCACCAGCGACGGCGAGGTCGTCTACACGCCTCGGGGCGGCTCCGCAGGCACGGATTCTTTCACATTCAAGGTGAATGACGGGACGGCAGACTCCGCCGCCGCTGCGGTGTCGATCAACGTTGTTCACGTCAACAGCCCGCCTGTGGCCGAGGACAGCGAAGCAACGACTGAAGAGGACACGCCGGTGTCCATTACCGTGGCCGCGACCGACCGTGATCGGGACCCTCTCACCTATGCCGTGACCACCAAGCCCGCGAATGGGGCTCTGGACGGTACGGCGCCGACGCTGCGGTATACTCCCAAGCCGAACTTCCACGGCGTGGATACGTTCACCTACGAGGTCCGCGATGGGCAAGGCGGGACCGGCAGCGCCACAGTGGCTGTCCGGGTGAACGCGGCGAACGATACGCCTTCGATCGGCTCGACTCCCGTCACCGCTGCTGCAGCAGGCAGACAGTACGCCTATGATGTCGACGCGACCGACGTGGATGAGGGAGACAAGCTGACGTATGCATTGGCGGCCAGTCCCGCCGGGATGTCGGTTCATCCAACCAGCGGACTGATCCAGTGGACCCCGGGCCAAGGCCAGATGGGGATGCACAGGGTCACGGTCGAGGTCGCGGACAACGGTGTGCCGGCCGCATCGAGCACGCAATCGTTTGACATAACCGTAGGCGCCCCGACCCCACAGAAGACGACGCTGACCGTGTCGGGCGGCTACGACCAGAAGATCCGAAAGGCATTGTCCGCCGCTGATCTGCGACGCGTCCAGACGACCGATGACGACTCGTGGCAGACCGGCGCGGGCTCCTACACGACCTATGATTTCTCGGATGAGCCGATCCCGGCGGATGCCAAAATCACGTCCGTGGTCCTCTATGTGAAACACTTCGAAGAGCCGCAGTTCCAGTCCGGGAAGCTGGAGTGGCGCGTAGGGACCGGCTGGCCCAGCAGTGCCACGACGTGGGGATCCATCACGCCCGGCGTGAATCTGGGAGCCTCCAACAAGGGGACCCTGGCCTGGGATCTCAAGGGCACGCTGGACACGCCGGAGAAGATCAACAACCTTCAGTTGCAGATCAAGAACAACTGCACGTCTCCCCAGAAGGCGACGTTCCTCGACAACGCCTACCTCGTCGTTCAGTGGCAGTAAGCCTCTCGCCTACGCTGCAAAGCTCGCGGGCCATATCATCGCGAATTCGCTTGACCGGCGGGCCGGTTTCCCGTAAACATGCCGTGCATTCAGTTTGGAGTCTGCGGCCCATCGCCCGCGGACGCTGGCTGCAAAACTGAGGGCTTCAGACGATGAGCTACGCATTGGAAAGGACTGCGCACGATGAAGGTGAGCCAGAGAGCACAGAGCGTCCCGCCGTCGGCGACGTTGGCCGTGACGAACCGAGCCAAGGAACTCAAGGCTCAGGGCAAGGACGTCGTGGGCTTCGGAGCCGGTGAGCCGGATTTCGACACGCCGGACTACATCAAGGAAGCCGCGATCAAGGCGATGAAGGAGGGCAAGACGAAGTATACTCCGGCCTCCGGCATCCCGGAGCTGAAGGCGGCGATCGCCAAGAAGCTGGAGATGGAGAACGACCTGAAGTACGCACCCGAGCAGATCGTCGTCAACATCGGCGGCAAGCACTCGGTATATGAGGCGATGCAGGCCGTGCTCGATCCGGGCGACGAGCTGCTGCTGCCGACTCCGTTCTGGGTGACGTACCCGGAGGCGGCCAAGCTGGCGGGGGCCGTCGTCAAGATCCTGCAAACTGACAAAGAGAACAGCTACAAGATCACGCCCGCGCAACTGAAAGAGGCGATTACCCCCAAGACCGCTATGCTCGTGCTGAACTCCCCGAACAATCCGGGCGGCTTCTCCTATACTCCCGACGAGCTGCGGGCTCTGGCCAAGGTCCTTGAGGGCACAAACGTCTGCGTGATCTCGGATGAGATCTATGAGAAGCTCATTTACGGCGACACGAAATTCATCAGCTTCGCGGCCTTGAGCGAGGACGCATACAAGCGGACGCTGACGCTCAACGGCTTGAGCAAGACGTACGCCATGACAGGCTGGCGGCTGGGCTACACCGCCGGTCCGGTCGAGGTTGTCAAGGCGATGAGCCGACTCCAGGATCACATGACCTCCAACCCGGTGACGTTTGCCCAGTATGCCGCCATTGCGGCGATGGGTCCCGAGTCGCCGGCCGCCATCGAGAAGATGCGCGTCGAGTTCGAGAAGCGTGCCCGCTACATGACGGATCGCCTGCGTGGGATGAAAGGCGTGGAGTGCAACGAGCCGACCGGGGCGTTCTACTGCTTCCCCGATGTCTCTGCCCACTACGGCCGGACCATCGGCGGCGCGAAGATCACCGGCAGCGACAGCTTCGCCACCGCATTGCTGGAACAGGCCAATGTCGGTGTCGTCCCCGGCAAGCCTTTTGGTTGTGACGCCAATGTCCGCCTGAGCTTTGCCACCTCCATGGGACAGATCACCAAGGGCCTCGACAGAATGGAGCAATGGCTCCGTCAGTGACAGGGCTTGCCCGGATTGCAGGATGGCCTCAGGGATTGGCCGGATGCGTCACACACGATGCAGGACCGGTGCTGGCGTCATCGAAGCAGTGGCGGTTTGGCATATCCTGCTCGATGTAGTGGATGAGCAGGGCGAAGTGGAGAGTTGGATCCACTTCTGTCGATGTGGGTTTGCGGTCGTCGTGCAGGGCCCGGAGAATCTTGCCTTCTTCCCATACTCGCGGTTTGATCGCCACGGTCGCCGCGAATCCGCACTCTGCCAGGCCGTCAAGCGTGGGGACCGCCAGCGGCCGGGGCTGTGCGCCCTCACAGGCGGACAGGGACGGCACAAGACAGGGCGTGACCTGGCCGTCGTCTAAGCCGATATCCAGATTCCTCCTGGCGATCGCCGCGTCAAGCCAGCGCGTGGAGTACCAGTCGCCCCGGACCTTTTCAGAGGCGTATCCGGCCACGGCGGCAGGCTGCGCTCCGAGCGATTCGAGGTGTTGTCGCAGGGCTACGGTTACTGCGTCGCTGAACTCACGATCCGAGTCTTCCAGTGCCTCCGCCGCCACACAGGTACCGAGCAGGTTTGAGTAGCTGTCTTCCCATGAGAAGGCCGAGGGGAATTCAGATTTGTAGCCTTTGGGCCTGAAGCCAAACCACGTCAGTATCTCATGCCAGGTCATTGCCGTGTAGGCGAGATACTGTCCGAGTTGTCGCGAGACATCACGCGCGACGCGTTCCTTCTCGTCGGCGGGAAGGGCCCTCCATCCCCGCGGATACGTCAGGTGCACGAAGTAGAGGGAGGGTTCCCACAGCTTGAACTGGAAGTCGGCCTTTCCCTTGTGCAAGTGCTCAAGCGTCACAGACGCCAGGAATCCCGTCCAGTCGGCGGCTTTTCGTACGTGGGCGATATCGATATGCCCGCCGGAGCAGGTATAGACGATCCCGTTGTCCTCTCCACCGTCGAGCCTGTACCGGTGGGCTCCCAGACTGTCAGGATCGATGAACCGGACGCCATGTGTTGCGCTGGCGTAGGTCCCCGGTCGCATCCGTGGAGGGACCCTGGAGTCGAGGCCTCGGAACGTCCAGCCCTGTGCCGGACCCGATACGACGAACGTATCGAGCCCCTGGGAGATAACTGCTCCGACCAGCGTGTTTGTCCCCTGACATCCGCCCGTAGCGATCGCAGACAACACGGCCAGGACAATCACTGGACCGCGCACAGAAGAGTGTTTGTGATCCGACACTTTCATTGCTCTATCGCCGATTCTACCCGACAGGCTGTTGGAGAGCAAGACGCGTGAGTGGAGCGGACCTACGGACGCGCCAGTCGAGACAGCCCTCAGCGACCACGAGAGACACCGACAGGATTTTCTGGCGAGAAGAGCTTGACTTGATTCGAACGGGCGTTCATAATATGAATCGTGCGTCAGTAACGCGAAGAGATGTTCAGTTGTGGTGGGTCAGAGCATAAGGATTCCTGTGGCATCCAAAGCACAGTCATCGCGAAGGAGACGGGAGCGTCAGCGGCATCGGCAGGAAATCCTGTCCGCGGCGCTGGAGCTGTTCGCGCAGAACGGATTCCACAATGTCTCGATGCACGACATTGCGGCGGCGGCTGAGTTTGGCACAGGGACGCTGTACAATTTCTTTTCCAGCAAGGAGGACCTGTTCTTCGAGTTACTGGTCGCCTGTGCGGAGGAGAGTCTGGCCGTGATTCTGCCTGCCCTGCAAGGTCCCGGAGACGAGCGAGAGAAGGTGGCTCGGTTCATTGCAGCGCACGAGCGGATCGCCGTGGAGCAGGCCGTCGCTATCCGCCTGTACCTGCTCGAGAACCGTGGGCGGTACCTGCGGGGACCGAAGGTGGAGGCGAAAAAGAGAGAAATGGACGAGCGGCTGACCTCCAGGCTCTCGGACGTGATTGCAGCGGGCATCCGCAAGGGATTGTTCAATGACATCGACGCGGTCATCGCGGCCAAATGCCTTTGTGGCACGCTGGAGTCGATGGTGCTGGCCGACGCCCAGGCACGGGATCTGCGAGCGGACCTGGAGAAGGTCAAGGCCGTCTTCTTCAGAGGGCTGCTGAGATCTTCGGGAGACAGGGATGACGGATGAGATTCCTCGGCGTTTCAGGGCGCCGTTCTCGAGTATTCCTGACGTTTGTCAACGTCGATTTTATTGGAGATTTCTGATGCGGTTGCGTGCAAGAGTCATGGCAAGGTGGATCCTGTTCTGGACAGTTGTGCCGGGTGGTCTTCTCCCAGGCGGCTGCGACCGTCAGCCACAAGCGCCGCCACCATCCCCCACGCCGGAAGTGGCCGCAGTGACAGTCCAGCCACAGCAAGTCGTGCTGACCACGGAGCTTCCCGGTCGTACGTCCGCCTATTTGATCGCGGAGATCCGACCCCAGGTCAATGGTCTCATACAGAAGCGTCTGTTCACGGAAGGCTCCGATGTCAAGGCAGGCGATGTACTCTATCAGATCGACCCCGCTCCTTTCCAGGCGGCGCTTGGCACGGCAGAGGCGGCTCTCGGCAGGTCGCAGGCCAGTCTGCCTTCGATCCGTTCCCGGGTCGAGCGATACAAGGGGTTGCTCGGCGACAAGGCGGTCAGTCAGCAGGACTACGACGACGCCGCAAGCGCGCTGAATCAGGCGGAAGCCGATATTCAGTACTGGAGGGCGATGGTCGAGACGGCCCGTATCAATTTGGGATATACTCGAGTCACGGCACCGATCTCCGGGCGCATCGGCAGGTCTAATGTGACCGATGGCGCCCTGGTAACGGCCTATCAGCCGGTGCCCCTGGCGACTATTCAGCAACTGGACCCCATTTACGTCGACGTGCCTCAATCGACGAGTGAATTGTTGCGACTGAACCGCCGCCTGGAGGATGGAGAGCTCAATCGGGACGGAACAGGCCAGAACAAGGCTCAGCTTATCCTGGAAGACGACACCCAGTATTCGTTGGAAGGAACGCTCCAGTTTCGCGAGGTCACAGTGGACCCGACGACTGGATCGTTCATCCTGCGGATTGTCTTTCCGAATCCCCAGGGAGTTCTTCTGCCAGGCATGTTCGTTCGGGCCGTGGTGAAGGAAGGTGTCTCCGAGCAGGCGATCCTCGTTTCCCAGCAGGCCGTGTCACGCGACCTCAAGGGCAATCCCGTCGCACTGATCGTGGGTGCCGACGACAAGGTCCAGCCGCGGATGCTCACGATTGATCGTGCCATCGGCGACAAATGGCTCGTTTCCTCCGGTCTCACATCCGGCGATCGTGTGATCGTTGAGGGGACTCAGAGAGTCAGGCCCGGTGCCGCCGTGAAAGTGGTTCCTCTCGATGCCGTCCGCAAAGAGGGCTCGAAACCGGCGGACGCCAGGTCGAACTGACGGAGGTACCTAATGCTATCGAGATTCTTTCTGGAGCGTCCGGTCTTTGCGTGGGTTATCGCCATCGTTTTGATGGTGGCCGGTGGCCTGGCGATCTACAATCTGCCTATCTCGCAGTATCCGCCCATCGCGCCGCCGTCCATTGCCATCAGCGCCTTTTATCCGGGCGCCTCGGCGGAAACGGTGGAAAACAGCGTCACGCAGATCATCGAGCAGAAGATGACCGGCTTCGACAAGATGCTGTATCTGTCCGCGACGAGCGACTCGTCCGGCTCATCCCGCGTCGAGCTGACCTTTGCCCCGGGGACCGACCCGGACCTGGCCTGGGCACAGGTGCAGAACAAGCTGCAACTGGCCATGGCCAGCCTGCCGGAAGTGGTCCAGCGATCGGGCATCCGCGTATCCAAGTCCACACGAAACTACCTGTTGATGGTGGGTCTGATCTCTGAAGACCGGAGCCTGGATGGAGATGACCTGCGCGACTATGCCCAATCCAACATCGAGAAGGTCCTTTCGCGTGTGCCAGGCGTGGGGGAGGTGGAGGTCTTCGGGAGCCAGTATGCCATGCGAGTCTGGCTGGACCCGGACAAGCTGACGGAATACCAGATGACGATCGCGGATGTCGTTGCGGGTGTCCGGGCCTACAACGTGGAGGTGTCGGCAGGCCAGTTCGGCGGTGCCCCGGCGGTGGACGGCCAGCGTCTCAATGCGGCGATCATCGTCCAGAGCCTGCTCAAGACGCCCGATGAGTTTGCGTCGATTCCCCTGCGCACCAACCGGGACGGCTCCATCGTGCGGGTCGCGGACGTGGGACGCACAGAGCTGGGCACCGAGTCCTATGATATGCAAGCCTACTACAACGGCAAGCCTTCCGCCATCCTGGCGGTTCGCCAGGCGGCCGGGGCCAACGCCCTGGAGACGGCGAACAACATCCGCGCCAAGATGGCGGAGATGAGCGAGTTCTTCCCTGCCGGCATGCGGATCGTGTATCCCTTTGACACCACGCCGTTCGTCAAGGTGGCCATCGAAGAGGTGGTCAAGACCCTCTTCGAGGCGATCTTCCTGGTCTTCCTGGTGATGTATCTGTTCATGGGCAACATGCGCGCCACCCTGATCCCGACCATCGCCGTGCCGGTGGTGATCCTGGGGACCTTTGCCGTGCTGGGGCTCTTCGGGTTCTCGATCAATATGCTGACCATGTTCGCCATGGTCCTGGCCATCGGCCTCCTGGTCGACGATGCCATCGTGGTCGTGGAAAATGTGGAACGCATCATGAGCGAGGAAGGGATCCCACCCAAAGAGGCCACACGCAAGAGCATGGACCAGATCACCAGCGCGCTGATCGGCGTTGGCCTCGTGCTGTCGGCAGTGTTCGGCCCGATGGCGTTTTTCGCGGGGTCCACGGGAGTCATTTACCGCCAATTCTCCGTGACGATGATCGCCTCGATGCTTCTTTCGGTGCTGGTGGCCCTGATCCTGACGCCGGTGCTGTGTGCCTCGCTGCTCAAGGCGGTTCCCAAGGGGCATGAGCCGGCGGAAGGGGGCATCTGGCTTTTGCGGCCGTTCTTCCGCTGGTTTGATCGGCTCTTCTTCTGGTCCAGAGACCTGTACTTGAAGCTCGTAGGCCGGTCGCTCGCTCACAAGGTCCGCTACGTGCTGATCTTCATGGTGATCGTGGGAGCGATGGCGTATCTCTTCCGGAAGATGCCCACAGCGTATCTCCCGGACGAAGACCAGGGAGTTCTGATGGTGCAGGTCATGCTGCCCGCGAACTCGACTCTGGAGCAGACCGAGCAGATCATGGAGGGGGTCAAGAACCACTTCCTGGAGCATGAGAAGGACGTGGTGGAATCGGTCATGACAGTGGCAGGTGCGAACTTCGCTGGAAGGGGACAGAACGCGGGCATGGCTTTCGTCCGGCTCAAAGATTGGGAGCTTCGAGGTCGGCCCGAGATGAGGGTCACGGCCCTGGCCGGAAGGGCCATGGGGGCCTTCTCCCAGATCCGCAACGCCATGGTCTTTGCCTTCGCGCCACCTGCGGTCGTCGAGCTGGGCATGTCCAAGGGCTTTGATTTTCAACTGCTGGACCGCGGGGGCCTGGGCCACGCCAGCTTGATGGCGGCCCGCAACCAACTCCTCGGCATGGCAATGCAGGACCCGGTCCTGACAAAGGTCCGGCCCAACGGCCTGGAAGACGTGCCACAATATCGAATCGACGTCGATTGGGACAAAGCCGGTGCACTGGGACTGCCCATCACCTCGATCCACAGCACGATCTCTGCGGCTTTTGGCTCCGCCTACGTCAACGACTTCATCCAGGGTGGTCGCGTCAAACGAGTTTATGTCCAGGCTGATGCTCCCTATCGCATGTTGCCGGCCGGTTTGGACAAGCTGTACGTGCGCAACAACGCGGGCAAGATGGTGCCCTATTCCGCCTTTGCCTCCGGTCACTGGACCAGCGGCTCTCCGAAGCTGGAGCGGTTCAATGGCTTCCCGTCCCTGAACATCCTGGGGGAGGCCAGTCAGGGCAGAAGCTCCGGCGAAGCCATGGCCGCAATGGAGGGATTTGTGAGGAAGCTGCCCCAGGGGATCGGCTCAGACTGGACCGGTCTTTCCTATCAGGAGCGCCAGGCCGGCTCCCAGACGGGTCTCCTGTACGCCTTCTCCATCCTCGTGATCTTCCTGTGCCTGGCGGCCCTGTACGAGAGCTGGCCGATCCCTATCTCCATCCTGTTGGCCCTGCCCCTGGGGGTCATCGGCGGCGTGCTCGCTTCGACTTGGCGGGGCTTGCCCAACGACGTCTATTTCCAGATCGGACTGCTGACCACGCTGGGCTTGACCACCAAGAACGCGATCTTGATCGTTCAGTTTGCCAAGGCGCGATTGGAGCAGGGAATGGGTCTGATTGAGGCGACCCTGGAAGGAGCAAGGCTCAGGTTGCGGCCCATCGTGATGACCTCGCTGGCCTTCGGGTTTGGCGTTCTGCCGCTGGCTTTCGCCAACGGCGCGGGCGCCGGGGCACAAAAAGCCATCGGCACGGCGGTGCTGGGTGGCGTGATTACCTCCACCTTCCTCGTGACTATCTTCGCTCCGTTGTTCTATGTGTTGATCCAGAAGAACTTTGGCAAGCGCAGAGCACCCACAAGTGCTTCCGTCGTTGCATCCAATCAATTGGGAAGTCGACAAGATGAATAAGAGCATTTCTCTTCTCATTTGTGGAATGGGCATCGTCCTGAGCGGCTGTACTCTGGCTCCGAAGTACACGCGGCCGGAAGCTCCTGTGCCTGCCGAGTGGCCACAGGGCGCAGCATACTCGGGCACCCGGACCATGACGGGCGTTCCACAAGCCCCAGAGTTGACGTGGCAGGAGTTCTTCTCCGATGAGAAGCTTCAGAGACTCATTGAGACGGCCCTGCAAGACAATCGTGATCTGCGGCTGGCCGCCTTGAGCGTGAAACGAGCACGGGCGATGTACGGCATCCAGCGGGCCGCACTGTTGCCCGCCGTTGATGCCACTGCCGTCGGAACCCGGCAACGCTTGCCCGCCGACCTTTCCGCGACGGGAGAACGGGCGACCGTGGAGCAGTACAGCGTCAATCTCGGCATCCTCGCCTGGGAAATCGACTTCTTCGGACGCATCCGTAGCCTGGAAGAGCGGGCACTCCAGGAATATCTGGCGACGGAGCAGGGCCGCCGCGGCGCACAAATCCTGCTGGTGTCGTCTGTGGCCAATGCCTATCTGGTCCTTGCCGCCGATCGGGAGGGCTTGGCCCTGGCCCAAAGCACCCTTTCGACTCAGCAGGATGTGTACCGTCTGGTCAAACGGCGCTATGATCTTGGACTCTCGCCGGAACTGGACCTCTATCGCGTGCAGACGCAAGTGGATGCCGCCCGTGGAGATGTCGCTCGATTTGCACAACGGGTAGCGCAGGACGAGAACACGCTGAGCATTCTGCTTGGCGGTCCGGTGCCAGGCGAGCTCTCACCGGCAGGATTGAGCGGTGTGACTGCTCCGAAAGAGGTCTCTGCCGGCGTGTCGTCTGAAGTTCTTCTGTGCCGCCCGGATATTCTGGAGGCCGAGAACCTGCTTCGAGCGGCCTACGCCGATATCGGCGCGGCCCGGGCGACCCTCTTCCCTCATATTTCCCTGACTGCCGGCGTCGGCACCGCAAGCGCCGAGCTGTCGGGGCTCTTCCAATCCGGGTCGGGTACCTGGAACTACGGGGCGCAGATTGCCATGCCGATCTTTGATCCGCGTGCATGGCTCGCGCTCAAGGTCACCAAGGTGCAACGGGAAATGGCCGTGGCCCAGTATGAGCGGGCGATTCAGAACGCCTTCAAAGACGTGGCCGATGCCCTTGCTCTGCGCGGCACCGTGGACGAGCAGGTGGCAGCCCAGGAATCCCTGGTCAATGCTGTCGCGGAAACCTACCGCTTATCCGATGCCCGCTATGAACAGGGAGTGGACAGCTATTTGAGCGTCCTGGATGCGCAGCGCTCCCTCTATGCCGCGCAGCAGGGGCTTGTCTCGCTTCGCCTGGCCAGACTCGTCAGTCAGGTCCGACTGTACGCGGCGCTCGGCGGAGGCGGTGACTCCTCGCCCGAGGCGACATCGCCCGAGTCGTGAGCTGGATCATCCTCGCGATTTCCGCTGCCACCCGGCGATACAAACTGGTTTCCTGAACGTCAATAACAGGGAACATCTGTGGCAACCTGCCTTCCACCGCGCCTACGGCTGAACAAAAAAGAGGTTCTTGACGATATAGAAGAGCAGGCGTATTGTTGTCTCATCGTTGTGGTTACGGCATGACTTGAGGTTTTCGCATCGAGCCGAAACGCGCTGACAATACTGAGGGGATTCTTCTCGGACCTGAGAGCCGGGAGGCATTCGCCGGCTGGCCGATGATTATCGGCTGGACGGCGATGCTGGTTTTTGCGTTGCATTCCTGCACGCATATGGTCGCGGCAGGCGATACGTGGGTAGCGATGGCGTGCGGGCGGCATTTTCTCCATCACGGCGTGGACACGGTGGAGCCGTTCAGCGCGAACTCGCACAAGGCCGGACCGACACCCGAAGAGGTGAAGACGTGGCCGAAATGGGCGCAGGCGATCACGAACACGGTCGGCCTCAAGACGGTCCGATACTGGCATCCCACCGGCTGGGTCAACCAGAACTGGCTCACTCACGTCATGTTCTATTGGCTCACGACCACGCTGGGCTCCGAGCAGCAGCCGTACTTTGACGCGCTCGTCCTGTGGAAATTCTCGCTTTACATCTTGGCCGCCGTCTGCCTGTACTTCACGACTCGCATTTACGGCGTGAATCGGGCCGTGGCGGTCGTCTTCGTGTGTTTCTCCCTGTTTATCGGCCGGTCGTTCTTCGACGTTCGGCCGGCCGGCTTCTCGAACTTGCTGGTCGCCGTCTTCTCGCTGGTCATCGCCCTGGCCAGTTACAGAAACAAGCTGTACATCTGGCTGCTTGTGCCTCTGGTTGTCTTCTGGTCGAACGTCCATGGCGGCTACATCTATGCGTTCCTCATGCTTGTGCCGTTCGTCATCTGGCACGCGATCATGAACCTGCCGAAGCGATGGACCGTGGCGGCCTACAACATCCTCCTGTGGTTGGCCCTCTACGGCATGGCCAATCGGTTCCTTCACCACGAGTACCTCAAGCCTGTTGCCGTCTCGCACGACTGGGCGTTCTACCTGCTGCTGCTGACCGTGGCGGGCAGCATTGCGCTGTCTCGACACAAGCAGGTCAGTGACAGCGGGCTTGTCGTCTTTCATATGGCGGTATCCTGTGTCCTGTTTCTGCTGTTCCTCACGCGGTTCTTCCCGGCGATACCGATCGAGCTGGGCGGCCGCGAGAAAGATGCGCTGCTGGAATACTTCGGGGGCGCCAGAATCTCTTACTTGGGCGTGTTCACGTTTGCCATGATTCTTGGCATGGTCGTGGCTCACCTGCGGGACAAAATCGTGCATGTGATGCCGCCGCGAGCGATTCTTCACGTCATCGGGGCCGGCGCCGTCGCGTTCGTGGCGATGGTCGTCTTCAATCCGTTTCATCTGACGAACCTGACGCACACGTTCGAGATCTCCGTCAGCAAGCATGCGGAACGATGGCGGGATGTGCACGAGTGGCACCGGGCCTTCGACTGGTCGAACCCTGTCGGTACGGCTGTGCCGTTCCTGGTGATGTACATCCTTGCCTGGCTGCTGCTGATCGCGTGGGTGGTTCTTTTCGTGTGGATCGCTCGACGCGCAGAACAATCTACCCGGAAACGATTGAAGGTCCCGGAGGAACTCTACGCGTGGCCCAGGGTGGACCTGGCGATGCTGATCATTGCGGCGATGACCGTTTACATGGCCATCCGGTCGCGACGGTTCATTCCGATCGCGGCATTTGCCGCCTGTCCGGTGCTGGCCTGGCTGGTGCATCAGATGATTCGCGGTGTTGCCGCCATCGCTGTCTCCCGCTCGTCGAAGCGGCTGGAAGTGCCCGCGATGTCCGCACAGGTCCGTTCCGCGGTGATCTACGGTGGGGCCATGCTCGTCGTCTTCTTCGCGCTGTGGTGGGGCTTCAAGTTCAAGTACGTGTACCTCGACGCCTGGCCGGCCGATTCGAGGAGGACGTCCGTGTTCATGCGGATGACCGCCTCCGACGCCAAGCCGTTTGAGGCCTCGAAGTTCATCTGTCAGAATGAGCTTCGCGGCAAGATGTTCAACTACTGGACGGAAGGCGGCTTCATCGCCTGGGGCGAAGAGCCCGACCCCAACACCGGGCGCACTCCGCTGCGGTTGTTCATGGATGGCCGGGCACAGGCGGCGTACAACGTCCGCGCCTTCGACCTGTGGACCCAGATCATGTCCGGAGGGCCCGTCGTCCGGCGGGCGGTCATCACCAACCAGGACCTGACTTCCAAGGACTACATCGAGATCGGCAACTGGATCAGCGAGCAACTCCGGAGGGAGGACGTTTGGGTCGTCCTGATGCCCGCGAATCAGTTCGATAAGCCGTTCGTGAGGGGGCTGGAGTACAGGAATCAGGAGTGGCCCATCGTCTTCATTGACGACAAGCAGAAACTCTTCGTCGATATCACGACGCCGCAGGGCAGGAAACTGTACGAGGGGGTGTTCACCGGGCAGACGGGCTATCCGGACGAGTACTCGGCGAACATGGCCCTCGGTCACAATCTCCTGCTACTGGCGGACCCCGACCAGAGGAGGAAAGGGCTGGAGCTGATCATCAAGGCGTTCGAGGCGACGAACTCGCCGGCGGCGATGATCGATCTGCTGGTTGTAGCAGGACGGTATCCGGAATTGGTGCCGCGCATCGATGAGGTCTGTGTGCGGTACGCCCAGGACTTCGACAAGAACAAGAAGACGTATCTCAAACAGGACGGCTACAATCTGCGGCTGGAGGCGGGCCGGCTGGCGCTGTTGCGGCTGGAGCAGATCGCGCGGAGCCGCAACGACACCCGCATGGCGAGCACCTACCGGCAAGCCTACCTGCAATATGAGAGGGAGAGGGACAACCTCTCGGACAAGAAGAGGTGGTGATGTATGGCACAGCAGCGAGAGCCGGACCGCCCAGGGGCTGATCCGAAGCATCCGGTCTCCATCACGGTCTTCTTTCCGTGCTGCAACGAGCAGGCCAACGTACGTCGCGTCGTCGAGCAGGCAATTGGGGTGCTGGAGAAGCTGGACGCCGACTACGAGATTCTCATTGTGAACGACGGCAGCTCGGACGCCACCGGCCGCATCGCGGACGAAATGGCCGCGAACCTCGGCAGGGTGCGGGCCATCCATCATCCTCGCAATCTCGGCTACGGCGCCGCCTTGCAGTCAGGACTCCGCGCAGCCGCCAAGGAGCTTGTCTTCTATACTGATGGCGACGGCCAGTTTGACCTCGCTGATCTGCCGCCTTTGTTGCCCCTCGCGGAACAGTACGACATGGTCGTCGGTTATCGGATGAACCGACAAGACAATCTCGTCCGCAAATTCAACGGCTGGGCCTGGACCAAGCTCGTTCAATTCGCCTTTTCGCTGAACGTTCGTGACGTGGATTGCGCCTTCAAGCTCTACAGGCGGGCGATCTTTGATGACATCAAAATGGAGAGCACTGGGGCGCTCATCTCCACGGAGATCCTGGCGCGCGCCACGAGAAGAGGATATACGATGACGCAGAGAGGGGTGCACCACTACCCGCGCACGGCCGGCCGGCAGACCGGCGCGAATCCGCGGGTCATTCTTCGTGCCTTCCGCGAGCTGTGGAAGCTGCGAAGGCGGATTCTGGCCGAAGGATAGCGGTGCAGGAATGCTTGCCCGGAGAGTCAACCTGTTCATCTACGGCTCGCTTCGCGACAGCCGGATCTTTCAGTCGGTCAGCGGTTTTGCGTTCACCCGCAGGCCATCGAGGATCGACGGCAGGACGCTTTTTGCGGAGCCGGCGTTTCTGCCTCACCATCGCCGGGTCAGTCCCGACAATGTCTACTACTACGCGGTAGAAGCTCCAGCGTCGAGGATCGAGGGGCTCGTCATCCACGATGTTCCCGCGTCCGCCATGGCCGAGATCGACCACTACGAGGGCAAACGCTATCAGCGAGAGACCGTCCGGGTCCACACCGCGCACGGGCTGCTCGATGCGCAGGCCTACCTGGTCACGGCGGAATCGATGCGCAGGCATTTCGGCGACCGTTTCCACGTCAATCTCATCCACGAGCTGTGGCTTCGCAAACGGATCAACCGCTTCCTGAAGAAGCATACGCGGCCGGGTGAACGCACGACCGACGCGGAGATCGAGCGTCAGGCGGACCGCGAGCTGCTTGCGACCACGGAACGTGACCTGGTTATGAGCCACTATCAGCATGACGCGATCAGTGACTATTACCTGGAGCACGAGCTGGACCGGCCCCGGCCCAGCATCAAGCACCTGTACGCGAACCCCGAAGCCCTGCCTTACCTCGGCAATTACCTGGCCATGGTCGTGAGGCAGGTGCTGCTGAATCAGTTCGACGAGCAGATACAGAACCGCTACCGATTCGAGCTGGAGCACATGCGGGTCAGCCCGCGGTATTTCGCCCGCACGATCAGCCTGTTGGCCGCCTTGCAGATGATCAATGCCAACCGTGGAGTCGTCGAGCCGATTATCCAGAAATGCCTCGAGTCCATGGCCTATGAGACGCATGACCTGATCGATTACGTCAAATATGCGGTGCGTGCGTCGAAGAGTCTCTTCGAGCGGCGCATGGTCGAGGATCATCTCAACCGGATTCGGTCGAACCTGCAGCCCGGCCTGGTCCCGCTCGGCTGTGAGCTGGAGTTGAGCAACGTCGGCGCGGCCGCGGTCGAGCCGTTGCGGAGCGCGACGAAGGCTACAGATCCGGTCTACGACGGCTTTCGGTACTTCTACGACTTTCGCCTGGACGTGCTGTGCTGGAAGTTGGGCGGCTATATCGACGATCACAGCGGGTACACGGACCTGCCGCGTCGGCGCGGGTTCTTTGAGGTCGCCCCCGGCCGGCTCAGCGTCGCCGGCGAGCTGTCCCGGCCGGCCACTGCTGATCCATGGCTTCTCAGCCAGTTGATCCACCAGCTCGCCAAGTTCTTTCAGATCAATCCCCACAGCCTGCACCTGTCGTTCCAGTTGCGCAGAAACCAGATCGACAAGCAGCGAGTGCTGCCTCTGGAGTTTGTCAAGTGCCTGCTGGCGCTCGGCGGAGGGCCCGCCCGGGGGCCGGAGCGGATCTGGATCTCGCGCCTGTGCCAGGGGGAGATCACGCAGATCACCTCTGGCGAAGAGCTCGTGTTCGCCCGGACCAGCCGGCGCAACTGGTACCTCGGCGGTGACGAGATCGGCGAGCGGCCACCGGCTCAGGCCACCACGCACGTTCAGCAGTACAAGTTCATCCGGCTGGACAAGAGCGCCAACTATGAGCCCCTGATCTTGTGCCTCAAGGGACTACAGTTGGAATTCAATCCAGGGGACTACCTGCGGGCGGAGCAGATGCAGGCCGACCCCCAGCTCGCCGGCGACTACCAGGAGTTGAAGGAATGGGCGGCCAGACCGACGGAAATCAGCCCGGAGACCCTCGGTCTGTTCCTCGATGTCGTCCACCAGGGGCTGTTGAAGGAGCGTCATCGCCGTCCGGTCCACAACCTTCACTACATCGACTGGGCCCTCAGCTCCATCGAAGCTCAGTTGACGCACTTCAACCAGCAGTTGAACGAGCCGAAACCCTGACAGTCGTACATGCTGGACTGGACGGCGGATCACCTCGCCTGGTCAGCGCTGCATGTGTTCGCCGTATGCCGGCAGTTGCTTCAGTCTTTCCATGGCGCGCCGAGCGATGTCGTCGTGGTCGAAGGCCATGTGAGGCAGTTGGCCGATATCGAACCATCGGACATCGGCGGCGTCGTCTGCGGCTCTGGCCTGCCCGCAATCTCCTTCGGCAATACCGAAGTGGGCGATTGTGATTGTGCGTCCGCGAGGGTCCCGGCCGGGCTTGCCGAACGTGTGAAGCTGTTCCAAAGGGACATTCCTCAACCCCGTCTCTTCGGCGAGCTCGCGGGCAATCGCTTTCGGAAGATCCTCGTCGATCTCGACGAAGCCGCCGGGCAGCGCCCAGCGACCCTGGAAGGGCTCATGCTTCCGCTGGATCAGCAGCAGTCTGGGCTTGCCATCAAAGAACGCGAAGACGGCTGCATCCACAGTCACCATCGGCCGTGGCCACTCGTAAACGTATGTGCCTTTCGTTGCCATATTCGCCGACTCCTTCCTGTCATATCGGGCATGTCGATGGGCACTCATGCATTCTACGCCACAGATTCGAGACCGCAAGTATCGATTTCCCAGAGAGATTGCCATGAGCCCGCGACTCGCATACAATCCTGTTCTTATGCCCGCGGCATGCGAACGCATTCTGCTGATCAAGCCTAGCTCCCTGGGCGATGTCGTGCTGGCCCTGCCGGCGCTGTCGGCGCTGCGCAGGAA
Organism: Sedimentisphaerales bacterium; assembly: GCA_016928975.1. The sequence continues at coordinate 21,082 of JAFGJR010000117.1, read as the reverse complement.
TTATCCGAACGCACGGATAAGCTGGCTGATCCGGCCGGAGTTTGCGCCGCTGGTGGAAGGGCATCCGCACCTCGACGAGATCATTCCATTCGACCGCAAGTTTTTGGGCAGAGCCTGGCGGGATCCCACAGCACTGCGGGAACTGGCTTCTTTGATCTCCCGGCTTCGTCGCGGCCGCTTCGATGTGGTGCTCGATCTACAAGGGCTCTTTCGGTCCGCCTCGCTGGCCTGGCTGTCCGGCGGCAAGCGGCGTTTGGGCCCGATCTGGCGGAAGGAGCTGGCCCGCTGGTTCTATACGACCGCCATCCCGCCCCGGCTCGAATGGGTCCACGTGGTGGATTACTACCTCAAGCTCATCGAGGCGACCGGCGCAGCAGATCTCCGTGTCGAGTTCGTATTAGCTCAGAGCCCCGACGCGGTTGCGTCCGCGCGCCGCCTGCTGTTGCAGCACGACATCGATCCCAGCCGCTGCGCGATTCTCATTCCTGGCTCGGCCCAGATCAGCAAGTGCTGGCCGGCCGAGCGATTCGCTGCTCTGGCCGACCGACTCGTCTCAGACCACGGGCTGACCGTTGCCGCTACAGGCGGCGCGGCGGAGGGTCCAATGATCGAGCGGATACAAGGTCTGGCGAAGCATCGGATCGCCAATCTCGCCGGCTGCACCTCGCTACGTGAGCTGGTTGAAGTGCTCCGGGTGGCGAGGCTCGTGGTCAGCAATGACACAGGGCCCGGTCATATCGCCGCCGCACTCGGCAAGCCTCTGGTCATGCTGTTCAGTTGGTCGAATCCTCTGCGGGCGGGTCCCTATGGCCGGCCGGAATGCGTTGTCGCCCGCGACCGGTCCAGCAGGGGGCTGGCCATCAAGAGCCACAATCCCCAGCACGCCATCGAGCACATCTCCTTCGACGAGGTTTATGCTGCGGTCTGCGACCAATTACAGGGTGGCCCGGTGAGCGGACAGCCGGCAGCGATCCGGGGGATTTGAACCGGTGGCCCATCCGCCCGTCAGATGAACTTCGGCAGGATGCCGTACTTTTTGATCTTGTAGCCGAGGATTCGCTCGGTGATGCCAAGCTCCTGGGCGGCACGTCGCTGCTGGCCGCCACACTTCTTCAGTGCGTCCACGATCAACTCACGCTCTTTGTTGGCGATGATCTCTGTGAACGACGGCCTGACGCTCGTGTCGTCTTTGCGAATCATCTGCAGCGACGGAGGCAGGTGCTCAGATCGGATCACGTCGTCCTCACAGAGCAGCACGGCCCGCTCGATGCAGTTCTCCAGCTCACGAATGTTGCCCGGCCAGTGGTAGCGCGTGAGCATCTCGATCGCCGGCGTGGAGATCCGCGTGATCCGCTTGCCGTTCTCGGCGGAGTACCTCTCGAGGAAGTGGTCGGCCAGGAGCATGATATCGTCCTTGCGTTCCCGCAGCGGCGGCAGGAAGATCGGGAAGACGTTGATGCGGTAGTACAAATCCTCGCGGAAATCACCGTCCTGTATCTCCTTCTCCAGATTCTTGTGGGTCGCTACGATGATGCGTACGTTCGCCTGGATCGTCTCGGTGCCGCCGACCCTTTCGAACTCGCGGAACTGAATCACCCGCAACAGCTTGACCTGGAGGGTCGTGGGAAAATCGCCGATTTCGTCGAGGAAGATGGTGCCGCCGTGGGCCCGCTCGAAGCGGCCGAGTTTCCGTTCGGCGGCGCCGGTGAAGGCGCCTTTCTCGTGGCCGAATAGCTCGCTCTCGAGCAGCGTCTCGGGCATGGCGGTGCAGTTGACCTTGATGAACGGTTTCTCCGCCCGCAGGCTGTTGTAGTGGATGGCGTGGGCGACCAGGTCCTTGCCGGTGCCGCTCTCGCCGCGGATCAGCACGGTCGCATTGCTGTCGGCCACCTGCTCGACAAGCCGGTACACCTCCTGCATCGAGTTGCTCGTCCCGACCATGTTATGAACGGCGAACCGTGTTTTCAGCTCTCGCCGCAGCCGGAGGTTCTCATCTTCCAGCGACTTGCGCTGCGACTCCACCAGCTTGTTCAGCTTGACTGCTTGGGCGACCATCGTGGAGATGATATTGAGCAAGTGCAGGCTGGCGTCGAAACCGTCGCCTCTTGCCGTCTGGCGGTCGACGCTGAGGGTTCCAACCGTCCTGCCCTCCAGTTTGATCGGCACGCAGAAGAACGCAGTCTTCCGGCGGTCCTCGACCCTGCGGGACCGGGTCCTGTGCAGAAACCGCGGGTCCTTGGCGATGTCAGGCACGACGATGCTCTCTCCGGTCTGGACGACCCTTCCGGTGATGCCCTCGCCGACCTTGTACGTGCCCAGGCTCTTCGACCGCTCGCTCAGGCCGTGCGCCACCTTGATGTGGATCGTCTCGGTCTCCGGATCCAACAGGGTGATCGTCCCTCGCTGCCAGCTCAAACGGGTGTCCAGGGACTTGAGAATGCTCTTGAGCGTCTCCTCGAGATCCAGCGATTCCGCGAACGCTTTCGCCATGTCGCTGAGCAACTGCACTTCCGCCGCGAACTTGGTCTTCATGCCGCACCTTTCACCTGTCTACACTGCAAACAAAATTGTAGCTCTGATCGAACACCTTACAATTTTGCTCATCACGACGCAAGGCCAATCTGGCGCCCGCTCTCGTGCCGACGGAATGTCTGTTGACGCGATGTGTCCGGCGCAGTATACTCATGGGGTCTACGAAGCCGGGGGACTTGGCTTTGGCAACACGGGATATCGCTCCACCACGGACTTGGTAACACGACCGTCTCAGGCATAGTCTGCCAGCCGACCTGGCAGGGAGGAGGAGAATCATGGCTTCAGCATCAGTGTGTGCAATCGTCCTGGCTTTGATCGGTGCCGTTCCCGGTGAGACCACCGGCTGGGGTTCCGGTGATGTTGTGTTCAGGGCCTACGTCAGGACCAGTGAACATCAGGAAATCTACCCGGTGTGTGCCGGTGAGTATACTGTTGAAGTGGTCATCGATGCGGTTCTCGAAGATCGGATGGACGTGCTGGACTACGTCACGAAAGTCGACGTTTGCTACAACGCCCGGTTGAACCTGGCGAAGGGCGAGTTGATCGAGGTCAGGGGCACCTACCATGACGGCGCCTGCCCCTTCGCATTCTGTGGCCGGGTGGAGGCCTCTTCGGTGAGCAGGGCGCCCGACTGGGAGCCGCCCGAGCCCCCCGATGAGCCGAACGACATCGAATCGCCTTCGGTGAGCACCGATTCCGCCGAGGCCACGGAGACCACCGTGACACTTCACGGGACCCTGGAGGACGACGGCGGCGACTTCTGCCGGTGCCGATTCACCTATAAGACCGTTGATGGCCCGTGGTGGACCACCGAGTGGATCACCGGGCAGACTGCCGGGGCGAGCTTCAGCCAGAAGGTCGCCGCTCTGGCGCCGGGCACTCGTTACTACTACTATGCCCAAGCGGACAACTCTATCGGCTGGACCAGTGGTCGCCAGGGGATGTTCTTCACACTCGAGGAGAAAGTCCCTCCCATTCCGCATCCGGCTGTCTGGGTGTCGGGACCCGGCCAGATCGATACCACCTCCATCGCCATGGTGGCGGACATCGAACGGGATGTGGCGGCGCCCGAAGAGTACGCCTTCGATTTTGTCGGGAGTCCCACCGGCGGGGCGGGCGGATCGGATTCCGTCTGGCAATTCAGTCCGATGTACACGGATGTAGGACTGAATCCCAACCAGCAGTACGGCTACCGCGTCAAAGCGAGGGATGGCCACGGCAATGAGACTGCGTACTCGCCCATCCGGTACGAGTACACGGACATCGAGACTCCGGAAGGGGTATCGTTTGGCCAGATCACAACGACCAGCGTTCAGGTCAAGTCCAGTGGCATCCTGTCGGGTCTGACACGCGGGCAATCGGGCCTGAAACTGGAGAACACCGCCGCCGGCCAGGTGTCCGCGTGGCAGCAGGAAAATGCGTACTGGACGAGCGATGGGCTATTGCCCAACACGCGGTACACATTCCGGGCACAGGCCCGCAACGGCGATGGCGACCTCACCGGATTGAGCAAGGAAGGGAACGTCTACACGCTGGCTATTGTGCCGACCCCCGTCACGTTTGCCGGGGTGGCCGTCAACCAGCTATGCGCTTGCTGGGGGTCCAACGGGAACCCGGCCGGTACCCAGTACTGGTGCGAGAATACTGTCAGCGGCAGGAACTCCGGCTGGACGACCAGCACTCAGTGGCTGGACACGGGCCTGTCGCCCAACGTCAAGTACACCTACCGTGTCAAAGCTCGCAACGGGGATGGCGTCGAGACAGCGTATTGCGGCGCCGTCTCAACCTATTCAGCCATCGAAACGCCCACGGGGATCGTCGTGGGGACCGTCACGTCGAGCAGTGTGCAGGTGCAGTCGCGGAACACCCCGTCCAACCTTGCCCAGGGAGAGTCGGGCCTGTGGTTTGAGAATGTCAGCACCGGCCAGACCTCGTCGTGGCGGCGGGACAACGCCTTCTGGACCAGTGATGGATTGCTCCCCAATCGCGCCTATGGTTTCCGGGTCCGTGCCCGCAACGGCGATGCGGCGTACACTCCTCACAGCGACACGCTGTACACGTATACCTACGCCAACGTGCCAGGCCCGGCGGCCTTCACAGGGATCACCGCCGCAAGCATCCAGGTCCAGTGGGGAACGGGCGGAAATCCCGTCGGGACTCTGTACCTCTGTGAGAATACGACGGCGGGCATGAATTCCGGCTGGACTACTGATACCACCTGGTTCAACACGGGCCTGACGCCCAACACTTCGTACACGTACCGTGTCAAGGCCCGGAACGGTGACGGCGTGGAGACCGCCTGGATGAATTTGGGCTCCCAGTCCACGGAATACCGCTCCCTAACGATCAGTGCCTCAGCGGGAGGCGAAGTGACTGCCCCCGGGCAGGGCGTTGTGCGGTGCGCGCCCGGCGCGACGATCGATCTGGTTGCCACACCGCTCGGTGGGTATCATTTCTTGCGCTGGACCGGCAGTGCCATCGATGCAGGACGGGTTGCCGATCCGAATGCTGCGCAGACAACTGTCCTGGTCGATGCGCACTACACGCTGACCGCAAACTTCCTGCGCACGCGGATCTACGTGGACAAGCGGGCGGTCGGCACGAAGGATGGATCGAGCTGGAAGAACGCCTTTGTGACCCTCCAGGATGCCCTGGACGTGGCCCAGGTCGGCAACGAGATCCGTGTCGCCCAGGGTGTCTACAAACCCGACGCCGGCCGGAACGTGATGGCCGGGGACCGGCTTGCTTTCTTCGAGTTCAGGAGCCACATCGCCCTCAGAGGCGGCTACGCCGGCCTGGCGCAGGCCGATCCGAATGCGCGGGACATCACCGCCTATGAGACCATTCTGAGTGGCGACTTGAAGGGCGATGACAGAATCGTCTCGGATTCGTATGATCTCTATAACGAGACCTCGCGAGCCGACAATAGCTATCATGTGATGATTGCCTGTGACGTGGATGACACGACCCTGCTCGAGGGGGTCACGATCACGGCAGGCAATGGGATCGATGGGGCTGGCCTCTGTCTGATCCGCAGTCATCCGCTGATCTCGCAGTGCACCTTCCGCGCCAACCGCGCCGGTCAACTCTCCGGCGACGGGCTGGTCGGCTGGGGCGAGGGGGCCGCAGTCTCTTGCTACCAGTCCAGGCCTACATTCTCCAAATGCGCATTCCTGCGGAACTGGGCCGGCGGACTGGGGGCAGGCGTATTCGGCGTGGAGAGCAGTCCCACATTGACCAATTGCACGTTCCAGGACAATGAAGCGGGTCTGCAGGGAGGCGCCATGTTCGGCGAAGACTGCAACTCCGTGTGGATCGACTGCACGTTCCACGCGAACTGGTCCGGGGACGGCGGAGCCGTCTGTAGCACCGAGGCCAGCGATTCTCGAATAACCGGCTGCCGTTTTCTCGGCAATGCCGCCCGCGGCCTGGGTGGGGCCGTGTTCGACGCTGGTCAGAGCTTGGAGATCACTAACAGCCTCTTCAGCGGCAACATGGCGTCCGACGATGGCGGGGCGGTCGCTCTGGCCGGGGGGCCGGCCCTGCTGACCAATTGCACGTTCAATCGCAACGTCGCAGAAGGCGAGGAGACGGGGCAGGCCCTGGCCGTGCGCGACGCCGTCGCAACCGTTGCCAACTGCGTCTTCTGGGATCACGTGGATGCTGCGCTCGCACAAATCGCCTTGACGCGGACCGTCAGCAGTACGGAGCTGGCTGTGTCCTTTTGCGATGTGCTGAACGGCGCCTCCGGGGTTATCCGCAGGGGCGCTGCAACAATCGTCTGGGGCGAAGGGAACGTGGAGACCGATCCGCGGTTCCGGGATCCGGCCGGCGCCGATCATGTTGCTGGCACCGCAGATGACGATTTGCACGTGCGACCGGGCTCGCCTTGTGTCGATGCTGGAGACGACACTGCTGTGCCGATGGACGACGATGATCTGAACGCCAATGGCAATCGGGCCGAACGTGTGCCTTATGATCTGGATGGTCAGCCTCGCTTTGTGGATCATGCAGACACGCCGGATACCGGTGTGGCAGACGCTCCGCTCTACCCGGCCGTCGTGGATATCGGAGCTTACGAATTGAGCGCGACCGCTGCTCCTTGAGAGGAGTCGCGCCCGTGGCGTTCGCCTGCGCCCCTCAGGGTTTGGTGACGCGGATATCGTCGATGTAGATTCGGCCGCTTCCGTCTGGCTTCGGCGCGTCGCGGTCGCCTACGCCGATGTACATCCTCTTGACCCTGGCCATGCTCACGCCGGCGCTGGCGAACTGGGTCAGGGGGATTCTCCACTCGGTCCACTGCGTCGCCAGCACCGCCGCCGGGTCGGGATTCGCGGCTATGGCGGACCGGCCATTTGTGTCTTCCACAACGACGTACAGGGAGTCCCGGCCGTTGCCCGGGGCATTGCCGCGGAAGTGAAGCGTCAGGTCCGTCACGCCATTGATAGTCCAGTCCTGCGGCGTTGACCACGTCCTGCTGGCTTCGCTGTAGAAGGGCGGCTCGGTGTTGTCGTAGTCCATCGGCATCGCCTGCCTGCCGCCGTGGACAATGACGGTCTCCATGATGTTGCCCGAGGCGGGGTCGTAACCCACAAGCGAGCCCGTGCCGTTGCCCGGCACAGTGACGGGGTCTGTGTAGCCGTAACCATCAATCCAGGACTGAAAGACCCGCTCTCCCACCTCGTCGGTGTAACTCTCAAAGTCATCGACGACGATGAAGTCCGCCGCTGTGAAGCTCCACACGTTGCCCTTCCACGGACTGTCCGGGACGGCGTCATTGACTTCGTCGACACGCCAGTAGTAGGTCTTGCCCCAGATGAGCGGCCCGGGGCCAAACGTGGTTTGGTCGAGGGGCTGCTGACCCTTGTAGAGACCTGCGGTGGAAGGAGTGGCGTCGGCGATGGCCTGTTCGCTGTCGCCGAAGTAGACATCGTGATATGCGGCCTTGGCGCCAGCCTTCCAACTCAACGTGGAGGTCTGCAACACGGCTGTGGCCTTGTTGGATGGCTGGGGTCCGAAGGCCGAAACCGCTTCGGAAGGCTGGAGATAGATGCCACGGATGATTTCCTGTTCCGGGACGCCGGGGCCTTGCCAGGAGACCTCGCAGTGATCGCCAAGGATGCCGTCCTGCCACAGGGCCATGATGTAGTACCGCGCGGCCTCCAGCCGGATCGGTGCAGACTTTTGCTCTGGATACTTCTCCCACTCGCGGGCGCCGGTCCAGCCGGGCACGCTGGCAATCAGTAGGGCGTTGGCCGGGTCGTCGTCCGTGCTCAGCCACAACTCGGCCGTGTCATCGCAGGCCACCCAGAAGGTATGCTCGCCGGCGACCGGGACGTGGAGCCAGCCGTGCATCCGACCGCCATAGTTGTCCTTCTCGTCACCCCAGCCTGGAGTGTCGAACGACGTCAGTTGGGCGGTCGAGGTCGGGTTGTCGGGATAGTTGGCGCTGCTCTTGAGGGTTGCCAGATCACCCGTCATGTTTTCGTAGATCTCCTGGGTGATCGTTCCGAGTCCCGGCAAGATCGTTCGGAAGCTCCAGATGTCTCCTCTGTGTGTCTCCTGCATCGCGTCAACTTCGTCCACCCTCCAGTAGTAGGTCTTGTCAAACGCAAGTCTGCCCGGGTCGAAAGTGGTCTCGGTCGCCTCAAGGCCCTCGGTGGCGTTGTCAGCGTCTTCAAAGCTCTCGCCGAAGAAGACGTGGTGAACGATTGCGTTCATGCCGCTGGACCAGCTCAGCTTCGCGTTCGGGTCCACGAACTGTGCGGCATTGGCCGGACTGGGGTTGTAGGCCTTTCGGGAGGGCACGAGGAAGCTCCAAACCGGGCCCTTGTACTTCGTCCCGCCCCGATCCACCTCATCAATGCGCCAGTAGTAGGTTTGACCGAGGGTGAGTCCGTTGGGATAAGCGAAGCCAGGCAGGCCGATCATGTACATGGTGAGCCCGGCCACCTGCTTGACCCGGAATGTCCCGCCGGTGCCGTTGAGCACATCCTCATAGCTTGTCCCGACGTAGATCTCATGAAAGACCGCTGTGGCGCCGGACGTCCAGGACAGGCTCGTCCAATCGGCGCCGACGATCGCACCGTCGGCCGGGCTCGGTCTGGTCGCCCAGAATCGCGTCGCCAGCTTCTTGACCTCCGTCGCCGGCAGCACCGAATCGTAGATGCGCACCTCGTCCAGAACCCCATTGAAGCAGTTCGATCCGCTCGAGTTGTCGCAGCCGATCGTGATGGTGGCATCCGTCGTCGGTCCGAAGGAGAAGTCGCCGCGACCGGTCTCCTGACCGTCAACATAGAAGACCATGGTCGTGCCGTCGAATGTCGCCGCTACGTGCGACCACTCGCCTGTCACAAGGACACGCCCGCCGCAGTCCGGGTAGCTGTCACCACGGAAGAACGAAATGGTGTTGTTGGTGGCGCTGATCTCGAACTCCCACATCTGCCCCGCGCCGGTGGAGTCCCAGTCGTTCCGTTTGCCCACGAGACCTTGCCAATTGTCCGGTCCTACCGGTCCGGCCCACTTCGCCCAGAAGGTCACGCTGAGTTGGCCAGTGCCCGCGGAGGGGTTCCATGTCCCGCAATTGACCCAGCCGGCGGCGGGATTCTGGCCATTGTATGACAGCGCCTTGCCAAATCCCGGCGGACCGTCCACCCACGTGGGCTTGCCCTGGATTGTGCCGTCATGTCCGTTGCCGGAAACATCGGCTGTGGTGGTCCCGGCACCCTCACTCAGAGGGTAGTAGGCCACGAGCTTGGCCGTCACGGTGCCCGCTGCCAGAACCACGACCAGGGCCGGGAAAGGCAGGTACATCAGCTTTCGATACATGAGCATCTTCCTTTGGACACATCGTAGCTTTGGCCCGCGTCTTCATCACCGATCCCGGTGCTTTCGGGACCCCAAGCCGCAAGTCCCATGCCATACACGTTCTATTCCATCTGACGCCCTGCCGTCAAGGCGGGAGTCATCATCCTGTGCCGGCATCCGTCTTGCACAAAACGCACGCGGGTCGCCCCTGCATGGTCTTCCTCCGGACACGGTCACAGATATCGGCGAAAGCACGTACGGGCTTGAGAGAGACGGCCGAGCGTCCAGAACGTTGCGGATGCTATCGGGCGTTGCTCTGGGGGTCCACGGAGCACGTCTGGCCGATCGGTCTTGCGATCTCTCGCCGCAGTTGATATCTAAGGGGACATCTGAAACGTTCTTGCCATCGAAAGGAGACCGTTGTGAGCATCGAACTCAAGAAGAACTGCAAATACGCGTTGCTCGTGCCGACGAGCATGGGCATTCGTCTGACCCCCGACGCGGGCCAGCCGTTCCATTGCAGCCGGCGGTTCACCATGCAGGCCACCAGCGCCGAGAGCAATGTCGCGAGTGTGTCTTCACATCTCGGTCTGCCCGTCAAAATCCTGACGACCTTCGTCAAGGGCAGCCCGGTTGCTCGCTTCATCAAGGACGACCTGGCCAGCCGACACATCGACTATGAGGGCAAGGAAGTGGACCAGGGCGGCCCCTGGGGCTACCGTCACCAGTTCAACCTGGCCGATTGTGGCTATGGCTCGCGTGGGCCGCGAGTGTCCAACGACCGTGCCGGCGAGGTGGGCCGAACGCTCAACGTCAAGGACTTTGACCTCGACCGGATCTTCAGCCGTGAAGGCGTCCAGATCGTGCATCTCTCTGGGCTCATCGCCGCGCTGTCGCCCGACACTGGGACATTCTGCCTGGAGCTTGCCCGCGCCGCCAAAAAGCACGGCACGCGCATTGCCTTCGACCTCAACTACCGGGCCTCGTTCTGGAAGGGCCGTGAGAAAGAGCTTCATGCAATCTTCCATGAGATCGCCGGTGTCGCGGATGTGCTCGTCGGCAATGAAGAGGACTTCCAGCTCTCGCTCGGCGTCGAAGGTCCGGAGGCAGGCGGCACAGGGCTGGGTAGCAAGATCGACAGCTTCAAAGCCATGATCGAGCGAGTCAAGCGCGCCTACCCCAGCGCAACGGTCTTTGCGACGACTCTGCGAGAGGTCGTCAACGCCAACTGCCATCGGTGGGGCGCGATCATGGCCGAGGGCAGCAACTGGCACGTCGTCGAGCCGCGAGAGATCGGGGTGATCGACCGGATCGGTGGCGGCGATGGCTTCGTGGGCGGTATGCTCTATGCAATCCTGCGGGGCTGGGAACCTGCTAGGTGGGTGCAGTTCGGCTGGGCGACCGGGGCCCTGGTCGTCACGCTACTGACCGACTACGCGCAGCCGGCCGACGAGGAGGAGATCTGGAGCATCTGGCAGGGCAACGCCCGTGTCAAGCGATGAGTGGAAGATGACGGTTCTCTCTGGATCTCGACCTCAAGTCTCGCGGCGAGAGCTTCTGAAAGGCTCGGCCCGTGCATCGCTGGCAGCGGCAACCTGGCTGCACTTGTAGCACGCACGGGCAGGCGCAAAGGGATTGCCAGCCGGGACGTGGGCTGGTATGCTGTCGCCTTCGTTTTGCGGTCGAAAGAGAATATGAATATCTGTGGATTAGGATTGAGTGATGGGTCATCCGGGATTGTCGGAACTTGATGAATTGTGCGTGAATACGATTCGATTCCTCACGCTGGACGCGGTGGAGAAGGCGAAGTCGGGCCATCCGGGCATGCCGATGGGGATGGCGCCGGCGGCATATGTCATCTGGATGCGGCACATGAAATACAACCCGGCCGACCCCCTGTGGCACAATCGCGACCGCTTTGTCCTGTCGGGCGGACACGGCAGCATGCTCCTCTACTCGCTGCTCTACCTGACCGGCTATGACCTCACCCTGGAGGACCTCACGCAGTTCCGCCAGTGGCAAAGCAAGACGCCGGGACACCCGGAGTATCATCCGGAGCTCGGCATTGAAGCGACGACCGGGCCGCTCGGCCAGGGCATCTCCAATGCGATCGGCATGGCCATCGCGCAGAAGTACCTGGCCAAGCACTTCAACCGCGAGGGGTTCCCGATCGTCGATTACAAGATCTACGTCACGGCCGGTGACGGCGACCTCGAAGAGGGCGTGTCCTCCGAGGCCTGCTCGCTTGCCGGACACCTGGGCCTGGACAACCTCGTGGTCGTCTACGACGACAATCACATCAGCATCGACGGTCCGACGGAACTGTCCTTCACCGAAGACCGGGCGAAGCGTTTCGAGGCCTACGGCTGGTACGTTCAGAAGGTCGACGGCGACGGCAACGATATGGACGCTTTCGAGCGAGCTCTCATCAACGCCAAGAGCGAGATCGGTCGGCCGTCCATCGTCCAGCTCCGCACGCACATCGCCTACGGCGCCCCGACCATGCAGGATACCGCCAAGGCCCACGGCGCCCCGCTCGGCGAGGAGGAGATTCGTAAGACCAAGAAGCGATTCGGCTGGGACCCCGACAAGCACTTCCACGTCCCCGAGGAGGTCCTTGCCCATATGCACGAAGCGGTCGAGAGGGGCAAAGAGGCCCAGAAGCAGTGGGACAAGCGGTTCGCGCAGTATGCGAAGGAGCATCCCGGTCTGGCGAAGGAGTTCAAAGCGGCCGCCGAGGGGAATCTGCCGATCGACCTCGACGCCATTGTCCCCAAGTTCGAGGCAGGGCAGGCCGTGGCCACTCGTGTGGCCTCCGGCAAGGTGCTCGACGCCCTCATGCCGAAACTGCCCCTGGTCCTGGGCGGCTCAGCGGATCTGACGCCATCCAACAATACACGGTTCGCCGGTGCCGTGGATTTCCAGAAGAACGCCTTGGAAGGCCGGTACATCCGCTACGGCGTCCGTGAGCACGCTATGGGCGCCATCATGAACGGCATCTCCCTGTCGCGGCTGTTGCTCGCCTACGGCGGCACCTTCCTGGTCTTCTCCGACTACATGCGCGGGGCAGTCCGCGTCGCGGCGCTCTCGAAATACCCGACCATTTTTGTCTTCACGCACGACAGTATCGGGTTGGGCGAAGACGGGCCGACGCACCAGCCAGTGGAGCATTTCGCGGCGCTACGCTCGATTCCTCATCTGCTCGTGATTCGCCCGGCCGATGCCAATGAGACCGCCTATGCGTGGCGGTACATCCTGGAGAATCGCGACCGGCCCGTGGCGCTGCTCTTGAGCCGCCAGAACATTCCGGTGATCGATCAGAACAAGTGCGCCTCCGCTGCGAACCTCAGCCGCGGAGCGTACGTCGTCACCAGCCGGGGCAAGCCCGACGTGATCCTGCTGGCCAGCGGCTCTGAGGTTGCGATCGCGATGGAGGCGGCGAGCACGCTCGACGCGGAAGGGATTGCCTCGCAGGTGGTCAGCATGCCCTGCTGGGCGCTGTTCGAGAAACAGGATGAGAAGTACCGCACTTCCGTGATTCCGCCGAGCGTGAAGGCTCGTGTAGGGGTCGAAGCGGCGACCGACTTCGGCTGGCACCGGTGGCTCGGCGAGTATGGCGAGTTTGTCGGGCTCTCCGGTTTCGGCGCCTCGGCGCCCTGGAAGGTCTGCTACGAGGGATTTGGAATCACGACGGAGAACGTCGTAAAAGCGGCGAAACGGTCGTTGCAGCGAATCAAAGAGCAGCCATAGCCGCCAGCGCCGAGCGAACGATCCAGCCCTGCAATCCAAAGTAGCGAACGGCCCCATCGCGTGCGCGCACGACGCCCGCGAACGAATCTTGCTCGCCTGTGAGGTCGCTGCCTGGTATACTGCCCTGCACAGAACCTCGCTATGGATCTGGCGCCAGACATGGTGGTTTCTCAGGTTGTTTCCCGATTGAGCCAGGCCCGTGAGGGGCCGGTGAAAGTCGAGGGAACGTGGGGATCCTTTGCGCGCCTGCTGACGGCCCATCTCTCGAAGAGTCTGCATCGGCCCATCCTCTACCTGTGCGCGCACATCGACGATGCGGACCGCGCGTTCGATGATCTCAAGACGTTCGGGGCCGCTCATGTCGAGCTATTGCCGGCGTGGGAGGGCGAGGAAGATCTGGCCGATGCGACGGATGAAACGCGGGCGGAGAGGCTTCGGGTCATATCGCGGCTGGCGGACTCGGACGCCGTGCTATATAGCAACCTTGTGATCGTCGCTCCCGTCCAGGCGCTCTGCCAGCCCATCCCCAAGCTGGCGGCGCTGGATGAAAGCTCGCTACGATTGAAGCATGACGAAGCCGCCGACCCCGAGATAGTGATCGAGTGGCTGGTTCGGAACAACTTCGAACGGGTCGATGCAGTCGATCTGCCCGGCCAGTTTGCCCGTCGGGGTGGCATCATCGACATTTACGCTCCCCTGACCAGCGGCAAGACGCTGGTGAATCCGCCGGAGGAGGGGCCGGAGCAGGAGGCGCAGCCCATCCGGATCGAGTTCTTTGGCGATACCATCGAGAGCATTCGCCAGATCAACCTCGACACCCAGCGATCCACGCACGAGATCCGCAGCGTCAACGTCGTGGCCGCCGCCTCGCAGATCGTCGTCGAGCAGCGGGAGCTGTTCACGAACATCCTGCCGCAGGACACGACCGTCGTGATCGAGGAGCCGAACGAGGTTCAGGAGGTCGCCGGCGTCTTCCTGGCCCGCGTGGAGAAGGCCGGGCGGCTCTATTCCTGGACGGACATCTACAACTCCATCGCCCGGTTTGCACAGTTGCACGTATGCCGATTCGCCGCGGGCGAACCGGCGGAATCCCTGCGGCTGAGCGTCAAGAGCGTCCAGCAGTTCGAACGCAAGGCCACGTCCCTGTGGGCGGGACACAAGGCGGCCCTCGAAGAGCTGATCCAGCGGGCCAAAGACGGCAGCAGTGTGTCTCTGTACTGTGAGAGCCCCGCCGAGGTCCAGCGGGTGACCGAGATCATCAAGGAAATCGACCACACAATTCCTCGCAACTTCCACCTGCCCATCGGATACGTGCACCAGGGCTTCGTGATCGAGTCCCTCAACGAGATCGTTGTCAGCCATCACGAGCTGTTCGGGCAGTACGCCCTGCGCCGCCGCGAACGGGCGATGCACACGACCGCCCCGGTGGACACGCTGGCCGACTTGCAGCCGGGCGACTATGTCGTCCACGTCTCCTACGGCATCGGCAAATTCCAGGGCACCGAGACTCTTGAAGAGAAGGGCGGCAAAGCGGAGTACCTGACCATCGAGTACGCCGACGGCGTGAAGATTCACGTCTCCGTTCAGAACGTTGCGCTGGTTCAGAAGTACATCGGCACCAGCCCCAAGAGGCCGACGCTGAGCAAGATCGGCTCCAAACGATGGCAAAAGCAGAAGGAGAAGGTCGCCGAGTCCGTCCGCGACCTTGCGGCCCAGATGCTGGAAGTCCAGGCGAAGCGCCAGGCGATGGGCGGCATCGCCTACGGCGACGATTCGAGCTGGCAGATGGAATTCGAGGAGTCGTTCCCGTACCAGGAGACGCCGGACCAGATCACTGCTGCCGGCGAGATCAAGGGCGATATGCAAGAGTCCATTGCCATGGACCGGCTTCTATGCGGTGACGTCGGCTATGGCAAGACCGAGCTGGCGATGCGTGCGGCGTTCAAGGCCGTCGAGAGCGGCAGGCAGGTCGCCGTGCTCGTGCCGACGACGGTGCTGTCCGTCCAGCACGGCCGGACCTTCACGGAACGGTTCGCCGACTTTCCCGTGACGATCGAAGTCCTCAACCGCTTCAAGACCGGTCGCCAAGCCAAAGAGATCCTCGCTCGCACCCGCCAGGGCAACGTGGACATTCTCATCGGCACGCACCGGCTCCTAAGCGGGGACGTTGCCTTCAAGGACTTGGGCCTGCTGATCATCGACGAGGAGCAGCGGTTCGGCGTCGAGCACAAGGAACGACTCAAGAAGATGCGGGTCGACGTGGACATCCTGACGATGACCGCCACGCCCATCCCTCGCACACTGCATATGGCGCTGCTGGGCCTGCGCGACATCAGCTCGCTGACCACCGCGCCGTTGGACCGGCGCAGCATCGTCACCAGCGTCACCACCTACAATCCCGAGCTGATTCGCAAGGCGATCTATCGCGAGCTGAACCGCCAGGGCCAGGTCTTCTTCCTGCACAACCGCGTCCAGTCCATCGATAAGAAGGCCTGGGAGATCGGCAAACTCGCTCCCGACGCGAAGATCGGCATCGCGCACGGCCAGATGAGCAAGCGCGAGCTCGAGGACGCGATGATCAACTTCGTGCTCGGTCACACAGATGTGCTCGTGTGCACGACGATCATCGAGTCGGGCCTGGACATCCCCAATGCCAACACGATCTTCATCAACGACGCCGACCGCTTCGGCCTGGCGGAAATGCACCAGCTTCGCGGCAGGGTCGGGCGGTACAAGCATCGGGCATACGCTTACATGCTCCTGCCCAATACCCGGCCGGTCTCCCCGGTAGCCGCCAAGCGGCTCAAGGCCATCGAGGAGTACTCCCACCTCGGTGCCGGATTTCGCATCGCATTGCGTGACCTGGAGATTCGCGGAGCGGGCAACATCCTCGGTGCCGAGCAGTCCGGCCACATCCAGCTTGTCGGCTACCAGATGTACTGCGAAATGCTCGCCGACGCCGTACGCCAGCTCAAGAGCGGGGTTGTAGAGACGCAAGATTTTGCGTCTCCTCTGCCGACGACCACCATCGATCTCGGCTTTCCCGCCTACATCCCGAAGAACTACATCCCCATCGAGCGGCAGCGAATGGACGTCTATCGTAAGATCGCCGTCGCGCGGACGCCGGCGGACCTGGAGCAAGTCCAGGCGGAACTGGCCGACGTCTACGGCCCGGTGCCTGACGAGGCCCGGGTCCTGCTCGAACTGGCCGAGCTGCGCATCGCCGCCGCCAAATGGGACATCCGCAGCATCATCGTCCAGATGTCCCCAAACGACGTCCCTCCCGAGGGCGGCCGGCCCACCGGCGACCTGATCTTCTCCTTCCGAAAAGACCCCGGCAAGAAGGCCCAGCGTCTCTTCGCCAACACGCATGGCTCCGTCCGAGTCCCCGACCCCAAAACGATCCACGTCCGCCTCCCCGAAGCCTACTTCGAGCCCGAAACGCTGATAGGTCTCTTACGAAATGTGTTTTCCGAGAAGAGCGGTCCTTGAATCTGCTGCGCACCGGTCGTAGCATATGTGTGGCGAAAGACCCAAGATGAGTTGCGTTGGAGACGCGTACTTGTGATGTGAGAAGGAATACTGCGGTGTCGTCAGACGATAGAAGCAAGCAGTTGCATGATCTCTGCAATGCTCTTGCAGATTCATTCAACGAGGGTGACATGGTCTATCATTACACTTCTGCTGAAGGACTGCGCGGGATTGTCGGTAACAGCGAGATATGGCTAACCAATGCGGCATTCGTCAATGACACGACAGAATGCAGAGCATTCTGGGATTTAACGAGGGACCAGGCGCTGGGGAGTGGCCCGTTTGCGAACGAGCATGTGCAGGAGCAGTGGGAATCCAGTAAGACGCACAGGTGGGAAGACAACGACTACTACATAGCCTCATTCAGCAGGGCTCCGGATTTGCTGGAACAATGGCGCGCATACGGGAGCTTCTGCATCGGTTTCGATGCGAGCAAGCTGATCAAGACGGAATTCCATCTATATGATTGCGTCTATGATGCGCCGGCAATCAAAGAGTGGATACGTCAGAAGTCCTCTATTGGGCAATGGAACGGCAACTGCCTTGACGATCAAGCCAAGAGAGCTGGCGCATCGAATCTACTGTTTGCCGCTTCGATGAAGTACAAGAATGCACACTACGAGGCTGAGAAGGAAGTGCGCCTGATCTCGGTGTCGACTCATAATATGAGTCGTGGGGGCTACCCGCTCTGGATTTTTGAGAAGGAGCCTCCCATCCATTTTCGTGACCATCGCACGTATGGGCTGCCAGTTCCGTATGTGAAGTTCTTTCTTACCGCCAATCCAGAAGGCGATAACAGGTCCAACGTACCAAATGGTGAGTCCCCGACAAAGATGAGGACACGCAAATTGGAGCAGGAACGAATTCAGTCGAAAGTACTCTTGCCCGTTACGGAGGTTCGCGTTGGTCCTATGATGTGCCAGAGAGAAGCAAAAGTCGCATGTGAGATACTCCTGCAAGCAAGTGGATATGAGAATGTAGCCGTGAATGCTTCGGATATTCCTTACCGTGGCTCTTGAGTCCGGAGCAAAACAGTGCCTGAACCGGGAAGCCCACGTTGCTGACAAGTGAGCCTTGAATGACCTATCGCTGAAGGTCTTCTGGGGGGTAGAAATGGGTCAGATGCAGGTCGCATTACTCGCAGTGTCTACGGGACTACTCGCTGGGATATCAGCGGAGCCGGTCAGAGCTACCGCCGCCTGGAACGCGGAGAGCAACGAGCAGAGACGGCCAAATGTGCGGCGGCCCTGCAACGATGCGGAATTAGCATACTGGCTGCGGAACATGGTTTGGCATCACCGTTTCACGATTGATGAGGTACGCGCAGCGACGGGTCTGATTGAGTCGGAGATTGTCGCGGCGTGGAAGAAGGCTGATATCCGCGCGGATAACCGACCCGCGAGAGATGGGGCTGTGAGATTGTTTATTCTGCCCTATCCCGGTGGGCGGCATCCGCGAATCGGATTTCTGGAGGGGGCTGTCGATCCGCAGCGGGAGACGAAATTCAGTGTGTTCACGCCGTGGGACCCCAACAGCTATGTGGTAGTCGATGTGCCGGAGGCGATCTGGTCTAACCTGGGGCTGACGTACCTGGCGCACAAACACATCGACACCATCTGGACGAAGCAGGGGATCGAATTGCCGAAGCTGGAGTGGAACCGGCGGGTGGATGGGAGCCTCGACATCGAGCGGACGCTGCCTAATGGGATTGCATTCGGCGTGAAGGCGGTGCCCACGAAAGAGGCGGTGCGGATGGAGATGTGGCTGCGGAATGGGACAGAGCAGAGGCTGACGGACCTGCGGGTGCAGATCTGCGTGATGACGAAGATGGCGGCGGGGTTTGCCGCACAGACGAACGAGAACAAGGTCTTCACGAATCCCTATGTCGCCTGCCGGTCCGAGAACGGCAAGCGCTGGATCGTCACGGCCTGGGAGAGCTGCGACCGGCCCTGGGGCAACGAGCAGTGCCCGTGCTTTCATTCGGACCCGAAGTTCCCCGACCTGGAGCCGGGGCAGACGCATCGCCTGCACGGCTGGCTGTCCTTCCACGAGGGCAACGACATCCAGGCGGAATTCGCGCGGATCGAAGCCACGGGCTGGCGGCGGAGGTGAAGATCGGGTAGACTACGCATGAATGGTGGGCGAAGTCTACTCGCATTGAAGGAGAAGACGAATGGATAGATCAGAGTGCAAAGCAATCGTCTGCGGCCTCGTTATTTCCCTGATCGTCGCCGGCGTTTCCCTGGCAGCGGAGGAGATCAAGACGCTGGAGATTGGGGCCAAGGCGCCCGATTTTGTGCTTCCGGGAGTGGATGGGAAGATGCACCGGCTGTCGGAGTATAACTCCGCAAAAGTGCTTGTGATCGTATTCACGTGCAACCACTGCCCGACGGCACAGGCGTACGAGGAGCGGATCAAGAAACTGGCGGCGGACTACAAGGACAAGGGCGTTGCGCTGGTGGCGATCTCGCCGAACGATCCGCTGGCGGTTCGGCTGGACGAGTTGGGGTATACCGATGTGGGCGACTCCATCGTCGATATGAAGATCCGCGCCAAGGACAAGGGCTTCAACTTCCCCTATCTCTACGACGGCAACGAGCAGCAGGTGTCGAAAGCCTACGGCCCAATGAGCACGCCGCACGTGTTTATCTTCGATGCCGAGCGGAAGCTGCGCTACGTCGGCAGGGTGGACAACAACGAGAAACAGCCGGAGAAGGTCACATCACCTGATGCCCGCAACGCGATCGAAGCGCTGTTAGCCGGGCGACCTGTGCCTGTCGAGAAGACCAAAACCTTCGGTTGCTCCATCAAATGGTCGGATAAACGTGCCTCTGTGAGGCAATCCCTCGAAGAATGGGCTCAAGAGCCGGTAACCCTTGGGATGATAGACCTGGAAGGGGTCAAGACGGTGCTCAAGAACGACTCAAACGATGTGTGCCTGGTCAACATCTGGTCGACCCGTTGCGGGCCGTGCGTAGTGGAGTTCCCCGAGTTCATCGAGATCAACCGCATGTACCGCGGGCGCGAGTTCAGGATGGTGAGCATCAACGTCGAAGGCGTCGAAGCGAAAGGTGCAGCGCTGTCGTTTCTCAAGAAGAATCAGGCGTCCTTCATGAACTACGTCTATGACGGCGACGTGTATGCCTTCATCGACGCGGTGGACCCGAGGTGGCAAGGCGCGATCCCCTATACGTTGCTGATCAAGCCTCACGGCGAGGTTGTGTACCGCCACCTGGGCCAGATCGAGCCCCTGGCCCTGAAGAAGGCGGTCGTGGGATGCCTTGGCAGAGTGTACAAGTAGTTGTCAGTTGACAGCAGGCGGTTGTCGGTCGCACGACTGAGAACCGTTAACTGAGAACAAGTGGCTGGTAGATGATCGTCAGATTCTCCATTGGGGTGGCTGGTCTTCGTCCGTAGTCGAGAGGTTCATTCCCTGTCTGTTCGGCGGGGGCCTTCACGTTGCGAGGCCGCGATGGTCTTGGACCCGACTGACGCCGCGACAAGTGCCTGGGGACGTCAAATCCCAGCCTTTTTCGGGGTTAAGCGTGGCGGAGGGATTGCCGATAACAAGCCTGAGTTGCGCAGAGGCGCAGAACCTTGCGTTTCTGCACAAGGTGGGTGATGCCCGCCTTCTACATCGCTGAATGGAATGCAAGGAGTAGACATGCCGAGTGTGCGTAGCTTCACCGTGTTGCCGGCGCTGCCCGAATCACTGAGGGAATTGGACGTTCTTGCCAACAATCTGCTTTGGTCCTGGAATCCTCAAATCTCCGAGCTGTTTCGGCGGATCGACCCCGCATTGTGGATTGCCAGCGGTCACAACCCGGTCAAGCTCCTGGGCACTGTCTCGCAGGAGCGGCTGGAAGCCCTGTCCACCGACGAGAGCTTCCTCAACGAGCTGAAGCGGGCGTCGGCCGTCCTGCGGGACTACCTGGAGGCGCCGTCCTGGTATGAGAAGGTCTGTCGCGACAACCGCGATGCGGCGATCGCTTATTTCAGTGCGGAGTTCGGGCTCCACGAGTGTCTGCCGATCTATGCCGGCGGGCTGGGCATTCTCGCGGGCGACCACCTCAAGAGCGCATCCGACCTTGGCATCCCCATTGTCGGCATCGGTCTGATGTACCAGAAGGGCTACTTCCGCCAGTATCTCAACGTCGATGGCTGGCAACAGGAGAGGTACGAGGACAACGATCTCCACAGCATGCCGGTCGAGCTGATGTGCAAGCACAGCGGCCGGCCACTGCTCATCAGCATCGAGTACCCGGGCCGTTGCGTGCAGGCCCAGGTCTGGTGTGTTTCTGTGGGCAAGGTGAAGCTGTATCTGCTCGACACGAACATCGAGGCCAACTCTCCGGGCGACCGCATGATCACCAGCAGCTTGTACGGCGGCGACCGCGAGCTGCGCATCCGCCAGGAGATTCTGTTGGGAATCGGGGGCTTGAAGGCCCTGGCGGCGATGGGT